>JBFHSI010000001.1:0-55715 GCA_041591245.1 Marinobacter sp.
TGGTGCGCGAGTGATTCGGTACAGGCCAAAGATTATGGGCAGATTGACCATTCGGGTGTTGTTGCTGGCGGTGCTGGTGGTTTCCGGCACCACCGGTTGCAGTCCCATCAAGCCCTGGGTAAAACCCTATGAAAGGGACAAGCTGGCGGATCCAGTGATGAGCCTGAGTCGTCATGGCAAGGCGGATGTGTATATGCACCACGTCTATCAGGCCCGTGAATCTGCCCGGGGTGCCGAAGGTGGTTCAGGAGGCGGCTGTGGCTGTAACTGATATCCGCGACAGGCTGATCCGCCAGGCAGGGCTGCTGGTCCTGTTGTGGCTGCCGGTTTCCGGTATTGCAGCAACGCTGCCGGCGGACAATGTAGACATGCTGTACCACCGTTACGACGGCGGCGGCATGGTCATTGATGGTCCGTCGGTGCTGGTCAGGAAAAGCGTTGGCTCTTCGGTGTCACTGACCGGCCAGTACTATGTGGACTCGGTATCCGCGGCATCCGTGGATGTGCTGGCCACCGCCAGTGAGTATACCGAGGAGCGTAACGAATATACCGTCGGCGTGGACTATCTGCATGAGGATGCCACTCTGAGCCTGGGCTTTACCAACAGTTCAGAGAACGACTACGAGGCAAATACCGTGTATTTCTCGGTGAGCCAGGAGTTCTTCGGAGGTATGTCCACAATTACCATGGGGTATGCCAACGGCTGGGATGAGATTGGTAAGGTCGGCAATGACACCTTCAGTGAAGAGGCGGACCGGCGCAATTACCAGCTGGGCCTGAGTCAGGTGCTCAGCCGCAACAGCTTGGTGGGCATTGATCTGGAAGTGGTGACGGATGAGGGCTACCTGCAGAACCCATACCGCCAGAACCGGTATCTGGATCCCAATAACCCGGGTGCCTATCTGTATCAGCCAGAGCGTTATCCGGAAACCCGGACCAGTACCTCCGTGGCTGCCAGGGCGCTCTATTATCTGCCGTACCGGGCATCCATCCGCGGCGAGTACCGCTACTTTACCGACAGCTGGGGCATAGAGGCCCATACGGTGGAACTGGCCTATGTCCACGGACTGACCGAACGCTGGACCCTGGAAGGCTCGGTACGCTACTACACCCAGGATGCTGCAGATTTCTACAGTGACCTGTATGCCTATGAAAACTCGCAGACCCATCTGGCCCGGGACAAGGAGCTGAGCACCCTGTCGGGAACCACCTTTGCTACCGGTGCTGTCTACGAATGGAAGCAGACATCAGTGCCGGGTATCAAAAGGCTGCAGTTCAGCCTTCTCGTAGACTGGCTTAACTTTGAATACGACGATTTCCGGGACCTAACCGCGTCGGGCACTTATCAGCCTGGCGAGGAACCGCTTTATTCCTTTGATGCACTGGTTACCCGTGCATCTCTGATACTCGAATACTGATTTGGCAGGAAGACTGATCATGGCGATATCGTTCAAGTCCCTTGGTGTTGCAGCTGGTGCCGGCCTGTGGCTGGCGCTGGCAGGGCCTGCAGCCGCACAATCCGACGACAGCGCTGATACCAAGGCGGTAGCGGAGTCGGTGGAAGATCTCAAGAAGCAGGTGATAAGCCTGAACCGGGACCTGTTCATTCTGGAAGAGGATCTGCTGTTTCCCGCCAGCACCCAGGTTGCGGTGTTTCTGAGTGTGGATGCCGGTGAGTTCCTGAAACTGGATTCGGTAAAGCTGAAGGTGGACGGCGATGTGGTGGCTGCCTATCTGTACACGGATCGTCAGATTCAGGCCCTGGAGCGGGGTGGCATGCAACGGCTCTACGTGGGAAACCTGAAGACCGGCAGTCATGAAGTGACCGCTTTTGTTGAAGGTATAGGTCCGGACAACCGGGCATACAAACAGGCGGCCACGCTGGAGTTCGAGAAGGCAACTGGCACTGCAGCCCTTGAAATCCGGGTGCAGGACCGCTCCTCCGATTACCAGCCCGAAGTTTCCATTGTGGAATGGGAGTAAACCGCACTGTGGGACTGATGGCAGGTATTCCGTTCCGAAGGCTGTCGGCACTGGTTGCCGGTGGTTGCCTGTGCTGGGCCGCAGTGGCACCGGTCCAGGCTGACGAGTCCTTGCCCGGGCACGCCCGGGATCTGAACTACGGCTGGATGCTGTACAGCTACCACCAGGGCAAAGCCTTTGACGCGCTGACCCGGTTGGGGGTTGCCCGGGAGCGGGGGGGCATTAAGGGGCATGGGGATTATCCTGAGTTGCTGGAAGGCAGCCTGATGCTGTCCTACGGCATGACCCGGGAAGCCGGCCAGGTGTTTACCGAGCTGCTGGGAAGGGATGGAGCCGGCAGCTCACTGTCTCCGGAAGTGCGTAATCAGGCCTGGTTCTATCTTGGCAAGGTGCTGTATCTGCAGGGTGATTACGAACTGGCCCTGGGCAATCTGCAACGGGTGGATGGGGATGTTCTGGAGGACAGCGACGCCGCTCTGTATGAGGAATGGCTGTATCTGCAGGCCCGTCTTGCCATGACTTTCCCGGGAGCCGGCGATGCTGAGGCTATCCGGGAACAGATGGATGAAGATACGCTCTGGTCAGACTATCTGGTGTACAACCATGCCATGCAACAGGTTGCCGACGGTGACCGCGAAGCTGCGGTAGAGACCCTGGTTGAGCTGATTGAGGACATGGAGGACCGGGGCCCCGAAACCGAAGATGAAACCCGGGAATTCCACGCTCTGATCGACAAGAGCCGGCTGTCGCTGGCACGTCTGTATGTGGATGCCAACCGCTTTGATATAGCCCAGAAAACCCTTTGGAATTTGCCTGTAAACGGACCTTTTTCGGACCGGGCCCTGTTTGACTATGCCATCGCTGCCGCCGGCAGGGGCGATATGCAAAGGGCCTTCAATGCCATGGAGACCCTGTCCCGGAAAGAACTGTTCACACCCTGGCTGCAGCAGGTTCCCTATGCCCGGGGCTACCTTCTGGAACAGATGAATCGCCCCCGGGAGGCCCTGGCCGCGTTCCGGGAAGCCGCAAGCGAATATGAAGAACTGGATGCCCGCCTGGTCCAGGCCCGGGCTGAACTGACGGAAGAAAAGCTGCTGTCAGGTCTGCGTTTCAGTACCGATGGTGGTGATGTGCAGACCGATGCCTATGGTCGCCTGCAGGTTGTACCTGAAGATTTTGCCCTGTCCGGAATTCTCGCCACGGAATCCTTCCAGCAGGCCCTCAGCGAATTGCACGAGCTCTACCAGATTGGTGCATTCCTCGGGGACTGGCTGAAACAGCTGGATTCTTTCCGGGCCATGCTGGAGACCCGCAGGATCTATCGGGACTCCCGGATAGATCAGACCCGGGAAGTGCTTGCCGGGCTTGGGACTGATACATGGCTGGTAGAACATGAACAGCTCCGTCAGCAGATAGGTGAGGCTCTGGAGCGGGAAGATGCCGAATTCTTCATGACCACAGAACAGAAGGCTCTGAAACGGAAGCTGGACAAGGTGGCGGAGACTCTGGCGAAACTGCCGGATGACGAACGCACTGCCAGCCAGAGGGAAAAGTTCCGGCGTATGCAGGCCTATTTCAACTGGTGGATTGTGGATGACTACGGGATCAATCGCTGGGCCGCACAGAAACAGCTCCGGGAGCTGGACAGGGTTATGGCCGTTCATGTTTCCCAGTACGAAAAGATCGAACAGCTCATGGCGGAAGACAGGGAGAACCAGCAGTTGGGTCAACGCCTGGAACAGAAAGAACAGGAACTGCTGAGCCTGCAGGCTCGCTTGTCCGGTGTCCTGGATATTGCCCGGGCACAGCTGATGGCAAGCGTTGATGAAGCCCTGGCGAAACGCAGGGAACAGTTACGGGGCTACCTGGTGGCTTCCCGTCATGCCCAGGCTCGCCTGGCCGACCAGTTGTTCCGGTCCG
This sequence comes from Marinobacter sp., assembly GCA_041591245.1. Taxonomy (GTDB): domain Bacteria; phylum Pseudomonadota; class Gammaproteobacteria; order Pseudomonadales; family Oleiphilaceae; genus Marinobacter. The sequence continues at coordinate 3,904 of JBFHSI010000001.1, forward strand.
GAGCGGTACAGGGAGGGGCTGATGAATAACCTCCGTCGTTACAGAGCTCTGGCTACCCGGCACCTGGCCACAGGCGCGGCGGTGCTGGTACTGGCCGGGTGCCAGGCCATGCCCTGGCCCTTTGCTGACCGGAGTGCAGGCCGGGATACGGATACCCTGACCCTGGGTGAACTGCCCGATACGGTGGCCGCTATACCGGCAACTCCGGATCCGTCTGCAGGCCCGGCAGAGGCGGTTTCACTAGAGACAGTGATGGACAGCTACCGGGCACTGCTGCCACTGGTGGAAGACCCCGTTACCCAGGTCACCATCCGTCACCGTCTCGCGGATCTGGAGTTCATGCGGGCGGAACAGAAAATTGCCGATACCGCAGTGGATGAACTGTCCGGTGCCATTGATGCCTATGTCAATCTGCTGACCGAGCATCCGGACCGGGAGGGTAACGACCAGATCTACTACCAGCTGGCCAGGGCCTGGGAACTGCGGGGAATGACGGCGGAGGAGCTGGACACCCTGAACACGCTGGTACAGACCTATCCGGACTCCCCTTACTGGGTGGAAGCCCAGTTCCGGCGCGCCGACCTGATGTTTACCGATGGTCGCTACCGGGATGCCGAGCAGGCTTTCAGTGAGGTGGCGCGGGTCAGCCGGGAACGGGAAGCTGATGCCTCGTTTCTGGTGAATGCCCACTACATGAAGGGCTGGAGTCAGTTCAAGCAAGGCAATTATCAGCAGGCACTTCTGAGCTTTATTGATGTGCTGGACCTGGTATTGCCGGAAGGGCAGCCGGTTCAGGACATCGACCAGCGTAACCGTACCCTGACTGAAGACCTGTTCCGGGTATTCGGCCTGTCCCTGACCTATCTGGACGGTGCGGACACCCTGCAGGCCCTGTTCCGGGAAACCGGCAGCCGACCCTACGAAATCCTGATCTATGAGCGGTACAGCAGCCTGCTGGTGGAGCGGGAGCAGTATTCCGATGCCATTGAAGTGTATGAAGCCTTTATTGAGGATCACCCGGACAGCCGCTGGGCGCCCAGGTATTACATCAATATTATCCAGACCCTGGAACTGGCCGGTTTCGGGCGTACGGTACCGGAGCGCAAGGCAGCCTTTGTCCGGGAATATGGTCTGTACAGCGACTACTGGGCTGGTGCTGACGAAGAAACCCTCGGCTATATAAAAGAGCAGCTGGAGCCCATGCTGTCGGAACTTGCTGACAGGGAGTATCTGCTGGCCGGGGAAACCAAGAAAGCAGCGGATGCCCGGGACCACTACCGGCAGTCTGCAGCCTATAACGAGGAGTTCGTTGCCACCTTCCCGACCCATTCAGGTACGCCGGAACGTTTGTTCCTGCTGGGTGAAACCTATATCGAACTGCAGGACTGGCCCTCGGCGATTACCGCGTTCGAGCGGGTGGCCTATGACTTTTCCTACGGGGACGAGGTGCCGGGTCGGGCAGCGGAAGCCGGATATGCGGCGGTACTGGCATTTCGTGAATACGCGAAGACCTGGCCGCAGGAACCTGAATCAGAGCTGACCGGCTATCAGGAGCTCCAGCAGCTCAACCGGTTGCGCTTCGTTAACGCCTTCCCGGAGGACCCCCGGGCGCCGGATGTGTTCTATATCGCGTTACAGCGGGAATACGAACAGAGCAACTGGGAAGAGGTGGTTGCCATGTCCGCCCGCCTGGTGACCTGGCAGCCGGCTCCGCCCCAGACGCTGATTACCGAAGCCCTGCTGCTGTCTGGCCACAGCCTGTTTGAGCTGGAGCGTTATGGTGAGGCTGAACAGTCCTACCGGGAGGCTTTGGCGGCCATGCCGGAAACCGACGAGCGGCGTACCGGAGTCATGGAGAACCTGGCCGCATCTGTATTCCGTCAGGCAGAACAGCTGGCCGAAGCCGGAGATGTGGATGCTGCCGTTGGCGAATACCTGAGGGTCGGAGTGCTGGTGCCGACATCCGCCCTGCGGGCCAATGCCGAATACGATGCCGCATCCCTGCTGATTACTGCCGCGCGCTGGGATGAGGCTGCAACGGTCCTGAACGGATTCCGGGCACGCTTCCCGGACCATGAACTGGCCAATACCGTGCCCGCAAAACTGGCGCTGGCATACCGGGAAACCGGACAGTGGGAAAAGGCGGGGGATGAACTCAACCTTATGGTGGCCATGGCCTCCACCCCCGAAGAACACAGGGAAAACATGAGCATTGCCGCTGAGCTCTATGACAAGGCGGGCAATACCCAAAAGGCCATCACTGCCTGGGAGGATTACGCAAAGGCCTATCCGGAGCCTGCCGGGGAATATATGGAAGCCGCTAACCGGCTGGCGGAGCTGTACGAGTCCCAAGGCGATATCGCCAGCAGAAACACCTGGCTGTACCGGCAGATGGACGTGGTTGACGGCAATCCTGATGCCAGTGATGACCGCATGCGCTGGCTGGCGGCTTCCGCCTCCGCAGTTCTGGCCCGGGAAGCCCTGGCCCGCTATGACGCCATAAGCCTGACTCTGCCCCTGGCCGACAGTATGGCTGCCAAGTCCGCAGCCCTGGAAGAGGCGGTCAATGCCTACCAGAAAACAGCAGGTTACGGCCTGTCCTCCTTTGCCACCGAAGCCGGCTACCAGATCGCCCATATCTATGGTCGCCTGGGATCAGACCTGATGAATTCGGAAAGACCAGCAGGGCTTTCCGAGCTGGAGCTGGAACAGTATGAACTGCTGCTGGAAGAGCAGGCCTATCCCTTTGAGGATAACGCCATTGATATCCACGAGCAGAATATCCTGCGGGCCAGAGAGGGCATTTTCGACGAGTGGGTGCAGCGGAGTTACGAGGCGCTGCGGCAGCTACTGCCGGGCCGATACAACAAACAGGAAGTTACAACCGGAGTCGTCAATGAGCTGGGCTAAACCTCTGGCAGTTGCCACATTGTTTGCGGTGTTGCTGAGCGGATGCGCGCTGAGTCCCGGAAAAGGTTCAGGTACCTCGGGGGCTCCCGGGGCTGATCCATCCTTACAGAAGGCCTTTGCAGAGGCTGTGAACCTGATGCAGGCGGGTAATACCGGCGAAGCCAAAGCCCGTTTCCAGGAACTGGCGAAAGCCCATCCGGAGCGCACCGGGCCGCTGGCGAACCTGGGGGTTCTGGCCTATCAGGCTGGTAATCCGGACGAGGCCCGGGGTTACTTCGAGGCGGTGATTACCCTGGATCCGGGGCACAAGGCTGCGCTCAATTATCTGGGGGTGATTGCCCGTCTGAACGGTGATTTTGAACAGGCTGAAGGCTTTTACCTCAAGGCCCTTGAGGCGGATCCGGATTATCTGCCGGCCATGCTGAACCTGGGCATTCTTCTGGATATCTATCTGGGGCGCCCGGAAGAGGCGATTCCCCTGTATGAACAGTACCAGGCCATGGCTCCGGATATGCAACCGGGGCTGGAAGACTGGATTTTTGATGCCAAGAACCGGCTGCAATGAGGTGACGGACATGACTATGTGCAAGTACCTGCTTCCGGTGGCAGCTCTGATGCTGGCCGTGCCCGGGCTACAGGCCCAGGAGTCCGGGGTGATGACTATCGAAGGTGCACGTATCCGTGGTGATCAGGAAATGCCCACGGTGATGTACCTGGTGCCCTGGCAGCCCCCGACAGCGGAGACGCTCCCGGGGCGGGATGAGCGTCTGCTGGTGTCCCAGGCGTTTGAGCCTCTGGAGCGATACGAATTCCAGCGGCTGGTGAAATATTACGAAGTTTTTCGCCAGAGCCAGGAGGAAAACGCTCCGGCACCGGACAGTCCCTGAGAACAGCATCACAACCTGCCTGTGCCTGAACGCAAGGGAAAACAAACCGCTACAAAGACTTTCGCGAACTTACCCCTACCGGGCCCATAGCCCTTTACACTGATCCAAATACCGGACCATGGAGTACTACCAAAATGATTGATACCGCCGTTCGCTTCTTCCAGGAAGGTGGCTTTTTTATGTATCCGATTGCTGTTGTTCTGATCATCGGACTCATTGTAGCCATTGAACGATATGTATACCTGTCTGCGCAGAAACTGACCAATCGTCGGGATTTCAATCGTCTGCACCAGCTGATCGCCAAGCGTGATTACAAAAATGCCCTGAACTACGCCACGGATTCCGGAACCGCCATGTCCACCATGATTGGATTCGGCCTGCAGCGTCTGGCCCGCCGTCAGGGCCGTGAGGAAATCGAATACGCCATGGAAGAAGGCCTGCTGGACGTTATGCCGCGCCTGGAAAAACGCACCCAGTACCTGGCTACTCTGGCCAATATCGCAACCCTGCTGGGGCTGCTCGGTACCATCATTGGTCTGATCGCTGCGTTTACTGCAGTGGCTTCTGCCGATCCGGCGGAGAAGGCCAGCCTGCTGTCCCAGAGTATTTCCGTGGCCATGAACACCACCGCTTTCGGTCTTATGTCCGCCATTCCCATGCTGCTGATCCACTCGCTGCTGCAAACCAAGACCAACGAGATTGTCGACAGTTTTGAAATGGCCGGAGTCAAGATTCTCAACCTGCTGAGTGATGGCAACGGACAGCGTTCCCAGGTACAGGGCACACCTGCTGCAGCAAAGGTAGCCACTCCGGCTGGCTCAGCGGCCTGATAACCAGAAAAAAGGACATCAGGCCATGAGACGGAAACATCGTCGGTTACATACAGAGCCGGATCTGGACATCACGCCTTTCATGAACCTCATGATTGTGCTGGTGCCGGTTCTGCTGCTGAATATGGTGTTTGCCCACACCAGTGTGCTGGAGTTGAACTTTCCCACCGGAGACAGCCTGAATCAGGATCAGCAGGAAGAGCTACAGATTCAGGTGATCGTCTACGAAGACCAGCTGGTAGTGGCAGCCAATCAGGGTGGCGTTATCAAGGTCATTCCCAAGGCGGATGGGGAATACAACTTTATTAAGCTCAAGGACGTCATGAAGGAGCTGAAAAGCCGGGTTCCTGCAAAGAAAGACGTCATTATCATGCCTTCCACCCAGACCAGCTACCAGACTCTGGTGACGGTCATGGATACGGTTCGTTCCTATGAGACGGTTGTTGCCGGCAGTGTGGTTGATGCCGAACTGTTTCCGGACATCTCTCTTGGTGATGCACCTGCGCAGACCGGCAAGGACGGAGGGGTGAGCTCATGAAAGAATCCGCCAAGGCCCGCCGGGTCAGGCGTCATCAGCGGCGCAGCCAGAATCAGAGCAAGCTGAACCTGGTTTCACTGATGGACATATTTACCATTCTGGTGTTCTTCCTGATGGTGAATTCGTCCTCGGACGTTCAGGTCCTTAACCAGAACAGCACCATCAAACTGCCGGATTCCACGGCGGAGAAATCCCCCGATGAAGTGTTGGCGCTGACGGTGACCGATGAGGACATTCTGGTGAACGGCCGGGTTGTGCTCAAACGTGCAGCGCTGCTTGCCTTTGACGGGCAGGTTGAGCCGGCACTGAAGGAAGAGCTGAACTATCAGGCCAGCCGTACCTTGGTTTCGGCACCGGATACCGGGCGCCCGATTACCATTCTGGCAGACCGGGAGCTTCCCTATGAGCTGCTGAAGAAAATCATGTCCACCTGCGTGGATGCCGGTTACGCCGCTATTTCACTGGCGGTGAATCAGCATAAGGAACAGGGGGCCTGACAATGATGGATTATTGGTATGGATTGCCCTGGAACCGGGAGCCGGGGGAGCGCAAGCGCCTGCTGACCATCTCCATGGTGGTGGTGCCCCTGTGCCTGGCTTTTGCGGTATTTGTGACCCTGGTGGAGTTGCCGGAACCGGACCGCAAGGAAAAGGAAGCTTTGCCTCCGCAACTGGCCAAACTCATTCTGGAGCGTAAGGAGCCGCCCAAGCCGGTGGTTGTTCCCAAACCCGAGCCTGAGCCGGAAAAGCCCAAGCCGGAAGAGAAACCGGAAAAGAAACCGGTGGAGCAGGCCAAGCCGGAACCTAAACCGGAACCCAAGCCCAAGCCTAAACCGCGGATTGAAAAGAAACCCGAACCCACACCAGAGAAAGTTCAGGTGGCCAGGGAGAAGGTGAAGAAAACCGGCATTCTGGCCATGGGCAAGGAACTGTCGAAAATGAGTGAGCTGGCCAGTTCAGTGAAACTCAACGCTCCGGTTACCCGGACCGCCCAGCCCATCGCCAGAAAGACCACAGATACTCTGGCGGCACGGGCGACGGCTACCGGCCGCAGTGCCGGCGTCGACGAGGCCAATCTGCAGCGTGAAACCCGGCAGGTGGCACTGGCCGAAAGGCAGCGTGCGGAAGTCGCCGAGGTGGAACGGGTCGCAGCGGTCAAGGAAGAAGTCCGCCGTGCCCAGAAGGATGTGGCTTCCAGAACCCGGAGCAGGGAAGAGCTGCGGCGCACCATGGATGCCAACAAATCGGCTATCTACAGCATCTATAACCGGGAGCTGAGGCGTAAACCGTCGCTTCAGGGCAGTATTACCCCGGAACTGGTGATCGAATCCAATGGCTCGGTATCCAGTTGTGCTGTGGTTGAGTCAACCCTCAACGAACCGGGGCTTGAGAAGAAAATCTGTAACCGCCTGAGACTGGTGGATTTCGGTGCCCGTCCAGGAGTGGATCAGACCAAGATCCGCTATCCCATCGAACTCCTGCCCGGCTGACTCTGCCGGTCAGGCTTTCCGGTTCTCCCTGGTTGTCCCGGCATCAGATTCTTTGTCTGATGCCGGGATTCCTTTTTCTGTGCCCGCGCCTGCTGCGTCCCGCCGGCCCCCACCTGTATCTGTTTTGATAAACATCAAACGAAGATGCCGCTTATGCTTTAGTGTAGGGCTATAGTTAAAAACTCTGAATCTTCCGTCCTGCAGGAGCATTGCCATGACCAACCGGAAATCGGAACTGGAAACCCTCAAAGCAGACCTGAGCGCCAGGCTGTCCCGCTACAAGTCCCACCAGCATCGGGAAGAAGGGGCTCTGGACAAGGATTTTGCTGAGCAGGCCAACCAGACCCAGAATGATGAGGTTGTGGATTCCCTGGAAACGGAAACCCGTGCTGAATTGTTACAGGTAGAGCATGCCCTGGAGCGTATTGAAAGCGGGGAGGGGGATCTGTGCGAGGTTTGCGGCAAAACCATTGACCCGCGTCGGTTGCAGGTGCTGCCTTACACTACCCTGTGTGTGGATTGCGCGGGCTCGGAATAAGCCCGACGGAGCCGGCGGTGACCGAGTCCCGGCAACCGGTGTTTCACGCCCGCGGGGTGGTGAAAACCTATCGGCAGGGTGAGGTTGAGGTGCGCGCCCTGCGGGGGGTGGACCTGGATCTGTATGCCGGGGAGCTGGTGGTCATGCTGGGGGCCTCCGGGTCCGGGAAGTCCACGCTGCTGAATATTCTGGGGGGGCTGGATGTGCCCACATCAGGGGAGGTCCGGTACCGGGATTACGAGCTGACAAACGCCAGCGACCGGACCCTGACTGCCTACCGCCGGGAGCATGTGGGCTTTGTCTTCCAGTTCTATAACCTCATTCCAAGCCTGACGGCCCTTGAAAATGTGGAGGCAGTCACCGAGATTGCCAGCCATCCCATGGCCGCGGAAGACGCCCTGGCCCTGGTGGGCCTGCAGGATCGCATGGACCATTTTCCGGCACAGATGTCCGGCGGCGAGCAACAGCGGGTGGCCATAGCCCGGGCTGTGGCCAAGCGCCCGGATGTACTGCTCTGTGACGAGCCCACCGGTGCCCTGGACTCAGAAACCGGAATACTGGTGCTGGCTGCTCTGGACCGGGCCAACCGGGAAACCGGCACCACCACCGTTATCATTACCCACAATGCTTCCATTGCCGGCATGGGTGACCGGGTGATCACCCTGTCCGATGGCAATATCAGTGGTCAGCGGCGCAATGACCAGCGTCAGGACCCACACACACTGAGCTGGTAGCTTATGGGCAGGGTTTTCGGCACCTTGAACACCAAACTGCGCCGGGAACTCTGGCATATGCGGGGGCAGGTGCTGGCCATTTCCCTGGTGATTGCCGGTGGAGTTGCCGTCTGCGTCATGTCCCTGGTGAACTACTCCTCCCTGTCTGCGACCCGCAGCCTGTACTACCAGCAGTATCAGTTTGCCGAGGTGTTCGCCGTCCTGAAACGGGCTCCGGAGCATGTTCTGCAACGGGTTGCGGAGATCCCCGGCATTACCCGCATCAGCAGCCGGGTAGAAGGGGCCGCCAAGCTGGAAATTGCCGGTTTCAGCGATCCGGTATCGGCCCGTCTGGTGTCACTACCGGCCGGGGGGCAGCCGGAGGTGAACCGGCTGTTTGTGCGCTCCGGACGTTTGCCGGCGGCCGGCCGCAACCGGGAGGTGGCGGTGATTGGCAGTTTTGCCGAGGCCCACGGCCTGAAACCCGGAGATACTTTTCCCGCCATCATCAATGGCCGGCGTCAGGTTCTGCGGCTGACCGGAATTGTGGAGTCTCCTGAGTTTATCTATGTCATTCCGCCCGGGGGCATGCTGCCGGACTACCTGCGCTACGGAGTTCTGTGGATGAGCCGGGATGCCCTGGAAGCTGCCATGGACATGAAGGGGGCTTTCAACAGTCTGGTGGCGCGGGTGCGGCCGGGTTATCCGGTGGACTCGGTTATCGATGAGCTGGACCGGGTGCTGGATCGCTATGGGGGTACCGGTGCCTACAGCCGTGAGGACCAGTTTTCCCACCGCTTTCTCAATGATGAGCTGACCCAGCTGAAGGTGATGGCCACGGTTTTTCCTCTTGTTTTTATGGGGGTGGCCATGTTTCTGCTGAATGTGGTGATCGGGCGGCTGATCAGTACCCAGCGGGATATTATTGCCATTCTCAAGGCCTTTGGTTACAGCAACCGGCAGATCGGCTGGCATTACAGCCAGATGGTGCTGGTTATTGCGGTCACCGGGTTTGTTCTGGGGCTGGCCCTGGGGCTCTGGGCCGGAAATGCCATGGGCCGGATGTATATGCAGTACTACCGTTTTCCCTGGCTGCTGTTCCGGATTCACCCCGGATGGATTCTGGTGCTGGGCGCAGGCACAGTTCTGGTGGCCTGGCTGGGTGGCTGGCGGGCCATTCGTCAGGCTACAGCCCTGCCGCCGGCGGAGGCAATGAGGCCGGAAGGGCCTGCCAGGTTCCGGGTTACCCGGCTGGAAACATGGCTCTCGGGGCTGCGCCTGTCCCAGCCCTCCCGGATGATTTTCCGGCAGATGGCGCGACGGCCCCTGCGCAGTTTTCTGGCTATGCTGGGTGTGGCCATGGCGACCGCAATTATTCTGGTGGGTAACTTCCAGTTCGATTCGGTGGCCCTGATGGTGCATGCCCAGTTTGCCCGGGTGCAGCAGGAGGATCTGGCGGCCACCTTTACCGATCCGGTCAATGGGGCTGTGCTCTATGATCTGAGGCGCAAACCTGGGGTGCGCTTTGCCGAAGGGCGGCGTGTGGTGGCTGCGCGCCTGGTCAATGGTCACCGGCAGTGGCGCAGTGCGGTGACCGGAATTCCGGCGGATGCCCGCCTGCAGTTTGTGGTGGACCGGGAGATGCAGCCGGTGACCATCCCCCTGGAGGGCCTGCTGATCACTGATTATCTGGCCAGGGAGCTGGATATAGCACCCGGGGACCGGCTGGTCATTGACATTCTGGAAGGCGACCGGCGGCAGATTTCGGTGCCCGTGGCCGGTATCAGCCAGGAATTTCTGGGGGTGGGGGTGTACATGAACCTGGATGCCCTGAACCGGGTACTGGGCGATGGAGACCTGATCAATCAGGCTCTGGTGAATGTGCAGCCGGACCGGGCCGGGGAGGTGTACCGGACCCTGAGGGACATGCCCAAGGTACAGGGTGTCAGTATCCGCCAGACTCTGATCGACAGTTTTCATGACACTCTGGGCAAGACCTTTCTGACCTTTACTTTTTTCAACAGCCTGCTGGGGGGCATTATTGCCTTCGGGGTTATTTACAACACAGTACGCATTTCCCTGGCCGAGAAGGGCCGGGAGTTGGCGAGCCTCCGGGTGCTTGGGTATACCCATAACGAGGTTGCCCATATTCTGCTGGGGGATATTGCCCTGCTGTTGCTGGGGGGAATCCCCCTGGGCTGGCTGATTGGTGAAGGCCTGGCCTCTATGATCATTACCGCCATGCAGACAGAGCTGTATCGGGTACCTCTGCTGATAACCCCGCAGACTCTGGGCATGTCAGGGGCGGTGGTGATTGTCTCGGCACTGGCGTCGGGAGTTATTGCCTGGTGGCGGTTGCGGGGGCTGGATCTGGTGGCGGTATTGAAAACGAGGGAATGATGGTGCCCGGGCGAAACTATGGCCCGGAGGCTGTCCGGGTAACAGAAGGATTATGGCTATGACACAGGGGAAGGGGAAATGGGTGTTCTGGGGGCTGTTTGCAGTACTGGCCCTTGCGGTACTGTTTGTTGCCTTCCGGCCTGATGCGGTCTGGGTGGATCTGGCATCCGCTACCCGGGGACCGCTGGAGGTGAGTATTACCGAAGAGGGCAAAACCCGGGTCAAGGACAGGTACCAGGTGTTTGTGCCGGTGGCGGGCTTTCTGCACCGGATTCGTCTGGATGTGGGGGACCGGGTCGAGCAGGGGGCGATCCTGGCCCGGGTGGACCCCATGCCCGCCAGTGTTCTGGATGCCCGCAGCCGGGCCGAAGCGGAAGCCAGGGTCGGTGCGGCCCGTTCGGCGCTGGCTTCGGCACAGCAACAGATTGAGGCGGCCCGCACGGAAGCCGATCTGGCAGCAAAGGAACTGGCCAGGTTACAGGCTCTGGCGGTTGGCCGTTTTGTGTCCGAAGAGAAGTTGCAGCAGGCCCAGGCTGCGGCAGATCGGACCCGGGCCATTCTGCGTTCGGCGCGCTTTGATGGAGAGGTGAGAGCCCATGAACTGCGGGCGGCTCAGACCCGGCTGGAAGTTTCTGCCGCCACTTCCTCTGGTGCAAGCCCGGCAGAAACGGTACCGGTGCGCTCCCCGGTCAATGGTGTGGTTCTGGATGTGGTGCGGGAAAGCGAAGGCGTCATCCAGGCGGGGGAACCTGTGGTGGAAGTAGGTGATCCGGCGGCCCTGGAGGTGGTGGTGGATGTGCTCAGCTACGATGCGGTCAGGCTGGCTCCCGGGACTCAGGTACGGCTGACCGGGTGGGGCGGGCCAACTCTGAACGGGCTGGTCCGTCGGGTGGAGCCCGCCGGATTCGAGGATGTTTCCGCCCTGGGGGTGGAAGAGCAGCGGGTCCGGGTGGTGGCGGATATTGTCAGCCCGCAGGAGCAATGGCAGACCCTGGGGGATGGCTACCGGGTGGATGCCACGTTTGTGCTCTGGGCGGAGGAGGATGTGCTGCAGATTCCCGCTTCTGCCATATTCACCCAGGATGACCGCCAGTATGTATTTCTGGCGCAGGAGGGCCGGGCAAGGCTTGCCGAGGTCAGGACCGGCCGCAGTAACGGGCTGTATACGGCGGTGACGGAAGGGCTGTCCGAGGGGGATCAGGTGGTCCGCCATCCGGACCGGCAGTTGCAGGCGGGGAGTCGTATCCGGGTGCGCTAGGCCGGAATCAGTGCACCGGAAGCATTTCCCGGGGATGGGGGGGCTGCAGGTTTGACCCATTAAGGAGTTAAAATGCGCAACGTCATCAAGGACCGGATTCAGGGTGGGAGTGAGGAAATGGCACGATCAACAATCTGGGCTCTGGTCTGGGCAGCGGTCTTTTCCGGGGTGCTGGTATGGTCTGGCATAGGCCCCATGGACCGGGCCACCTGGGTACTGGAGGTGCTGCCGGCAGTCCTGGGATTTATCGCCGTGATCTGGTCCTGGTATCGCTACCCACTGACACCGCTGACCTACTGGCTGATTCTGGTGCATGCGGTGATTCTCATGATCGGAGGGCATTATACCTACGCCGAGGTTCCGCTGTTTGAGTGGCTTGGGGAGATGTTTGGATGGACCCGCAACAATTACGACAAACTCGGGCATTTTGCCCAGGGATTTGTCCCGGCACTGATTGCCCGGGAGCTGGTAACCCGGCTTTCCGTGTTTTCCGGTAACGGATGGCGTGCCTTTTTCATAGTCTGCTTTTGTCTCGCTCTGAGTGCGTTCTACGAATTGATAGAATGGTGGGTCGCACTGGTGAGCGATGATGCGGCGGATTCTTTTCTGGGAACCCAGGGATACATTTGGGATACCCAGTCTGATATGGCCTGGGCCCTGACCGGAGCCCTTGCTGCACTGATATTGCTTGGACGCCTGCAGGACCGGCAGATAGCCGGACTCGGCCGGCGCTGAAACCCTTTCAATCCTCTCGAAGATACAGTTTATGACTGATACACATGATCCACGCACACCCGGAAAGGGGCTTCCCAAAAGCCAGCTGATAGGCCTGCTGGTCGGGGCTGTGTTTCTTCTGATCACACTGGTTCTGCCGCCACCGGCCTCCATGGGGCAGGAGGCCTGGGCGGCTCTGGGCATGATGCTGCTGATGGCGACCTGGTGGTCAACCGAAGCCATCCCCATTCCGGCCACGGCCCTGCTACCCATTGTGCTGATACCGGCTCTGGGGCTGGGCAGTATCGGTGAGGCAACGGCACCCTATGCCAATCCCATCATCTACCTGTTCCTGGGGGGCTTTACCCTGGGGCTGGCCATGCAACGCTGGAATCTGCATCGGCGTATTGCCCTGCTGACCCTGAAAACCGTGGGCGACCGTCCCAGTCGGCAGATTGGCGGTTTCATGCTGGCCACGGCCTTTCTGAGCATGTGGGTCAGCAACACGGCAACCGCAATCATGATGCTGCCCATTGGCCTGTCCATGATTGCCATGGCTGACAGCTCTGACCCGGAAGGGGTTCGCCGCTATGCCACTTCCCTGTTACTGGGGATAGCCTACGCGGCCAGCATTGGTGGTATTGCCACCCTTATTGGTACTCCGCCCAACGCCCTGCTGGCGGCCTACCTCAGTGACAGCCAGGGCATCGAGATAGGGTTTGCCCAGTGGATGCTGCTGGGCCTTCCGGTAACCGTAATCATGCTGGCTGCTGCATGGTGGTGGCTGACCCGCAAGGATTTCGGGGTGGAGCATGAAGGGGATACCGGGCAGATGATTCTGGATGAACTGGAGGCTCTGGGCCCCCTGAGCCGTGGTGAAAAACTGGTGGCTCTGGTGTTCCTGCTGACAGCCGCAGCCTGGATATTCCGGCCCCTGCTGTCCCACAGCCTGCTGCCCTGGCTCAGTGATACCGGTATCGCCATAGCGGCGGCGGTCGCCATGTTCATTATTCCGGTGAACACCCGGGAGCGGGAATTTGTTCTGGACTGGGATACCGCCAAAAATCTGCCCTGGGGCGTTTTGCTGCTGTTCGGGGGAGGCCTGGCCATGGCCGGCGTCATCAAAAGCTCCGGTCTCGCGGTCTGGATTGCTGAAGGTCTGGGGGCCGCGGGAAGCATGCCCACAGTGGTGGTTATTGTGCTGGTGGTGGCGGTGATTATTTTTCTTACCGAAGTCACCAGCAACACGGCCACTGCTGCTGCCTTCCTGCCGTTGCTGGGGGCGCTGGCCATGTCCCAGGATGTGTCACCGCTGCTGCTGACAGTACCGGCGGCCCTGGCCGCCAGTTGTGCCTTCATGATGCCGGTGGCCACACCCCCCAACGCCATTGTGTTCTCTTCCGGACACATGAAAATCGGCGATATGATCGGCGCCGGTTTCGCCCTGAACCTGGTGGGTGTTGTGGTGGTTACCCTGCTTTGCTACGGCCTGCTGGGCGTGGTTTTCACTCTCTGAATCTTGGCGCGGGTCCGGCGGCTTCCGGCCCCGGTCCCGCGCACCTTCCTTCCTCTGGCCAGCCCTGTTTCGGGGGGATTGGTCACAGCTTGAACCAGTTCTCGTTTCCCTGTCACCAGCGCCCTTCTGCGGGGGCGGATTTGAGGCACAGTTATCTTTAAGCCTGCCGGCTTTTCGCTATCGTACCGTAACAACATGTAACCCGATAAATGTCACGACCCATAATAACAGGAACATAGTCTGACATGCTGCTGGTACTCGCGGGATCCCTCCTTACCTTTGCCATGGTGCAGGAAGCGACACAGGTCGAACCTTTTGAAAAGGGCGCCATTGTCATCGAGCAGGATATTGATTCCGGCCCGGTCAGTCTGCGTTCCGATATCCAGGTGGAGCCGCTGGTTGAACAGAAGTACCGCAATATCGTTCGCCAGGCCTATGACTACAGTTGCGGCAGTGCCGCCCTGACCACGGTTCTCAATCATTATCTGGGCCGGAATCTGTCGGAACGGCAGGTTATGGAGGGGTTGTTGCATTACGGTGAGCGGGAAAGGATTGTCGCCCGGCGTGCCTTCTCCATGCTCGACATGAAGCGGCTGGTGACGGCCCTGGGTTACCCCTCCGGAGGCTTCAGGGCCAGCATTGACGATCTGAAAGAGCTGGATCACCCGGCCATAGTTCCCATCCACCATGCCGGCTTCAAACACTTTGTGGTGTTGCGGGCCATACGGGATGGGCGGGTTTTCCTGGCAGATCCCTCGGTAGGCAATATCTCCTTTCCCCTGGCCCAGTTTGAGAGCAAGTGGGATGACAATGTCCTGTTTGTGGTTTTTCCGGGAAACAGTTCGCCTCTGGATGATCTGGAGTTGAAAGACGAAGACCTGCGATTCGTGGATGACAGAACACTGACCCTGTTGGCTCTGCAGCAGATGCCGGTCTTCCACGAGGCCACAGAGCGGCGGATACAGAATCTTCTGGAGCGGCAGAAGAACAATCCGGACGGCAGTGTCGAGAATACCCGAAAGCAACTGCATTACCGCCGCAACTGAAACCGGTTGGCTGACCGGAGCAGGAAATACCAATAATAAATAAGGAATTCAGCATGAATCGGTGGTTTCTTCGAGGTGTCATACTGGCTATGGCGGTGATCCCGGGTGAGGTGTTGGCCCAGGACGAGGCGGTGGATGAGGCCCGGGAAGCACTGGCCCGGCAGGAAGGGGACCAGGATGCCACCAGCCAGCTGGAAGAGGTGTTCCAGGCGGCGGAAAAGAACTATTCCCTGCAGAAGCGGGGCAGCCATGCCCTGAACTATTCCTTCGATTATTCCTACACCGGTGACCAGCGTATCGACCTGGAGATTTCCGGTGGCTCGGTCCGGAATATGGATGTGGTGCCTTCCGCCACCCACAACTTCACCAATGCCTTTACCTATGATTACGGGCTTCTGGACAATCTCACCATAGGCACCCGTATTCCCCTGGTGGTGAAATACGATACCCAGGATGAACTCAGTGTTTATGATTTCGGAGATGTTTCCCTGACCGGACGCTGGCAGCCGTTTGCCTATGTACCGGGGAAAATGTCCACCACCTTTTTTGCTACCCTGAGCACCAAAACCGGTGTCAGCCCCTATGAAATTGATGTCCGGGAGCAGCTCTCCACCGGCAGCGGTTATTACTCCGTCAGTGCCGGGGCCAGCCTGTCCAAAGTCCTCGATCCGGTGGTGGTTTTTGGTTCCCTGAGTGCCTCCTGGAATCTGCCGGAAACGGATCTGCAGCAGGTGCGTGGAGCCCGGCTGTTACTGGAACTGGAGCCGGGAATGGGGCTTTCCGCTTCTGCGGGCTTTGCCTATTCGCTGTCCTACGATATTTCCTTGAGTATTTCCACCCAGCTCAGCTACACCGATGAAACCATCCTCACCTTCAGTGACGGCACCCGGGCTGTGGCCCAGGACCAGATGACCGGGTTTCTCAGCATGTCCCTGGGCACCCGGGTCAGTGATACCACCATTATCAATACCAGCCTTGGAATTGGTCTGACGGAAGATGCCCCGGACTTTTCCCTGGGGCTGTCCCTGCCCATCAACTTCTCCGGCCTCAAAGAGTGACGGTCGTGACTGACGCAACAGGAGAAGGGAGCCATGGGAGTCAATATCTTTAAGCGCCGGGTCCTGGGATTGCTGGTGGCCTTGCCGTTATCCTGTGCCGTTCATGCCCAGCTGACCCAGAACCTCACCATACACCCCAAAGCGCTGGCCCTGGGCAATGCGGTGACCGCAGATCCGCCGGGGGTGATGGCCATTCACTACAATCCGGCGGGACTGACCCGTCTTGATGACCGTCAGCTGGAAGTGAACCTGATGAGCGTCTATCTGGATATAGACGCAGACTTCAGTGCGCCGGAAGGCTATGAGATTTTTGGCATCGACGGACTGGCCAAGGATCCTCTGACCGGGCGCCAGAAAGATCCGGTGGCGAACAGCCACAGCCATACCAACAACGTGGCACTCTATTTGCCCGGATACGGCATACTGCGCGCGCCCCCCGGACCGGCACTGGCGCCATCTGCAGGTATCAGCATCAATTCCCCGGGCTCCAGGCTGACCTTTGCCAATGCCTTCTATCTGCCTATGGCAGCCGGTTTCTACCGGGATGAAAATGACCCGGGGCGTTATCAGCCCCAGGCCACAGCCCTGCAGCGGATCACCTATCTGTCGCCCACAGTAGGCTATGAAATAAACGATGAGTGGTCGGTGGGGGCGGGGATTCACCTGTCCCATATGGGGATTGCCGCGGACCAGTACATGCGTGCTCCCAACCTGCTGCTGGGGGTGGCTGAAATCCTTCAGGATGCCTTTAACTGTGAGAGCGGGGACGAGCCCCTGCAGCCCTGGCTGGCCCTGTGTGGCGGTAACGTCGGCCCCTGGGATGATATCGGCGCCCTGAATATCAATGTCCAGGAAAGCCTGTCTCCCACCTACACCCTGGGGGTGATGTGGGAGCCGGTGGACTGGTTCCGCTGGGGAGCAAGCTATACCTCTGAAGCGGATATGAATCTCAAGGGCACCTTCGAGATCGAGTACACCGATGACTGGTCCGGCTTCTGGCAAAGCGTCAATGGTTCGGTACTGGGGGCCATAACCTCTGCCATTCTCAGCCTGCCCTCCGGGGCCCCCCGGGAGGCGGGTAATGTCAGCATGGACCTGGTGTACCCCCAGCATTTCCAGACCGGGATCAGCGTTGATGTTCATCCCAGGCTGACCCTGAATGCGGATATCGGCTGGACCGACTATGCCCAGTGGGATGCCTTCCTGTTCCGTTTTGACCGCAATCTGGAATTCCTCAACGCAGCCCGGATCCTGTCGCCGGATAATGCGACCCCCAGCACCCTGAAGCTGCCCCTGGGATTCAAGAGTCAGTGGAACTGGGCCTTCGGCATGGAGTTTCACGCCTCCAGCCGCCTGGATCTGCGGGCCGGTGTGGAAATCCGGGACTCGGTGATTCCGGATGACCAGCGCCAGGTCATGGCTCCCTTCGGTGGTGCCAACCTCTACAGCATTGGCATGGGCTATCGCTGGGACAAGAATACAGAGATTGATATGAACCTCAGTTATCTGCAATCCGTAGAGAGTATTCCTGCGGACACCAGCTGCAACCTGAACTGCGACAATATCACCAACATCATCTACAACCCCTATGCCGGCCTGGATGTCAAAACATCCCTGAGGGTAGTGATGGCGGGGCTCAGTTTTCGCACCAAATTCTGAAGCAGGGGCCCAGCCATGATATTCCCATCTGACACGAGATTTTCCATGCAGGTGCTGATCATGCTGGCTCTGTTGCTCTCCGGCTGCCAGGGAGGAAGCCCGGTGGTTTCTCCCGATGACCGCTACTTTACCTGGGTGGATGAACAGGGGCGGATGCGTTATTCCCCCATGATCGGGAGTGGTGATCAGGGGAAGGGAGCAACCGGGAATCCGGAGCAGGAGACGGGCGCAGCCACAGCCGCTGAATCAGAATTTACGCTCGAGAACTATCCGGATGCTGACCAGCTGGCGGCTGACGGCTATGTCCGGCCCGGTACCCGGCAGCCCTATTACACCTGGCGGGATGCCCAGGGCAATATCCGGGTCAGTTACTACCAGCCGGATACCGGGACAGACAAGCACAGAGGTCGGCCTCCCACAGCTCCGGAGATTACGCCGGCCCGGGTATACCGGGCGGGTGTTGCTGATTTCCCGGACCCGTCTGTCCGTGGTGATCCGGACGTACTGGCGGTGCTGGGAATTGACGCGGATGCCGGGGACTCTCTGGCCTGGTTTTCCGGAGCCTGCTGCCAGACGCTGGACAGCAGGGACCATGAGCGCTGGCAGATGGGCCGGGAGTTCGCTGTCCATATCACGAAGGACAGCCCCAGGCACCGGTTCGCCACGGGTCCTAGCCATTTCCGGATAGTATCCCTGTCCGCTATTGCCAACAGGCCGGATTTCATCATGGTACTGCGCTCCTACAACCACAAAGGGGTGTTTGTGCCCTCCCTGGCTTTTCTGGACCGCAATCTTGAGCCGGTCCGCCTGGTAACCGATCTGCTGGGCGTGTACGAGCCCGGGAACTGGCACCGGAGGGGGTATCTGCAAGCGCGGGTGCCTGTCTTTCCCGGGCAGGGCGAACGCTGGCTGGTGATCTTTACCCGGGACCGGGATCTGGACGGACAGACTGTGGTGGAAACGGATCAGGGGACACTGGTGGTTCCCCATGTGGCCACCGGCGAACTGGGGCTGAACATGGCCGGGGAGGAATAGCCTCAGTCCTCCGGCCGGCTCAGGTCCAGCCAGGGCTGGGACAGCCAGTAGTAACGGCCACCCCCTGCAGGACTGGTGCAGTTGTAGCGGAAGCGGCGGCTGTGGAAGGCGGCCGGGGCCTGTATCTCGACCCGGCCGGACTCAGTTACCTGTACCGGAATCCGCCCTTGTCCGGAGGCGAAACAGCTGAGCCTGTCCGGGTTCAGGGTTGCCGGCAGTTCCAGGGAGAGAATCGGCGGGTTGGCGGTTACTATCCCGTCAGGCAGGGCCTGCAGATCCATGGGGAAAGCCCGGCTTAGCAGTTTGTCTTTGAGTGCCTCCGGCTGGCCATAGGCTTCCGCCATGGGAAACCGCGGCAAACGGGTGGGGGCGGAGCCGGGTCCGATAGGGCCCGAGTGCTGGCCATATCCGAACCAGCCCCGGCGGCCAATCAGGGACTCCAGAGCACTATCGAATTCTCCATAGGGATAGGCAAACAGAGGTGCGTTGGCTCCCAGTTTCCGCTCCAGAGTCTCCCTGGCTTCATCGAGACTGAGCTGTACCCGGGCCTGCCATTGGCTCTGGGGCTCATCCCGGCGTCGCGCCAGGTGACCGTGGTCAGCGCTGTGGTTGGCGATGGTAACGCTTTCATCCCTGGCCAGTTCCCTGAGCTGATCCCAGTTCATGTAGCCGGCCCGTCCCACCGCACGGGTATTGACAAAAACTGTGTAGGGAAAGCCATGGCTGGCAAGTATGGGCACGGCGTTGGTGAACACCGAAAGGTAGGCGTCATCGAAGGTGATGGCTACCCGGCTGGTTTCTGCATCCGTACCCTTCAGGGCAGCCCGGGTGCCGCTTTCCAGGGGCACCACCTCCAGCCCCAGTGCCCGGATCATCTGCAGCTGGGTGGTGAACAGGGAAACGGAAGTGCTGGTGGCTGCGGGGGTAGTGTCGCTGATGTGGTGATACTGGAGAACCACCAGATCGGCCTGTACCGGCAAGGAGAAAAGGCTCAGAGCGGCAAACAGAATGGCGCTCAGCCGGCCGGGGTGTGTCAGAACCATAATACTGCTGCTCCCTGAAAAGGCTTCCCTGGGTCAGGAGGCCAGACGAAAGTGGTTTCTGAGGGTGGCGAACGCCTGATTCAGTGCCTGAACGCTTTCGGTATCGCCTCCCCGGTCCGGGTGGGCCTGCATGACTGCCCGGCGGAAGCGTTGCTTGACGGTCGCGAAACTGTCCGGAACCTCTTCAAAACCCAGTACATTGGCTGCGGCAACCAGCTCTTCCGGCTGCAGGGAGGAACCCGGGCGACCGGCCCAGAAGTCGTCCATCATCCGCTGTATGGTGGATGCCGGCATCCGGTAGCCGGCAAGATCCAGATAGAAAGCCCGCAGCTTGTCGACGCTGGTGGGCGAACGCTGGCCCTCATCACCCTCCGGCAAGGGTTCCAGGCGGATGCACATTGGGGACAGGTCCAGGGTTTCCCCGGTTTCCGAGAGCCGGTCCCGAAGCCGGTAGAGTACATGGAACAGCAGAAAATGAACCGGATAGAGATTTTCCGGCTCGCTGAAACTGACCTCTCCGATCAGTTGCCAGGGAGTCTGTTGCAGGATCCGGATCAGCTCCAGCTCCGACAGCCCGGCGGGGGCAAGGCGCAGCTCGTGTTCCACAGCCACCAGCAGGTGCTGGACCTGATCCTCCAGGGCGGCATCCAGATCGGGATTCCGGGGCAGCTCTGGTTCTGTCCCTGCCTCCGTGTGATGCGTATAATCCACCGTTCACTGTCCCTATGAATGTCGTTGATATGTCCCAAGCCAATATTGCCAGCTCTGAATCATCCCTGTCTCCGGAACTCAAACACAGCCTGAAACCGGAACTGAACAAACTGCAGAAGCGTCTGCGCCGGGAGGTCGGGCAGGCAATTGCCGATTTCTCGATGATTGAAGCCGGTGACAAGGTGATGTGCTGCCTGTCCGGAGGCAAGGATTCCTATGCCATGCTGGATATTCTGCTCAATCTGCAGAAAAGTGCCCCTGTCTCCTTCGAGCTGATTGCAGTCAACCTGGACCAGAAACAACCGGGTTTTCCGGAAGATATTCTGCCCGGATATCTGCAGACGCTGGGCATCGAATATCACATCATCGAGCAGGATACCTACAGCATTGTCAGGGAAAAGGTGCCGGAAGGGAAGACCACCTGCGGCCTGTGTTCCCGGCTTCGGCGCGGCATTCTCTACAACTTTGCCGAGGAACACGGGGTCACCAAGATTGCCCTGGGACATCACCGGGATGACCTGCTGGAAACCCTGTTCCTGAACATGTTCTATGGCGGCAAACTGAAGACCATGCCGCCGGTGCTGCACAGTGATGACGGCCGTAATACGGTTATCCGCCCGCTGGCATACTGCCGGGAGAAGGATATTGCCCGCTATGGGGAACTCCGGGAATTCCCCATTATTCCCTGCAATCTGTGTGGCTCCCAGGACAACCTGCAGCGCCAGGTGATCAAGGAAATGTTCCAGACCTGGGACGAACAGCATCCGGGCCGACTGGAAAGCATGTTCCGGGCACTGCGCAATGTGGAACCCTCACATCTTGCCGATACCCGGCTGTATGATTTCCGGGAAGGCAAGCCTCTGGCCGGAGCCTCCCGGGGGGTGGAAATTGTTGAGGGGGATGCCGACTTCGGCCGGCTGGATGTTCTCAATATCTGATTTGCAGGCTCGCCGGAGGCCGGACTACAGATTGGACAGGGCATGCACCGGCAGGGTCCACAACCCGAAAGCAATCAGCAGGGCCCCGGTGAGCTTGCGGAACAGCATCTGGTTCTGCAGGCCACGGATCCAGCCGGCGGCATAGCCGGTGGCGAGCATGGAGGGCAGGGTACCCAGACCGAAAAATACCATGGTCAGGGCGGCGCTGCCGGTAGTCGGCTGCAGGGCCGCCCAGCCCAGGGTGCTGTAGATCAGGCCACAGGGTAGCCATCCCCAGAGTGCACCCAGCGCCAGCGCCTGCCCCGCGTTGTGGACCGGCAGAAACTTCCGGGTAAGGGGAGACAGCCGCTTCCAGACTGGCGCACCTGCCCGTTCCACATAACGGATGCCCTGCCACCACTGCCCCATGGACAGCCCCATGAAAATGAGTAACAGGCCCGCCAGTGCCCGCAGTACCAGCCCCAGGGACTGCCACTGGGCAGCTGCAGATGTGCTTACCAGGGCCACCAGGGCTGCGATCAGGGCGTAGCTGCCAATTCTCCCGGCATTGAATGCCAGCAACAGCAGGGTCTGGCGCAGCCGGAAGCCTTTGCCCACAGGCAGGGCCATGGACAGGGAGGCACTGATTCCGCCGCACATACCAAGGCAATGGGTGCTCCCCAGCAGCCCGATCAGGAAGGCACCAGGGTAACTGAGGTAGAGTTCCGGAGTCATTGGGGCTTGGGCGGTTCCTGTTCCTGTCCGGCGTCATCCGCGTCTGCAGGCTTGGCGGAAGGGCTGCGCTCTGGCTGCTCCGGACGGGCATCCTCGGGAATCATGTCAGCATCATCGTCATAGAGAATACGGTGGGCCGGTCCTTCGAGGTCATCGTACTGACCGCTCTTGACCGCCCATGAGAACAGAATGACACCCAGGGTCACCACAATCAGAACCAGTGGGATCAGGATGATTACGATTTGCACGATATCCACCTCGTGGAAAAGGATGATGTTACGGTATCAGGACAGCAGCTGGGCGCCAACCTCGGAGTTTTCCTGCTGAACCTGCTGTGCTGGCGCCTTGCCCAGACGCAGGGCGTTGAGTACCACGACCAGAGAACTGACGGACATGCCTATGGCGGCAAGCCAGGGTGGAACCATGCCCGCAGCGGCCAGAGGCAAAGCGCAGACATTGTAGATAAAGGCCCAGATCAGATTCTGGCGGATGATCTGGCGGGTTTTCTGACTGGTTTTCAGAGCTTCTACCAGCTGCATCAGCTGGCCGTTGAGCAGTACTGCATCGGCCTTGAGCTGGGTCAGGTCGGCAGCCGAGCCCATGGCCACAGAAATGCCGGCTCCGGCCATGGAGGGAAGGTCATTGAGACCGTCCCCCACCATCATGACCTGATGCCCCTCATTACGCAGACCCTCAAGCACTTCCAGTTTGCGCTCCGGTGAGGCCTGGCCAATGGCCTCACTGATCCCCAGGGTTCTGGCCACCTGGGCGACATGTCCGGAACGGTCACCACTGAGCAGGAGGGTTCGGATACCCATATCCTGTAACGTCTGGATAGCCTGTGCAGCATCGGCTCTGGGCTGGTCGTCCAGAACAAAGCGGGCAAGCCACCGGTCATCACTGGCCAGCCAGATTTCAATGCCCTGGTCATTGCCGGGTGCCGGTGCCGGGGCGCTGACATGATTTTCCACAAACTCCCGGTGGCCGATATAGAGATTCTGGTCGCCCAGCCTGCCGGACAGGCCCCCGCCCAGATGGTTTTGTACATGTTCCACGTCGGCGGCGGGCAGGCCATGGAAGACCCTGGCAATGGGGTGTTCCGAGTGTTTCTCCAGTCCGGCGGCCAGTTTCATGCACTGGTCTTCATCCAGATTGCCCAGCACCTGGTGGCCGGTCAGACTCAGTTCACCCCGGGTGAGGGTGCCGGTCTTGTCGAAAATGATGGTGTCCACAGAGTTCATGGATTCCAGGGTGTGGCCCCGGGTGGGCAGGAACCCCAGACGACGGAGCTTGACCGTAGCGGC
Source organism: Marinobacter sp. (assembly GCA_041591245.1). Taxonomy (GTDB): domain Bacteria; phylum Pseudomonadota; class Gammaproteobacteria; order Pseudomonadales; family Oleiphilaceae; genus Marinobacter. Next base: position 27,205 of record JBFHSI010000001.1, read on the forward strand.
GGTAATGGCGGTGGGGGTGGCCAGTGACAGGGCGCAGGGACAGGTTACCACCAGCACCGAGAGGGTAATATCAAAGGCGTTCTCGGCTCCGGCCAGCCACCAGCCAATCCAGACCACAGGCGCCAGTATCAGCACCCTGCCAACAAATTTTCCGGCAATACGGTCTGCCATCCGCGCCACCGGTGGTTTTTCTGACTGGACACGGTCCAGCACCCGGAGAATACCTGACAGCCGGGTCTGGGAACCGGCTTTCATGACTTCCACATCCAGCGGGTTTTCGCCGTTGATGCTGCCCGCGTGGACGGTATCACCGGGGCCCCGGGTCTCCGGCAGATATTCGCCGGTGAGCGCAGCTTCATTGAGGGTTGAGTGGCCACGGAGGATGGTGCCATCCACCGGCAGCGTCTCACCGGGGCGGATGCGGACTGTATCGCCGACCCGGATCTCATGGGCCGGGACTATATCGGTTTCCTCTCCCCGTACCCGGGCCGCCACGGAGGGCTGGAATCCCGCCAGGGCATTGCCGGTCAGGCCAGCGCGATACCTGGCCTGTACTTCCACATAGCGGCCAAGAAGCAGGAAGAAGGTGAACATGCACACCGATTCAAAGTACACCTCTGCGCCTCCGAATACAGTGACCCAGGCACTGGCGCCATAGGCAAGGCCTATGGCAATGGCCACCGGAACGTCCATGGTCAGATGGCGGCTTTCGATATCCCGCCGGGCGTTCCGGAAGAAGGGCCTGGCGCTGTAGAAGACAACCGGAGTGGTAATCAGCAGGCTGAACCAGCGAAACAGGCTGACAAACTCCGCGGACAGGTCGTTGACCATTTCGAAGTAGAGAGGGAACGCCAGCATCATGCTCTGGAAGGAGCCGATTCCGGCGATGGTGAGCCGGATCAGCATGGACCTGTGTTCCGCTTTCAGAGCCTGTTCGGCTTCATCCGCCTGATAGGGACGGGCGGTATATCCCAGTTCGTGTATGGCGATCAGCAGATCACTGAGCCGGGTTTGATCCTGGCTCCAGACCAGTCGAGCCCTCTGGGTGGTGTGGTTGACGGAAAATGCCAGCACCCCCGGCTGTTTGTTCATGTGCTTTTCCAGCAGCCAGATGCAGGCAGCACAGGTAATGCCGCCGATCAGGAGCTGAGCTTCCTGTCCGCCTTTGACCGGAGATACAAAAGACTGCTGGACCAGTGGGTGGTCCAGTTCCCGCAAACGGGCAAGTTCAGGCTGGGTAAGCTGACGTGGAGTGACCGCAGGTTCTGTACGTATGTCGTAGAACCCGGTCAGGCCTTCGGTATGGATGGTTTCGCAAACCGCCTTGCATCCCTGACAGCAGAAATGCCGGGTTTCCCCATCCAGTTGCAGAGTAATCGGTGGCTCACCGGAGGCCGGTTCGCCACAGTGGTAACATTCCAGGGGGGTCACCCTTGGTTGGATTTTTCTGTGCTGGAGGTGATGATTCCTTTCGCCGGCAGCACCGCCTCACCTTTCAGACGCCAGTCATTGCTGGGGCCGCGCAGGTCGTAGTACCAGCGCCCGTCGATATCCTCCAGGATGGTGCCCTGGTAGTGGCCTTCGCTGACCCGGGTGAACTGAATGGTCCGGTCCTGATCGGCCAGGGTCGGATGGAACAGGTTCAGAACGACATAGGGGTAGCCCGCCGGGCCGTTACGGGTATCCAGCTCCAGGGTGGCGGAGCGTTTGTCGAAACGCATTGCCGCCTTGATTCCCAGGTCCGCAGCTTTCTGATCCCGGGCTATCTCCAGATTGATGGCGCGACCTTCCTTGGAATAGTCGTCACTGACCATGGTGTCCTTCATGTTCAGTGCCACCGTGATCATGAACGCACACCAGATAATGGCCGCAATCGGGAAAATGGTCAGGAACCAGAACCAGGGCTGGCGGTACCATGGGGCAACAGGAGCTTGTTCAGTCATAGCGTTCATTACTCGTTCAAAACCGGGTGGTTGCAGGTCTCAACCCGCGCGTTAGCGGGTTGGACCAACAAACCGGCTTTCAGTTTCAAGAATCAGCGAATTATCTGTCTGCGACCTGGCTGTAAACCGGATTTCGTTGTTGGATTCGGTGATGGACTCTGGCGGAACATCCACAACGGTAGGCAGTGAACGGTTCTCGCCGCTGTCTACAGTCACCGTGGTTTCCGTGAGAATGCGCATGCCCTCCAGGCCATCAACAGCCAGCACGAAGGTTTGCGGAATTTCACTCATGTTGGCGAGCTTGAGGGTGTAGGAGTTTTCTATACGCCCCTCACCGTTGTAGCTGAACAGGGCACCGCGGTCACGAAGCGCATCAATCTGCGCCGGGACCCGGGTCGCAATGGTGAAGATGATAGCACCAACCATGGCACAGAGCACGGCGCCGTAGCCGAAGGTACGGGGGCGCATGAGCTTGGAAGTCTTGCCTTCCAGTTCATTCTCCGTGGTATAGCGGATAAGCCCTTTGGGGTAGTTCATCTTTTCCATGATCTGGTCACAGGCATCGATACACAGGGCGCAGCCGATACACTCATACTGCAGACCGTCACGGATATCGATACCGGTGGGGCAGACCTGGACGCACTGTCCACAGTCGATACAGTCACCAAGACCTACCTCGGAAGGCTTGACGTCTTTCTTGCGTCCGCCCCGGGGCTCGCCACGGTTCGGGTCGTAGGAGACGACGCGGGTGTTGGGGTCAAACATGACCGACTGGAAGCGGGCATACGGGCACATGTACAGGCACACCTGTTCGCGCATCCAGCCTGCGTTGAGGTAGGTGGCTACGGTGAAAAAGGCTACCCAGAAGTAGGCCCAGCCGTTGGCATTGAAGGTGAACAGGTCTGCAATCAGTTCCCGGATGGGGTAGAAGTAGCCGACAAAGGTCAGGCCCGTCGCCAGCGCTATCAGGAGCCAGATAGCGTGCTTGAGCGACTTCTTCATGATTTTTTCACGGGTCCGGGGAGCCTTGTCCAGCTTCATGCGCTGGTTACGGCTGCCTTCAATACGCTCTTCAACCCACATGAAGATAAAGGTCCACACGGTCTGAGGGCAGGTATATCCGCACCAGACCCGGCCAAACAGGGTAGTGATAAAGAACAGGCCAAAGGCCGAGATGATCAGCATCCCGGACAGGAGTATGAAGTCCTTCGGATAGAAGGTCATTCCATACATGTGGAATTCCCGGGCCGGAAGGTCGAAATGGATAAGGGGCTGGCCATCCAGTGTCAGCCATACAAACAGGAAATACATGCCCATCAGCAGTGTCAGGCTGACGTTACGGATACGCTGGAAGAAGCCTTTGACTTCCTTTACGTAGATTTTCTTTCTGCTGGCATAAAGTTCGACACCGGCATCATTCTTGTTTTTTTTGCCGGAAGAATCAGGGGTCGGGTCTATTTGCTTGACCGGAATCTCACTGCTCATCGTTTTCTCCCGAGGAAATATTTGGCGGGAACAGGCCCAAAGCAATCTAGGTCTCTTCAAGCCTGTGCCCGCGAGGGCAGACACAGGGTTGAACAGACCTGGCCGGGGAGAGGTTCCCCGGCCAGGGCATCAGTTGGACAGGCTGTAAATATACGCAGCCAGGATATGGATTTGATCATCGGAAAGGCGACCAGCCTGGGCCGGCATCTGGTTCTGACGACCATGTACGACGGTTTCCTTGATCTTGTCGTAGGTGGAGCCATAGAGCCAGATGCTGTCGGTCAGGTTAGGTGCACCAACTGCCTGGTTGCCTTTGGCATCCATGCCGTGACATGCGACACAGGCCTGGGCAAATACGGCCTTGCCAGCCTCTGCAGCGGCAGCATCTTGCTCCCGGCCACTGAAGCTCAGGACGTAGTTCACAACCTGGTCAACCTGTTCGTTGGTCATGTTGGGCATTACGCCTTTGGCTGTCATGACACCCATACGACCGTTGCGGATAGTCTCCAGGATTTTTTCCGGAGTGCCGCCATACAGCCAGTCATTGTCTGTCAGGTTGGGGAAGCCAACCTGGCCGCGGGCTGCGGAGCCGTGGCAGACAGCGCAGTTGTTTGCGAACAGACGCTGACCGATTTTCAGAGCATCCTCGTTGGTGGCCAGTTCCGGAATCGGAGTCTGACCAAACTGGGCGTAGATGGGGCCGTATTTTTCGTCTGCGGCCGCAACTTCGGCTTCCCACTGGTTGGTAGAGGTCCAGTTCAGCAGGCCTTTCCAGTTACCAAGACCCGGGTAGAGGGCCAGATAGCCCAGGGCAAACACACAGGTGGACATAAAGAGGTAGAACCACCACTTGGGCAGCGGGTTGTCATACTCTTCAATGCCATCAAAGGAATGGCCCATTGTACGGTCTGTTTCAACATCTGTGGTTTGGCCCTTTCGGGTGGCCCAGAGCAGCCAAACACAGCCAAAAACAGTACCGAGCACGATCACACTGATCCAGATGCTCCAGAAGGTACTCATCGTTTATTCTCCGTTTGTTCCTGTTCGAGAGTACGCTTTTCCACGTCATCATCGTCAAAGGGCAGATGTGCCGCTTCGTCATTGGCTTTTTTACGGTGAGAGCTGTAGGCCCACCAGACGATTCCAATAAAAACCGCCATTACCAGAAGCGTGTGAAAACCGCGTAACTCATTCAAATCCATGGGGATCACCGTTTGTCTGAAATCACTGTGCCCAGGTGTTGCAGGTATGCAACCAGAGCTTCGATTTCAAATTTGCCTTTAACCTGCTCAGGAGCCGCTGCAATTTCTTCATCGGTGTAGGGAACGCCGAGAGTCTGCATGGCTTTGAGTTTGGCACTGGTTCCGGTTTCATCCACACGGTTTTCGAACAGCCATGGGAATGCCGGCATGTTGGATTCCGGAACTACACTGCGCGGGTCGAACAGGTGCTGGCGGTGCCAGGCATCGGAGTACCGGCCACCGACACGGGCCAGGTCCGGACCGGTGCGCTTGGAACCCCACAGGAACGGGCGATCGTAGACAAACTCACCCGCAACGGAGTAGTGGCCATAGCGCTCGGTTTCTGCCCGGAACGGACGGATCTGTTGCGTATGGCACACATGGCAGCCTTCCCGGATGTAAATGTCCCGTCCTTCCAGCTGCAGCGCGGTGTAAGGCTTGAGGCCTTCAACCGGCTCGTTGGTTTCATTCAGGAAGAACATGGGCACAACTTCAACCAGAAAGCCGCCGCTGATGGTCAGGATGATCAGTACGATCATCAGGCCAATATTCTTTTCAACTATTTCGTGATTCATCTGGTCTCTCTCCCGTTACGCTGCCTGAGCTGCTACGTTGTCTTGCGCAACCGCATGCTTCTGGCGAACGGTCATGTACACGTTATAGGCCATGAACAGCATACCGCTCAGGAAAATGACGCCACCGAGGAAACGTACAAAGTATCCCGGGTATGAGGCTTCCAGAGACTCAACGAAACTGTAGGTCAGGGTGCCGTCTTCGTTGACTGCACGCCACATCAGACCCTGCATGATTCCGTTAACCCACATGGCAGCGATGTAGAATACGGTACCAACAGTAGCCAGCCAGAAGTGCACGTTGATCAGGGCAACGCTGTACATTTCTTTCAGGCCCCAGAGTTTGGGAATCAGGTGGTAGATAGCACCGATACTGACCATGGCAACCCAGCCCAGAGCACCGGAGTGCACGTGACCGATAGTCCAGTCAGTGTTGTGGGAGAGGGCGTTAACGGTCTTGATGGACATCATCGGACCTTCAAAGGTGGACATACCGTAGAAGGACAGGGAAACCACCAGGAAGCGCAGGATCGGGTCGGTACGCAGTTTGTGCCAGGCACCGGACAGAGTCATCATACCGTTGATCATACCGCCCCAGGAGGGAGCCAGCAGAATCAGGGACATAACCATACCTGCAGTCTGTGCCCAGTCAGGCAGTGCAGAGTAGTGCAGGTGGTGACCACCGGCCCATACGTAGGTGGCAATCAGCGCCCAGAAGTGGACGATGGACAGACGGTAGGAATAGACCGGACGGCCAGCCTGTTTGGGAACGAAGTAGTACATCATGCCCAGGAAGCCGGCAGTCAGGAAGAAGCCCACGGCGTTGTGACCCCACCACCATTGCATCATGGCGTCGGTAACACCCGCGTATGCAGAGTAGGACTTGAAGGCACTGACCGGCAGCTCCATGTTGTTGCCCAGGTACAGGAAGGCAACGGTGATAATGAAAGCACCGTAGAACCAGTTGGCAACATAGATATGGGGGGTATTACGCTTGGCGACGGTGCCGAAGAAGACGATGGCGTAGGTCACCCAGATAACTACAACGGCGATATCAATCGGCCATTCCAGCTCGGCGTATTCCTTGGTGGAGGTCAGACCCATCGGCAGAGTGATGGCTGCTGCAACAATAACAGCCTGCCAACCCCAGAAGGTAAACGCAGCCAGTTTGTCCGAAATCAGACGTGTCTGGCAGGTCCGCTGTACCACATAATAGGAGGTGGCGAACAGTGCGCATCCACCGAACGCAAAGATAACCGCGTTGGTATGCAGCGGCCGGAGACGGCCGAAGTGGGTAAAGGGCAAATCAAGGTTGAGGGCTGGCCAGTAGAGCTGTGCCGCAATCAGCACACCTACCGCCATGCCTACAACACCCCATACCACTGTCATGATGGCGAATTGTCTCACCACCTTGTAGTTGTACGTCAGGTTTGTATTTACTGTGCTCATAGCCTTACCAATGGGTTTGAAATGAGGAATTATGCGGGCGCAAGTATGGAGAAAGCATTAGCTCTTTGCAATGATTCAGGTCAACTCCTGAATCCCGCCAAAGGCGCCGGAATCAGCGACATGGCATCCTTTTCGCGGGGGTGTGATGCGGTCAATGTCCGGGCTGTGGGTGGTTTTGGCTGAGCGCTGCTGGCTGGCTTCAATGGTCCCGAGGTAAATGCTGTGGAATTGATTAATACCAAAGAATATGAAAATAGTCCGGAAGCGGTAATTGTTCTGGCCCATGGGGCCGGGGCGCCGGCTGATTCACCTTTTATGCAGATGTTGGCCGAATCCCTGCAGAAGTATGGGGTGCCCAGTGTCCGTTTCGAGTTCCCCTATATGCAGAAAAGGAGGGTGGACGGGAAAAAACGTCCCCCTGATCGTCAACCGGTATTGCTGGAGTTCTTTTCCGGTATTGTGGACCAGGTCCGGCGTGATCAGGGACCCGATTGCCGGATACTTGTGGGTGGAAAGTCCATGGGCGGGCGTATGGCCAGTATTCTGGCGTCTCAGCGGGACGGCATTGATGGGGTGGTCTGCTACGGTTACCCGTTTCACCCCCCGGGTAAGCCGGATCGGTGGAGAACCGGGCATTTTCCTGATATCCGCTGTCCGGTCAGTATTTTCCAGGGAACCCGGGATCCATTTGGCAAGCCCCATGAGCTGGAGCAGCAGGGGGAAGTATTGCAGGCGGTGCAGTTGCATTGGCTGGAGGGGGGTGACCATGATTTCCGGCCGCTGGCGCGCCAATCCTGGAGTCAGCAGGACCTTGTGGATGAGGCGGCCAGAAAAACCCGGGAATTCGTGGATGCTATAGGTTCCGGAGCCGGCGCCAAGGACGCCGGAACCCCTGTTCCGGATGCCGTGATATGATCGCGGGCGCTCAGACCGAACTTTGCTTGAGAACGGTGATGGATTCATCCCGGTCCATCATGGGTATGAGTTCGGCCATAAGCTCCCGGCGCTCTTCTGACTGGAACCAGCGGTTCCAGTCCATTTCAGAGCGCCAGTTGGCCAGGGTGATACGGTGGTTTGGGTCGTGGCTGTCGGACAGTGTTTCCCCGGAGATAAACCCCGGCGCGCTGACAGCATGCTGGAGGACCTTTCGTGCCCGCAGTTCATAGGCCGACTCCAGCGATTCGGCGATGTGGCGTTCGATCAGAACCCGGATCATGATTCACCTCTGTTTGTTTTAACTGTTATAAACAGTAATTTAGCAGGTTTTTCTGGAAAATCATGCAATAAAAGGAGGGCGTTCTTTTGAAGGCCATGGCATACGATGCTGAACTGGATGCCCGGGGGCTGTACTGTCCCGAGCCGGTGATGATGCTGCATAACCGGATCAATGATGTGAATCCGGGCGGCATCCTCAGGGTCCTCGCCACCGACCCGTCAACTACCCGGGATGTACCGAGATTTTGTCAGTTTCTGGGGCACGAGCTGGTGGGCGAGGAAGAAAAGGGCGGAGAGTATGTTTATCTCATCCGCCGGGGCGCCGGTTAGGCGTCACTGATACCGGAATCCAGGTTTTTCAGATGGTGCAGGAATTCATTTCTGTCCATTTCCCCCAGAATCCGGTGCTGCAGTAATTCCTCACCTCCCTTGTGATAGAAAAGTATGGCGGGAGGACCAAAGAGTCCCAGCTGGTCCAGCCATGCCTGCTGAGCCGGGGTGTTGTCGGTCAGGTCAATCTGCAGCAGGGTATAGGGAGACAGTGCCTGGATAACCTCCGGGTCACTGAATACATTTCTTTCCATGACCTTGCAGGATATGCACCAGTCCGCATAGAAATCCAGAATGACCGGTTTTTGTGCACTGCTGGCCTGGGCCAGCAGTGCCTGGATGTCGTCCGGTGTCTGCAGACGCTGGAAGCCGGCATGGGTCGGACCTGTGCCCTGGACCGGAACTGAGGCAGCGGACGCGGTAAACGGTGCCAGAGGTTTCAGGGGGTCATCAGCGCCGCCAGTGGCACCGGCAAGAAGAGCCAGACCATAGGCAAAGAGTACCAGCCCAAGGCCTTTGCGGGTCCTTTCCCAGCCGGCTTTTGCCGCATCAAACGCGCCCAGCTGAACACCGGTGACGGTAACCAGCAGGCCCCAGAGTGTCAGTCCCAGCCAGACCGGAACCAGCCTTTCCACCAGCCAGATGGCGACTGCCAGCAGCATGACCCCATAGAAGTGCTTGACGGTGGCCATCCAGTGGCCGGTGCTGGGCAGCAGTTTGCGGCCACCCACGGCTACCAGAATCAGCGGAACCCCCATACCCAGCCCCAGGGACAGCAGGGCGATACCGCCAATAACCGCATCCTGGGTGGTGGATATATACAGCAGGCTTCCGGCCAGAGGCGCGGAAACGCATGGGGAGACAATCAGTGCAGACAGAGCCCCGATTCCGAAAATGCTGGCCACCCGGGAACCGGTCAGGCTCTGGCTGGCATCGTTCAGGGGTTCGCGGATAAACCGGGGCAGTTGCAGTTCAAACAGGTCAAACATGGACAGGGCAAAGATCACGAACAGGGCCGCGAACAGACCCAGCGCCAGGGGCGACTGGAGTTGCGCCTGCAGGTTGAAACTGGCGCCCAGCAGCCCGGTGAGAACGCCTGCAGCGGCATAGGTCAGTGCCATGCCCAGCACGTAGCTGAAGGACAGCAACAGTGCGTGCCCTGTGGTGCGGGTATTGTGTCCGGACACCAGGCTGGAAATGATGGGTACCATGGGCAGGACGCAGGGGGTAAAGGTCAGGCCCAGGCCCAGCAGGAAGAATACTCCGGCAATCACCATGATGGACTGGCGGGAAAGAAAGCCGGCCAGACCGGTTGCGGAGGAGGTATCGATCTCACTGCCCGCGGCAGCGGTGCCGGCGATGTTGCCGGAATCTGACGGGGCTGAAGGTGTCTGGGCAGAGGTTCCGGGATAATAGAGAACCTCCCGGGTCTGGGGTGGATAGCACAGGCCGGCCTTGGCACAACCCTGGTAGGTTACTTTCAGTTGGGCTTCGGTGGTGCCTGCGGGCAGGGTGACAGGAACCCTGGCTTCAACCGGATCATAGAATACCGTCACTTCCCCGAAGTACTCATCTTCTATGATTTCCCCCGGGAGGGAAAATTCAGGTTCGCCGGCCTGGACACCGGGGGTAACCGGAGTGACACGGATACGCCCCTTGTACAGGTAATGGTGGGGGGCAATGTCCCAGCTCAGAACAACGGCACCATTCCCGGTGCTGAAGTTGAAGGGCAGGGCTTCATCCACCGGCAGAAACTCTGTGCGGTTATTATTGCCGAACAGCGAATTGTCGGCACCGATGGCCGCGGCCGAGCCGGCAGCCAGCAGGAGCATCATGAACACAGTCAGACGCAGGATTGACCGGGGCTGGCGGCAGTAAAAAGCATTTGCAGCAGAGGCAGTCATGGTTGGTACTGGTTCCTGTTTGGTGTCATTTGTTCGGGGCGCGGGCGGCGCCGGTATGGTTGCCCGGTTTTCCTGATCCGTCCGGTGCCAGTGGACAGAGGCGGACCCTCAAAGTTCCCTCTGGTATTGCTCGCGCTAAAGTCGCACAATACTCAGCCAATGAAGCACAGTACGAACGATTTAGTCATGCTGTTCAATGACCTCTTCCGGGAATCATACCGGACGATTCTGGTCAAAGGCGGCGAAGAACCCGAGTATCTGCCCGCAGATGGCCCCGATGGCCTGGCGCAGGTTATCTTTGCGCACGGCTATTATGCCAGTGCTTTGCACGAAATCAGCCATTGGTGTATCGCAGGTGAGTACCGGCGCACATTGTGCGATTTTGGTTACTGGTACTGTCCGGACGGTCGCAGCCCTGAACAGCAGCGGGCTTTCGAGCGGGTTGAAGTCAAACCTCAGGCCCTGGAGTGGCTGTTTTCCGTAGCCTCTGGATCCCGTTTTCACATCAGCGTGGACAACCTTTCCGGCGCTGGTGCAGCGGATGACCGGGGGTTCAGGGAAAGTGTTGTTGACCAGGCCCGTACCTATCTGACGGACGGCTTGCCGGGCAGTCGGGCCAGAGATTTTCTTGAGGCCCTGAAGCAATTTTACGGAACCGGAGAGACCTTTGTTGAGGCCTGGCTGCAGGATGCCCGGCGAATCGCTCCGCTGTATCATACACCGGATATTCCGAGGAAGACTGAGACTGTATGACATCTGACCCAAAGCAAACCGGAACCCTTCGGTTTCAGGATCTTAATCTGGACCAGCGTCTGCTGGATGCCATTGCCGCGATTGGTTTTGAATACTGCACCCCCATTCAGGCTGAAACCCTGCCCTGGACCCTCGCCTGCCAGGACCTGATCGGCCAGGCCCAGACAGGTACCGGGAAAACTGCGGCATTCCTGATCACGGCCATTCAGACTTTGCTGGAAACCCCCATTCCTGAAAAGGATCGCTTTGCGTCCGAACCCCGCGTGCTGGCGCTGGCGCCGACCCGGGAACTGGCCATGCAGATTGCCAAGGATGCGGAGCAGCTGTGCAAACACACAGGGCATAACGTTGTCACTGTCGTTGGCGGTATGAACTACGACAAACAGCGGGACCAGCTGCAGAATGAAATTGTGGATATTCTGGTGGCGACGCCTGGCCGGCTGATCGATTTCCTTGGTTCCCAGGATGTGTTTCTGGATCAGCTCGATATCCTGATTCTGGATGAAGCGGATCGCATGCTGGATATGGGTTTTATTCCCGATGTGAAGCGGATTATCCGCAAGTGCACCGCCAAGGAAGATCGCCAGACCCTGCTGTTCAGTGCCACCTTCAATCAGGACGTGCTGAACCTGGCATCCATGTGGACGAAAAATGCCGAGTTTGTGGAAATTGAACCGGAGCAGAAGACTGCCGAGCGGGTAGAGCAGACGGTTTATCTTGTCGGGGATGATGAGAAACTCACGGTGCTGGTGAATTACCTGAAACGCCCGGAAGTGGAAAAGGCCATCGTTTTCGCTAACCGGCGTGATCAGTGCCGGGATCTGGAAGAGGATCTGCGCAATCAGGGCGTCAAGGTGTCCCTGATGTCCGGAGAGATTGCCCAGAACAAACGCCTCAAGACTCTGGAGCAGTTCAAAGAGGGCTCCATCCAGGTCCTGGTGGCTACCGATGTGGCCGGGCGGGGCATTCACGTGGATGGTGTGACCCACGTGTTCAACTATAACCTTCCGGAAAATGCCGAGGATTATGTCCACCGTATCGGCCGAACCGGACGGGCCGGTAAAACAGGAGTCTCGGTCAGCTTTGCCGGTGAGAATGATTCCTTTGCCCTGCCGGAAATAGAGTCCTATATCAGTCAGAAACTGAAAACCCAGGTTCCTGAAGATGCCCTGATGGCGCCTCTGGAACATCCTCTGATAACCCGTAAACGTGGCGGTCGCCGCCCCCGTCCCCAGAGTGGCCGGGGTCAGGGTAGTCGTCCGCACCAGCGCAGGAATTGATAGGGCCGGAGCCTAGCATGTTGATTGTTGCAGACGAGAATATCCCGCTACTGGATTCGTTCTTTGGTGATTTTGGTGAGATCCGCCGGGTTCAGGGGCGGGCCATGGGCCCGGAGGATGTCCGGGATGCCGATATTCTTCTGGTGCGCTCTGTCACCCGGGTTGGCCGGGAACTGCTGGAAGGCAGCCGTGTCCGCTTTGTCGGAACGGCGACCATTGGCACTGACCACGTGGATCAGGACTGGCTGCAACAGCAGGGCATCAGCTTTTCGGCGGCACCTGGCTGCAACGCCAACAGCGTGGCCGAGTACATCCTGTCCGTTCTGTCGATTCATGCAGAGCGGCTGGGGCTGGACGACTGGGCCGGGCTGAGTGTGGGTATCGTCGGTGTGGGTAATGTGGGCGGAGAGCTGGCCCGCAAACTGACCCGACTGGGATTTGAGGTTGTTCTGTGTGACCCTCCCAGGGCCGAGGCCGAAGGCGAGTCTGCGCCGCCTTTTGTATCCCTCGAAGAGGTCATGAAGTGTGACGTGGTCACCCTGCACACCCCACTGACCCGGGGCCAGCATCATCCGACCTATCATATGATCGGGGATGCAGAGCTGGATGCCCTGACATCCCGCCAGCTGCTGATCAACAGCGGCCGGGGGGAGGTGATTGACAATTCTGCGCTGCTCAGGCGTCTGGAGAAGAAGGATGCGCCTGTGGTGGCGTTGGATGTCTGGGAAGGAGAGCCGGCCATCAATGCGGAGCTGGTGTCCCGGGTCTGGCTGGCGACACCGCATATCGCGGGATACAGCCTTGAGGGCAAGGTCCAGGGTACGGAAATGATTTATCAGGCCCTGTGCCGTTTTCTGGGCCTGCCGGTCCGGAAGCAGGCAGGCCAGTTCCTTCCGGAGCCTGCACTGAACAAGGTTTCCTTTACCAGTGCCGCCGGTGAGCGCAGTGCCATCCGGATTGCCCTGCGGGCCTGTTACGACCCCCGCCGGGATGACGGTCGTTTGCGGGCCGCCATGAGGATGCCGGAACACGAGCGGGCTCAGGCCTTTGACCGTTTGCGCAAGGATTATCCCGTGCGCAGGGAGTGCTCAAGCCTGAAAGTGCAGCTCAAGGGCACCAGTAAATCCATGCAGGATGTGTTCAGAGTGATGGGGTTCAAACTCAAGATCTGATTTCCGGAACGCAATAAAAAACGGGGCCGATTGGCCCCGTTTTGCGTTTTAGCCTGACTTTTAGGCAAATGCTTCCTGCACGCCACCAGGTTTGTGCTGGGATTCCATTTGTTCGAACATTTCCTCCACTTCCCTGGATGGTTTGGGGGTTGCCAGAGAGGTTACAACGATGGCTGTGAGGGCAAACAGGAAGCCCGGAACTATCTCATAGAGATCGAAGATTCCGCCGGAAATCTTTGACCAGACAATAACGGTAATGCCACCAACAACAACTCCTGCCATGGCGCCCCATTGGTTCATGCGTTTCCAGTAAAGGGCCATGATCAGTGTCGGACCAAAAGCAGCACCAAAACCTGCCCAGGCATAGGACACCAGTCCAAGAACCCCGGAATCCGGCGCCATGGCCAGGGTAACGGCAACAGCCGATATGGCCAGCACTGCAATGCGACCAACCATCACCAGCTCTTTTTCCGTTGCGTTTTTCCTGAAGCTGGCCTTGTAGATATCGTCGGCAATGGTGGAAGAACAGATCAGCAGCTGGGAGTCAGCCGTGGACATTACTGCTGCCAGAATGGCCGTGAGCAGTACACTGGCGATAACCGGGTTGAACAGCATATTCACCATGAACATGAAGATTCGTTCGTGGTCGCCATTCATGCCTTCCGGTGACATGGCGTGGCCGAAAATGCCGATCAGTACTGCGCACACAAGGCCCAGGCCGGTCCAGCTCAGGGCAATACGGCGGGCAAAGGGTATGTTCTTGTGATCATTGATGCCGGCAAAGCGTGCCAGGGCGTGTGGTTGGCCAAAATAGCCGAGTCCCCAGGCCAGTGAACTGACGATGGCGAGAAGGGTCAGGTGTTGTGCGCTGGCGGTATCCCTCATCCAGTCCAGAATGCCAGGCATGTTGGTTTCGGCGGCAGACAGGCTGGCCTGCAGGCCGTCCATTTCCATTATGACGGCAACGGGAACTGCCACCAGGGCAAAGATCATCATCAGGCCCTGAAGCACGTCGGTCCAGGAAACCGCAAGGTAGCCACCAAAGAAGGTGTAGGAAACAATGGCCAGTGCGCCGATCAAAACCGCGGTCTGGTAGTCCATTCCAAACACGGTGGTCAGAAGCTTGCCGCCGGCAACCAGGCCGGAACTGGTGTAGAACAGGTAGAACACGATAATGAATACCGCAGCAACGATCCGCAGCAAACGGGTGTGCTGCTGGAAACGTTCGGCCAGGAATTCGGGAATGGTCAGGGAGTTATTGGCGACGTAACTGTATATGCGCAGGCGGCGGGCAACCAGAACCCAGTTGAGGACGCACCCCATCATAAGTCCGAATGCCACCCAGAAAGATGACATGCCAGATGCGTAGGCGTAGCCGGGCATGGCCACCATCAGCCAGCCTGACATTTCCGAGGCGCCACTGGACAGTGCAGTGGCGAAGGGGCCCAGGGAGCGGCCGCCCAGGGCATAGTCTTCAAAGTTGGAGGAGCGCCTCCAGGCAACAATGCCAATGACAAACATTATTACGAAGTAAAAGATAAAAGTACCGAGTGCTACCGTCGTATTGGTTTCAAACATGTTCTGCTCCTTTTTCAGGCACAACAGTGCCCCTGAGACGCATAGTGTGCGCAGTGAACAGATCAAAGGTTGGCATTGAGCCGGCAAGGCTGGTCCGTTGGCGCGGACACTTATAGCTGTCGTTTTTTGGTAACGGGATCATGGACGACTTCCCCTGTATTGTTTTTGTGGATCAAGGCCTTGGCCTGACTAGTCTGGTGCTGTGGATGCTGCATTTTCGGCAGCGTCCACACCGGCAAACAGAGCTTCGTTCAGGCCGTGGGTCATCATGGCTTTCAGACCTTCAGTGGTTGTGCCAGCGTAGGAAAGAAAGCGGCGCACCAGCTCAGCCGGGGTATCCGGGCCATGCTGAAACACTCGGGCTGCACCGTCCAGGGTGGTAACAACGGCTCTGGTCGCTTGCGCTTCAGAGAGTCCTCTGGACATGGCATGTTCGATCAGAATATTTGCTATCAGTGCAGGAAAAGCGGGGCCACTGCCAGTCAGGGCAGTAAGGTAGTCAATGTGTTGTTCGCAGCTGACTTCATCTTCAGCGCCGGATGCTGCGAAGAACTCCTGTAGCCAGGATTTCCGGGTGTCATCAACCTGGGGCGAGGCCTGCCAGGGAGTATAGGATTGCCGGAATTCTGCAGCAGCATTGGGCATGGCCCGGACTGTCTGCTGGCTTCGGGTTTTCTCCTGGATCATGGCCATGGGCACCCTGGCCATGATGGAAATTACCAGCTTGCCGGAAGCATCAATGACCAGTGGGGCGAAGTGTTCGGGGCGGACAGCAAGAATCAGAATGTCAGAACGTTCTATCAGAAGGTGGGAGGGCGTGGGAGTAACTCCCGGCCAGTCACGGTAAGACCAGTTCCGGCGGCTTGTGCTGACAAGCAGGTGTTCGGGAGCTATAAGGCCTGCAGAGAGAGCGTTGCGGCCAAGGGCGCTCCCCATCCAGCCATTACCCCCCAGAATTCCCACTGTTGGTCTGTCTGCCATTACCTATTCCCCGCTTTGCCGCAAGAAGGCCTGCCTCAGTGAACAGATCTGTGTGCCGGGCGGCAAAACGATCGAGGTCGGATTGCTTGCAAGGCTCACCTGTGAATATCTCCACATACCTGGGAACCCGCTCCAGTCGAACATCCCCGGGTTCCTTGAAACGCATCGATATGTAGCCAATCTGGATCAGGTAGACGGTTCGGGCACGGGTGTCAGCTTCGTACTGGTCCAGTCCGTAGCGCATGAACATTTCCCGGATCGCCTCCAGCCGGGTGGCATCAGCATCCCGGACTGCGTTAGCTACCTTTTCGTCCTGTAATCCCCAGCTCCTCACCGCGTATTCGAATTCCGAATCGAACAGCTGGTTGTCAAACCAGCAGTCGAAAACGTTGAGCATGGCCTCAACCACGGTTGCGGCATAACGTTCCGACTGACGCAAAACGGCTTCTGTATTCTGCTGCCAGCGCTCCAGCAAAGCCTGCAGCACGTCGTCCCGGTCTTTGAACAACCAGTAAAAGCTGGTTCGTGAAGTGCCCATTTTTTTTGCCAGGGGCATCACTTTGACCGCTTCAATGCCCGAATGGATGAGCAGTTCATAGGCTGCGTCGATCCAGGCTGCGCGTGATGTTTCCGTTCGTTCGTTTTTCACAGTTCGCTCTCGCATTGACCTTCACTCGATTCCGATTCGAGACACTACACGAGAGTAATCGATTTCGATACCGTGTACACATATGTACATAATGTTTGACATGAGTGTACATTACGGAATAGCGTTGTCAACACTGCATAAACAATCAGGTCATTCTGGAGGTGTTACTGTGAATAACGATCCCTTGCTGCAGCCCTTGCAGATCAAGCATCTGACCCTAAGAAACCGGATCATGCTGACGTCCCACGAGCCAGCCTACCCAGTGGATGGGATGCCCAAGGAGCTCTACCGTGCCTACCATGTAGAGCGTGCCAAGGCCGGAATCGCGTTGACCATGACGGCAGGCTCTGCCTCTGTTGCCAAGGACAGCCCACCGGTGTTCAACAATATCCTGGCTTACAAGGACGAAGTGGTGCCCTGGATGAGGGAGCTGACCGACGCCTGTCACGAACATGGCACTGCGGTGATGATCCAGCTGACACACCTGGGACGCAGAACCCGTTGGGACAAGGCAGACTGGCTGCCTGTGGTATCCGCATCCAACCGCCGGGAAGCATCCCATCGGGCCTACCCGAAAAAAGCCGAAGACTGGGATATTGAAAGGCTGATAAAGGACTATGTGGATGCCGCCGAGCGCATGCATGCTGCGGGGCTGGACGGGCTGGAGATTCAGGCCTATGGCCATCTGATGGATCAGTTCTGGTCACCCCTGACCAATGAGCTGGAGGGGCCGTACGGCGGCAGCCTGGAAAATCGTCTGCGCTTCACCTTCGATGTTCTCAAAGGCATTCGTGCCCGGGTGGGCGACGAGTTTCTGCTTGGGGTTCGTTATACCGGGGATGAGTGTCTCCCTGGCGGATTTGGTGCGGATGAGGGCTTTGAAATATCCCGCCGCCTCAAGGACAGTGGTCTGGTTGATTTCCTCAATGTGGTGCGCGGTCATATTGATACTGATCCCGGGCTGACGGATGTGATTCCGATTCAGGGCATGCCATCTGCGCCACACCTTGATTTTGCCGGGGACATTCGCCAGGAAGTTGAGTTCCCGGTATTTCATGGGGGCAAGATCCAGGATGTAGCCACTGCCCGCCATGCCATTTCCTCCGGCAAGGTGGATATGATCGGAATGACCCGGGCCCATATGGCGGACCCGCATCTGGTCCGCAAGATTATCGAGGGCAAGGAAGAAAGCATTCGTCCCTGTGTCGGTGCCAACTATTGCCTGGACCGGATCTATCAGGGAGGGGCAGCCTACTGCATTCACAATGCTGCAACCGGTCGCGAAACCACCATGCCCCATACGATTCCCCTGGCATTGAGGCGCCGCAAGATTGTGGTGGTCGGTGCAGGTCCTGGCGGACTGGAGGCGGCGAGGGTGGCGGCAGAACGTGGTCATGAGGTAGTGGTATTTGAAGCTACAGATGGTCCGGGTGGACAGATTCGCCTGGCCGCCCAGAGTGAGCGCAGGCGGGAGATGATGGGCATTATTGATTGGCGCTATGAGCGCTGCCTGAGCATGGGGGTGACTTTCCACTTCAATGTTTTTGCCGAGCCGGATGAAGTGATCAATGAGAACCCGGATGCGGTGATTATTGCCACCGGAGGCCTGCCGAATGATCAGGAGCTGGACACCGGTAACGAATTGGCGGTGAGTGGCTGGGATATCCTGTCAGGCCACGTCAAACCCGGCACCAATGTGCTGATATACGACGATGCGGGCGACCATACGGCATTGCAGGCTGCGGAAATCATTGCCGCCAGTGGCGCCAGGGTAGAATTCATGACCTCTGATCGGTCGCTGGCGCCTGAAGTTATGGCCATGAATCTGGTGCCCTATATGCGCAGTCTGCAGAAGCTGGATGTCCGGTTCACCCCCACATTCAGGCTCAAGGGCATCCGCCGGGATGGTGGTGAGCTGATCGCATCTGTTGGCAGTGATTACACCGACCTGGATCTGGAACGGCGAGTGGATCAGGTGGTCGTGAATTTTGCCACTTTGCCGATGGATGATCTGTATTTTGATCTCAAACCCTACTCCACGAATCAGGGGGTGGTGAACTACGATGATCTGATTGCAGGTAAGGCGCAGTCTGAGGTGCGGGATCCGGAAGGCAAGTTCCAGTTGTTCCGTATCGGTGACGCCGTTTCCCAGCGCAATACCCATGCCGCAATCTATGATGCCCTGAGAAGTGTAAAGGATCTCTGATCTGTCGTATGGGGCATCAGAAGTAAAAGAAAACCCCGCTTTTGCGGGGTTTTTCTGACTGGTGATGGAGCTTGCAGGCTTACAGCTGTGCTGTCTGCAGGGCAGCAATGCGCTCTTCCAGTGGCGGGTGGGTCATGAACAGGGCGCTCAGGCCGGCGCGGGCACCCCGGTTGATGCCGAAAGCCTGCAGGGTGTCGGGCATCTGGTCCGGAACCTCGCTTTCCTGTTTCAGCCGTGCCAGGGCATTGATCATGGCATATCGTCCGGCCAGCTGGGCGCCGGCAATATCGGCCCGGAACTCCCGCCTGCGGGAGAACCAGAACACTATGGTGCTGGCGAGAATACCGAGCACAATCTCGGCAACAATGCTGACTACCATAAAGCCCAGGCCGTGGCCGTTTTCATTCTTGAAAATCACCCGGTCGACGAAGGAACCGATGACCCTGGAAATAAAGATGACGAAGGTATTTACCACACCCTGAATGAGAGTCAGTGTCACCATGTCTCCGTTGGCCACGTGACCGATTTCATGGCCAAGTACGGCCCGGATTTCATCCTTGTTGAAGCGCTGTAGCAGGCCTTCGCTGACGGCAACCAGGGCGTCATTCTTGTTCCAGCCAGTGGCAAATGCGTTGGACTGGGAGGCCGGGAAGATGGCCACTTCAGGCATACCGATACCGGCACGTCCGGCCAGGTCGGCAACGGTTTCCACCAGCCAGCGTTCAGCCGGAGTCCGGGGTGTGTCAATGACCTTGGCCCGGGTGCTCCACTTGGCCATGGGCTTGGAGATCAGCAGAGAAATGAACGCGCCGGCGAAACCGAAAACGGCGGCAAATGCCAGCAGCGGTCCATACTGGATGCCATACTGGGACAGGTAGCCGTCCACCCCCAGAAGGCGCAAGGTGATACTGGCGACCGCAATCACGGCAAGGTTGGTGGCCAGAAATAGCAGTATTCGCATGTTGATTCCCTGAAATGTTGGTCGAACACTCAATAGCTGACGTTATGACAGAATTATGTGGTCAGGGTTCAGAAGTTCAAGGTTTTACAGGGATTTAATGGTTGCTATCGGTAAAGAAGGCGGCCTGGACTGCGTGGCTGATGCGCCCGGAATGCCGGCTTTTCAGGGCGGCCCGGATCAGGTGGATATAGGTGGACATATCGGCCTGTACTGACGGCGGCAGGGAGTCGGCCGGCCAGGTCTGGTCCGCGCCCACCGCTTCCACAAGGTCTTCCTGGGCGGGCGAACTCAGGCGGACAAAGGCCTTGTGGGTGAGTACAGCCTGATCCAGGGCTTCCTGGCGGATGGTGTCCACATAGCGCAGCAGCCCTTCTTCCGCGAGCCAGAGCAGGGCGCCGAAGCAGGCCATGTGCCGTGTGCTGTGCAGGCCGAACTCATCAGGCTCGTCCGGACCGGCGATATCCTCCACAAAGAGATTGATCCGCCGGGGGAACGCCCCGTACAGCTGCACCAGGGCAATGGCTACATCCTTGTAAAACTCCTCGACATGAATCTCTGCCATGGGGTCTCCGTTACTGGTGGTAAGTCGCCAGAAAATGGCCGAGCCGGGCCATGGCATCTTCCAGTGTGTCTTTTCGGGGCAGGAACACAACCCGCAGGTGCTGGTTGTCATCCACATTGAAGGCGGAACCCTGTACCAGCAGAATCTTCTCCTGAAGCAGCAGGTCCAGCACCAGTTTTTCGTCATTGGCGATAGGGAATTTCCCCGGGTCCAGTTTCGGGAACATATACAGGGCACCCTGGGGTTTGACGCAGCTCACCCCGGGGATGTCGTTCAGCATCCGCCATGCGACCTCCCGTTGCTCGTACAGGCGTCCACCGGGGGCAACCAGGTCGTCAATGGACTGGTAGCCACCCAGGGCGGTCTGAATGGCCAGCTGGGCCGGAACATTGGCGCACAGGCGCATGTTGGACAGCATTTCAATGCCTTCGAGCAGGTCCGTTGCCCGGTGTTTGGCCCCGCTGATAATCATCCAGCCGGAACGGTAGCCGGCGGCCCGGTAGTTCTTGGACAGGCCGTTGTAGGTGAAAAACAGGACGTCGTCGGCCAGAGAAGCGGTGGAAATATGCTCTGTGCCATCATAGAGAATCTTGTCGTAGATCTCGTCCGAGAGCACGATCAGATTATGCTGGCGCGCCAGTTCGATGACTTCTTCCAGCAGTTCCTTCGGATATACCGCCCCGGTGGGGTTGTTGGGGTTGATGAGCACAATCGCCCGGGTGCGCCGGGTGATTTTCTTGCGCATGTCGTCAATATCCGGGAACCAGTCCTGTTGCTCGTCACAGCGATAGTGCACAGGTTTGCCGCTGGACAGGGTGACAGCAGCCGTCCACAGGGGGTAGTCCGGGGCCGGAATGAGCACCTCATCACCGGTATTGAGCATGGCCTGCATGGACATCACGATCAGCTCACTGACCCCGTTGCCCAGGTAAATATCATCAATATCCACCTTGCTGATATTGCGCTGCTGACAGTAATGCATGACCGCCTTGCGGGCGGAAAACAGTCCCTTGGACTCCACATAGCCCTGGGCCTGGGGCATGTTGTAGATAACGTCCTGCTGGATTTCTTCAGGAACATTAAGATCGAAGGTTGCCGGGTTGCCGATATTGAGCTTGAGAATCCGGTTGCCTTCTTCTTCCAGTCGTCGCGCTTCCCGCAGAACTACACCCCGTATTTCGTAACACACGTTATCCAGTTTGGCGGATTTGTAGTAGTTCTGCATAAGACCGGGACTTCCTTAATTGGGATAGGGTAGAGATCTTTGCCCTCAGGCAGGTCCCTTATTCTAGCGGAGCAGGCGCCCGCGACAACAGGGGAATTATGATGAATTGTGGCGTGATAGGGCGGAACGGGTCGGCGAATTGCTGTGTTGATCGGGGAAAAAACGGCAGAGTTTTCTTATTTCGTGGTTATTCTGATAAATATTGTGCACAATCAAAACGTGAAAAATATAAATCAGAACAGAAAAGGAGAGCGCCATGAGCGGAACCAGCATTTATGATTTCAAGGTGACGGATATCAAAGGCAACGAACAGTCCATGGCCGATTACCGGGGCAAGGTTCTGCTGATTGTGAATACCGCCAGCAAGTGCGGGTTCACACCCCAGTTCGAGGGTTTGCAGGCGCTGTACAAGGATCTGGCGGATCGTGGCCTGGAAGTGCTGGGTTTTCCCTGCAACCAGTTCATGAACCAGGATCCGGGTAACGAGGATGCCATCAGCCAGTTCTGCAGCCTCAATTATGGCGTCGAATTTCCCATGTTTGCCAAGATCGAAGTCAATGGTCCTGATGCCCATCCCCTGTACCGGTTTCTGAAACAGTCGGCCAAAGGCGTTATGGGTTCGGAGAAGGTGAAGTGGAATTTCACCAAATTCCTGGTAGGCCGTGATGGCCAGGTGATCCGCCGCTACCCGCCAACCGCCAAGCCGGAAAGCATCCGGGCTGATATCGAAAAGCTCCTGTAATCATGGATCCGGACAAGGATTTTCTGGCTCTGGATCATCAGGTCTGTTTTGCCCTGTATGCGGTCAACCGGGCGGTGACCGCCCGTTACCGGCCGTTGCTGGCAGAGCTGGAACTGACCTATCCCCAGTATCTGGTGATGCTGGTTCTGTGGGAGCAGGATCAGGCCGGACAGGTATGCTGTGTGTCCGACCTGGGCAAGCGCCTGCGTCTGGATTCCGGCACCCTCACGCCCCTGCTGAAGCGTATGGAGGCGAGAGGGCTGATCGAAAGGCAGCGCAGTCTTAGTGATGAGCGGGTTGTAACCCTGCCGCTGACGGCGGCGGGACGGGCACTGCGGGAAAGGGCTCAGGCGATTCCGGAACAGCTGCTGTGCGGACTGGATATTGCTCCGGAGCGGCTGACGGCCTTGCGCGAGGAACTGCGGTCGCTGCTCAGCTGTCTTGACGGCCCGGCGCCCAGCGGCTGATAACAGTCCTCAGTTCAGTGCGGTTGTAGGGTTTTGTGATGTAGTCGTTCATGCCTGAGGTGATGCAGTCCTGACGGTCACCCTGCATGACATTGGCGGTCATCGCGATTATCGGGATCTCTTTCCAGTCCGGATTCTGGCGGATTTTCCGGGTGGCCTCGTAGCCGTCCATAACCGGCATCTGGCAGTCCATCAGCACCATGTCGTAATGGCTCATGGCCAGCAGTTCCAGAGCCCGGCGGCCATTCTCTGCGAGGCTCACCTGGTGGCCCAGTTTTTTCAGGAGACTGGTGGCTACCAGCTGATTGACCTGATTGTCTTCCACCAGCAGGATCTTCAGCGGTGCGCAGGGGGGTAAGGTTTCGGTTGCGCTGTCTGCTGGGACTCTGGTTCCCAGCTCCAGAATGCCGGCAGCCCGGCACAGGCAATGGTACAGCTCATCCCTGCGCAGGGGCAGGGACAGGACCTGGTGCCTGGCAGAGGCCGGAGGTACGGTTCCCAGTGTGCTGGCCAGAATGACACCTCGTCCCTTCCAGTTGTCCGCCAGAGTCGTGGCTTCAGGGTCCTTGTCTCCAACCAGCATGAGCAGTATGCCGCCACTGGACTCGTCGCCATCTATGAGCGGAATATCCCAGGCATTGAGCTGGCTTTCCAGTGGTTTTCGGTACGGACTGTCCGCTGGTATGGACAGAAAAACGCCAATTTCCCGAAGTCTGGAGGCGCTATCCGGTAGCTTCCCGGCATCACCGGGTTCGTGTACCGGCTGGGGCAGGTATACGGTGAAGCGGGTGCCCTGGCCCTCGCTGGACTCCACCAGAATCTGGCCATGCATGCGCTCCACCAGTTGCCGGCACAGGGTCAGCCCCAGACCTGTGCCACCATAGAGCCGGGTTGTGTCAGTATCGGCCTGGGCAAAGGGCGAGAAGATCTTGTGCAGGCCGTCACTGGACATGCCAATGCCGGTATCCACAACGTCAAGATGAAGGCTGCCACCGGAATGACTGGCCCTGATATGAACGGATCCATTGTCGGTAAACTTGATGGCGTTGCTCAGAAGGTTGTTGACGATCTGGCGCGCCCTGGTGGGATCACCCAGGAAACTGTCCGGCAGTGCCGGATCGATATCGGTCACCAGATCAATGTGCTTGCGCCGGGCCTGCTGGGAATGCAGGGTAGCGCACTCTTCAATCACATTGCGTACGCTGAAGGGAATGTTCTCCAGGTTCAGCTTGCCGGCTTCCACCTTGGCAATGTCGAGAATATCGTTGAGCAGCCCGAGCAGGCTTTCCCCGGCATTGAGTGCAATTTCCAGGCGGTTGCGCTGGGCTGGATCCAGCTCCCCCTCCAGAGCCAGTCCGAGCATGCCGAGAACGCCGTTTAGCGGGGTGCGTATCTCATGGCTCATGCTGGCCAGGAAGTTGGCCCGGGCCCGGGCCCGGCGTACCGCATCTTCTTTGGCCTTGATCAGGGCCCGGTTACCCCGTTGCAGGGCATCATTCTTCTCGGAAATCTCCCGGATCCGGTCATCCACTTCCCGCTCGAGTTGGCTGGAATAGTACTTCATGGCACTTTCAGCATTGCGCAGCTGGACCAGGCTGGAATCAACGGTTTCCAGGTGCCGGTTAATGATGTCCACCATAACGCCTATCTCGTCTTCCTGGTGGTTGTCCGGTAACGGCAGCCGGACTTTCCCTGGCGAGCTGGCCTGCACCTTGCCCAGTGCGCTGATGACATTGAGCATGGGCCGGGTGAGTACAAAATAGAAAATGGCGAACAGGGCGGCGGACAGGATCAGGCTCTTGATCAGGCCGCTGACCAGGGTATAGCTTGCCCGCTCCAGAAACTGCAGGCCGTAGTGATAGGTATCAATGGTAATGACCAGCTGTCCCAGGGGCAGATTGTCCAGCTGGGCCACGGCCAGTTCATGCCGGTACTCCCGATTGGGGCCGAACAGCTGATCACTGAGCCAGCGGTAAGGGGAATCCTGGCTGCTGCGGCTGGCGCTGGCCATGACCTGGCCGTCGTGGTCCACTATCCGGGCGTCAACGGCGGCAGGATGGTGCAGGAGGCCTTCCAGCAGCTCTCCTGCGAGCCGGACGTTGATGTCATAGGCAATCTGGGAAGCCGGGCTGACACTGATCTGGATCAGGGCTTTGACCTCTTCCTCCATGGCTTTGCGGGCGCTGAAGTAATCCAGGGTGATCTGGACAATGTTGAGCACCAG
This sequence comes from Marinobacter sp., assembly GCA_041591245.1. GTDB lineage: Bacteria > Pseudomonadota > Gammaproteobacteria > Pseudomonadales > Oleiphilaceae > Marinobacter. The sequence continues at coordinate 52,144 of JBFHSI010000001.1, forward strand.
CCCCAGCGCCATGGCAACCAGCACGGTATCGCGGGTCAGTCGGTAGGAAAGCCTGTGTCGGAAGGGGTTTGTCACTAGGTTTGAGGATTCCGGTTGTGGGGCTGGTCGCTGCCGGCCCGGGTGTACGGCGATCAGTCGTCGTAGTCAGCCTTTTTCTTCCACTCATCGTCGTGCAGGAAAGTATCCCATTCCCGGTCAAGCTTTGACTGGGATTCGGGAGAAGCTGTGTCTGTACCGGCCGCACTCATGGCTTCCAGTTCGCTGATCCGGGTCCGGAAACTCTTGACCGCTTTCATGGCCATGGGGTTGTCCCGGGATTTGCCCATTTCCGTACTGGCCAGATGGTAGGCATGAATGGCCTTGCGAATTTCATTCTGGCGGACATAGTCCCGGGCCTGGAATACATGCAGGTCGGCATGGGTCTTGTGTACAAGAAACAGGATATGCCGGAGGTTGGCCTTGGCGGTGGCGCCGTCAATACGCCGGCTTTTGTACATGGCCTCTACCATCCGGAACAGGCTCTGCAGCATTTCTTTGACCTGGGCGGATTTCTCCGGGGAATCAATCTTGACGAAAGATCGCTTATCCCGGTTTTCCAGAATCTCGTTCTTAAGAGCCAGAATATCTTCCTGCCATTTCTGCACCGGAAGATTGGACTTGAGGCTACCCAGGTCGCGGCAGGCTTCTTCCATCTGCTTGATCAGCAGCAGCTTCAGGTCCGATGTCAGATACTGACCAGGGATCTCGGCAAGCAACCTGTGGGCCCGGTTATAGGTGTCCTCGCTGGCGGTGATTTTGCGCGTGCGCTCGATTTTTGCCCGTTCGCGCATCTGACTGATGACAATGATGACAATAGAGGCGATAACAATAGCAGCCAGTATCAGGACAATGGTGGTGGCATTCATCGGTCAGTAGTGACTCCGGTTTCCTTGGCAAGCGGTGGCAGAGCGTTCCTGGCCCAAGGGCAAGAAGCTGATTCAGTAAGTATAAGAAAGACTATCAGAAATACGACATTGATTTCGTATCTATATGTCAAAGTGGTGGTTGGTCATGGATTCAGTGATCCGGCATACTGGGGTATATTGTAGGGATGACCGAAGTGCCGGATTTTGCAGGGCCTTCGATTGCATTAATGTGCGTTTTGCCCGGAGTCATCCATGGATATTTCCCGCGTTGATCTGAACCTGCTTGTATATCTGGATGTGCTGTTGCGGGAAAGGAATGTCACCAAGGCTGCCAATCACCTGGGAATTACCCAGCCGGCCATGAGTAATGGTCTGAGGCGGCTCAGGGATCTGTTCGGGGATCCGTTGCTGGTGCGTACCAGTGAAGGCATGACGCCGACCGAGCGGGCCAGGGAACTGCAGCCTCTGGTGCGAAGTATTCTGTCGGATATTGAGCAGGCGGTGCAGGAAAAGAATGCGTTTTCTGCCCTGGAAAGCCAGCGAGTGTTCCGCATCATGGCCAGTGATTATGCCGAATCCTGTCTGATGCCCCGGGTACTGCGCCGGATCCGCCAGGAGGCCCCCCATGTGACTCTGGATGTACTGACCCCCAGTGATGTCAGCTTTCTGGATGTTGAGCAGGGCCGTCTGGACATGGCCATTAACCGCTTCGACAAGATTCCCCAGTCATTCCACCAGAAAACCCTCTGGACCGAATACTTCGCCTGCCTGATGAATGCCCACAACCCCATACTGCGGGAACCCTTTACCCTGGACACCTATCTGGATGCCAGTCATATCTGGGTGAGCAAGACCGGGTTCGGTGTGGGGGTTGGTGTCAATCCCAAGGATGTGCAGCGCCTGGGCTGGGTGGACGAGGCTCTGTCCCGTATGGGGCGTAAGCGTCAGATCTCCGTGTTTACCCGCCATTATCAGGTGGCCATGCTGCTGGCGGAGCAGCATGACCTGATTGCCACTTTACCGTCCCGGGCAGCCTGGCTACAGAAGGACAATCCCAATCTGGTAGCCAAAATTCCGCCCTTTGAGATTCCGCCGTTTGACCTGAAGATGGCCTGGAGTCCGCTGCTGCAGCACAACGCGGATCATCGGTGGTTGCGCAAGCTTATTGCTGAGGTGGCGGAGGAAGTGGATGCGGAGTTCGCCCCCTTCGGTGCCCAGTTTGAAGCGGCAAAAATGATGCCGGGGCATCACTCACAAAGGTAATTCCCTCAGCTCAAGGGATGGCTTGCCGGCTTCCCACATGCGCTGGAACTCTTCGGCAAGAAGCCTGGCCCGGCCGCTGTCGGAGAAACAGGCAAAGCCTTCGGCTTTGTTGAAGTCCGGGCGGTGCAGAACGCCTTCCCGGTCCACCAACATAAAGGGCTGGTCTGCAATCGGGTAGTGGGGGTTGACCAGACGTAGCTGAATCCGGCTGGGCAGTCGCCGCATCAGTTCAACAATCCTGTGCCGGCGCTCCACCAGCGGCCGGTCATTGTGAATCAGCAGACGAACCTCGGCCTGAGGGTGCTTCCTGGCAAGGGCGGAAACCAGTTCCCGGAACCTGTGCCGGTCATAGAGCTGGTGATCCAGAACCTGTTCGTACAGCCACAAGCGTTGTCTTGCCTGACCGGACAGGGAATCGGTGAGGCTGGCCATGGCGGATTCACCGGAAAAAGCCCAGGGGGCGTCGTCTGCCGCCAGAATCATGGGTTGTTCCCGCTGCCAGGCATCCTGCGCCACCAGCTGTGGGGCCAGGCAGCGCATGTCGAAATGGGGAATACCTGCATCGTCGTAGACGTCGGAGCATACATGGAAGCCGGTTTTCTGATAGAAGGGAATCGCATGCTTCTGGGCAGAGAGAACCACCTCCGAAAACTGCCCTGCGGCTTCTGAAACCAGGTGGCGCAGCAGGCGTTCGCCAACGCCATGCCCCCGGAATTCCGGAAGAATGGCCATTCTTCCGATATGGGCGGTTTCATCAAGCGTCGAAAACAGGCGGGCGGTGCCCACCGGGGTATTGTCGGGCAGCACCGCCAGATAGTGGTCGGCTATCTCGTCGGTATCATCCCACTCCAGCTCCGGGGGGACCTTCTGCTCATCAATAAAGACGGTCTGGCGTATGTTGCGGATGGAGTCCGGGGCCAGCTGCCAGCTGTATTTCCTGAATCTCAGATTCATAGTGGTGCTTTACTCGAAATAGACCGATCCCTGGTTGTACAGGGTGCACAGGAGACCCAGCAGAGCCTGGTCCCGGGCAAAGTCGGCCAGTTGCGTCATGTCGATCCGGGATCCGGCGCAGAGCAGGGGGGCCAGTGGCCGAGCGTCCCCTTTCAGCAGGTATTGTTCTCCGTCCACGAACAGGGCAGTTTCTCCATCCAGTTCGTGGTAGGCAAACCGGGAACCTTCGTTCCAGCGCAGTTGTCCCCCGTCGTCAATGGTTGGTGCCCGGAAGCCCACGGACAGGGTGATGCAGTCGTCTTCGGCTACGCCATAGTGGCCGATGGCCGGCGGCAGATAAAGCATGTCGCCGGGCTCGAGAACAACGGTTTCTTCACCGTCCCAGTCACTGAGGATGCGCAGAGGTGTGCCGGCAAGGCGGGGCGAGTTCTGGTCGCACTGGCCGCCAAA
>JBFHSI010000002.1:0-44268 GCA_041591245.1 Marinobacter sp.
CGTTGATTTCGTCACCCACATTCACTATCTCACTTGGGTGCTTAACACGCTTCCAAGCCATATCTGTGATGTGCAGCAGGCCGTCAACACCGCCCAGGTCTACGAATGCACCGTAGTCGGTCAGGTTCTTGACGATACCCTTGATTTCCAGACCTTCGGTCAGGGTTTCCAGCAGAGCTTCACGCTGCTCGCTGTTTTCAGCTTCCAGAACGGCGCGGCGGGAAACAACCACGTTGTTACGCTTCTGGTCCAGCTTGATAACCTTGAATTCAAGCTCTTTGTTCTCCAGGTGCGCAGTGTCGCGAACCGGACGAACGTCTACCAGGGAACCCGGCAGGAAGGCACGGATGCCGGCCAGATCAACAGTGAAACCACCTTTGACCTTGCCATTGATAATACCCTTGACCACTTCCTCAGCTTCGAAGGACTTCTCGAGAACCTTCCACGCTTCAGCGCGCTTGGCCTTTTCACGGGACAGACGGGTTTCACCGAAACCGTCTTCAACTGCATCGAGAGCCACATCGACAACATCGCCGACAGCTACTTCCAACTCGCCTTTTTCGTTCAGGAACTGGGAGGCGGGGATAACGCCTTCGGACTTCAGTCCGGCGTTAACGGTGACCCAGTCGTTGTCGACGTCAACTACGGTTCCCTGGACGATGGAACCCGGTTTCATGTCAATTTCTTTCAGGCTTTCTTCAAAAAGATCCGCAAAGCTCTCGCTCATTATGTGTCCTATGTGATCAACGCAAGTTTACTCCGTGCTACCAGCGACACGGTCTGTTAGTCATATCCGGATATGGCCAGTGGCTGGCCGTTAACACCACATCCGGAATTTCAACAACAAAAAGGTGCGGTCAGGCCTGACCGGCTGCGGCCATACACCTATCCAACACCTCCTCAATACTCAACCCTGTAGAATCAATGACTTGCGCATCATCTGCAGGCTTGAGAGGGGCTGCGGAACGGTTCATATCCCGTTCATCGCGTACCCGAATCTCCTTCAAAAGGTCGTCAATACTAACATCGACGCCAGAGTCCTTCAACTGCCGGTATCGCCTTCTTGCACGCTCCTCTGCGCTGGCTGTCAGGAACACCTTGACCGGGGCATCAGGGAACACCACCGTGCCCATATCCCGGCCATCGGCCACCAGCCCCGGAGGCTGGCGGAAATCCCGCTGGCGCTGCAGCAGGGCATCCCGCACCGGCTGCATGACCGCAATCCGGGAAGCCGCATCACCACAGGATTCGGTGCGCAGCTGAGCGGTCACATCCTCTCCGGCCAGAAGCACCTTTACCGGCTCGCCGGCTGCGGTAGGCTCAAAGGCCACATCCAGCGCCGATGCCAGCCGCGCCAGTGCTGCCTCATCATCCAGAGACACACCCTGGCGCAATGCCGCCAGCGCAGTCAGGCGATACAGGGCACCACTGTCCAGCAGGTGCCAGCCCAGCCTTTTCGCCAGCATCTGGGTAACCGTGCCCTTCCCGGCTCCGCCAGGGCCATCCACTGTAATGACCGGCGCCGGAGAATTGCCCATTATTGTGCTCCCTCTGCGGAGATATGGATTCCGCTGGCTCGGGCCAGCTCCACAAAGCCGGGGAAAGACGTGGCCACATTGGCGCAGTCGGTAATTTCAATTTCTGCACTGGCGCGCAGGGAGGCAACCGCAAAGGACATGGCTATACGGTGGTCACCGTGACTGTCGATACAGCCGCCACCAATGTCCTGACCGCCTTCAATCACAATGCCGTCCGGAGTAACTGCGGTCTCTACTCCAAGAGCCGCCAGTCCGTCCGCCATCACCTGGATACGGTCACTTTCCTTGACCCGCAGCTCCTCGGCGCCCCGCAGAACGGTACGGCCCCGGGCACAGACAGCAGCAATAAAGATAACGGGGAACTCATCAATGGCCAGCGGCACCTGATCCTCGGGGATATCAATACCCTGAAGCTCAGCTGAGCGGACCCGGAGATCCGCCACCGGCTCACCGCCGACTTCCCGTTCGTTCATGACTTCAATATTGGCACCCATCTGGCGCAGGATGTTGATCACGCCCACCCGGGTGGGGTTCATGCCCACATGGCGCAGGGTCAGATCCGAGTCCGGCGCAATAGTCGCTGCCACCATAAAGAAGGCCGCGGAAGAAATATCCGCCGGCACATCAATATTGGTCGCGGTCAGACGGCCACCACCGCTGACGCTGGCGGTGGCACCATCCCGGTGCACATGGTAGCCGAACCCGGTGAGCATACGCTCGGTATGATCCCGGGTCGGTGCAGGCTCGGTGACCGAGGTACTGCCTTCGGCATAGAGCCCGGCCAGCAACAGGCAGGATTTCACCTGGGCACTGGCCACCGGCATTTCATAATGCATCCCGGTCAGGGTCTGCCCGCCCCGGATTTTCAGCGGCGGACGCCCGCCTTCTGCGGTTTCGATAACAGCACCCATTGCCTGCAGCGGATCAGCCACCCGGCCCATGGGGCGCTTGGAGAGGCTGGCATCACCGGTCAGTTCGGTATCAAAGGACTGGGCCGCCAGCAGCCCGGCAAACAGGCGCATGGCGGTGCCGGAGTTGCCCAGATAGAGCGGGCCCCGGGGCGCCTGCAGGCCGTTGATTCCAACGCCGTGGATACGGACAAAGCCGTCATCAGGGCCCTCAATGGTCACCCCCATATCCCGGAACGCCTGAAGCGTGGCGAGACTGTCCTCCCCTTCCAGGAATCCCTTGACCTCAGTCACCCCGTCCGCCAGCGCACCCAGCATGATGGCTCTGTGGGACATGGACTTGTCACCCGGTACCCGGATATCGCCGGAAACGGAACCTCCCGGCTGTAGCCGGAACCTTAGCTGTTTCTCAGTATTGTTTGTCACAAAAGCCTGTCCTGAAAGCATTTTCGAAAAGTGTTCACGGGCTGCCCGGGCACGGCTGAACACCCGCAACAGGGTGTCACCGTCCTGATCGGCAATCGCCGTACGCAACTGATCCAGATCATGGGTGAAATGGTCGATCACCCGCAGAATGGCGTCGCGGTTGGAAAGAAAAATATCGTGCCACATCACCGGATCGCTGGCGGCAATCCGGGTGAAATCCCGGAAACCACCGGCAGCATAGCGGAAGATGTCCATATTTCCGTCTTCCCCGGCCAAAGTATCCACCAGGGAAAAAGCAATCAGATGGGGAAGATGGCTGGTCGCGGCCAGCACTTCATCGTGGTAGGCAACGGACATGGTCAGCACCGTTGCGCCACAGCCTTCCCAGAGTTTTGTCAGGCGCGCCAGGGCCCGGGCATCAGCATTGTCTGCAGGGGTAAGAATCACCTTGTGGCAGGAAAACAGCTCCGGATTGGCGGCGCGAATACCGCTTTTCTCTGAGCCGGCAATGGGGTGCCCGGGAATCACTCTAGGTGAGAGGCTGCCGAATACCGCTTCCACGTCCGCTACAAAGCTGGATTTGGTACTGCCGACATCGGTCAGTACCGCCTCCGGTGCAAGCCAGGGACGAACCTCCGCCATCACTTCGCGCATGGCCCGTACCGGTACGGCCAGCACCACCAGATCGGCCCCGGTTACCGCTTCCCGGATACCAGAGGCGGCCTCATCGATCACCCCCAGCTCCAGCCCCAGCGCCAGTTCATCAGGGCGGGCATCGACACCAACCACGGTAGCGGCAAGATGGTTGCGACGTATGGCGCTGGCCAGCGACCCGCCAATCAGCCCCAGACCGATAACGGCAACCCGGTGAAACAGAGGCTCTCCTGCAGGCATCTCAGCCACCCTGATTCACCGTTTCCAGCGCCCGGGCCAGAGCCTCAATAAAGCGTTCATTCTGCTCCGGCAGACCTACCGACACCCGCAGATGCCGGGGCATACCATAGCCGGCCACCGGCCGCACGATCACACCGGATGACAACAGGGACCGGAAGATTTCCTGAGCCCTGTCACCCACCTCCACAGCAATGAAGTTGCCTGCAGACGGAATGTAATCAAGCCCCATGGCCGCAAAAGCCTGTTCAAGCTGACGCAACCCGGCGGCATTCACTTCCCGGGATTTCTGCAGGTAGGCGTCATCATCCAGCACTGCAGTGGCAGCGGCCATGGCAATAGAATTTACATTGAAAGGCTGTCGTATCCGGTTGAGTATATTGGCAATACTCTCGGAACTGATACTGTAGCCAACGCGCAGGCCGGCCAGCCCCCAGGCCTTGGAAAAGGTTCTGCAGATAATCAGGTTCGGGAATTGTGACAACAGCCCCAGGCTATCCCCCTGCCGTTCTGCCGGCAGGTATTCGCAATAGGCTTCATCCAGCACCACCAGCACATCTTCGGGAATGCTTTGCAGAAATTCCGTAACCGCTTCGTGGCTGTGTACGGTTCCCGTTGGATTGTTGGGATTGGCTACGAAGATAATGCGGGTACGGGGAGTCACGGCAGCCGCCATGGCGGCAAAGTCATGGCCCCAGTTGCTGGCAGGAACCTGCACACCGGTAGCACCGATCGCCTGGGTCACCAGGGGATAGACAGCAAAGGCGTACTGGGAAAAAACAATTTCGGAATCACTGTTGGCAAAACAGCGGGCAACCAGCTCCAGCACATCGTTGGAACCATTACCCAGGGTAATCTGCCCTGCTCCGACACCGAAACGGCTGGCCAGAGCGGCTTTCAGACTGAAACCATTGCCATCCGGATACAGGCAGGTATCCGTCAGCGCCTGGCGGGCAGCGGCCATGGCCTTGTCGCTAGGCCCCAGCGGGTTTTCGTTGCTGGCCAGCTTGATGATTTCATCCGGGTTCAGGTTCAGTTCCCGGGCCAGCTCCTCAATCGGTTTTCCCGGCTGGTAAGGAGACATCGCCTGAACCCCTTTGACAGCCAGGCTCTGGTAATCAATCGCCATTGCCACTCCTCAGTTAAAGAACGCCGATGGGATAGGATCCCAGACGCTTGAGCTCAACCGCTTCATTCTCCACTTCCGCCAGCAGGGCTTTGACCCGGTCATCATCCATATGGCCTTCAAAATCTATGTAGAACACATAGGCCCAGGTGCCATTGGGAGAAGGCCGGGTTTCGATACGGGTCAGGCTGATGCCGTGCCGGTGGAAAGGCTCCAGCAACTGATACAGGGCCCCCGGCTTGTTACGCATGGAAACCAGAATGGAGGACTTGTCATGGCCGCTGGCCGGCACCTCTTCCTGACCGACAATCAGGAACCGGGTTGTGTTGTCCGGCCGATCCTCGATACTGCCCGCCAGAATGTCCAGCCCGTAGAGTTCTGCCGCCATATCTCCGGCGATGGCTGCCGTTCCCGGCTCCTCGGCTGCCCTGCGGGCGGCCTCGGCATTACTGGAAACCGTAACCCGCTCAACCCCGTAGCGGTGGGTGTCCAGCCACTGGCGACACTGGGCAAAGGACTGCTGGTGGGAGTAGATCCGGGTAATCTCCTGCCCCTCGTGCTTCGGGGACACCATCAGGTGGTGGTGAATACGCAGCTGTACCTCGCCACAGATTTTCAGGGGCGAGGACATGAACATATCCAGGGTGTGATTGATCATGCCCTCGGTGGAATTCTCAACCGGCACCACACCATAGTGGGCGGAACCGGATTCCACCTCCCGGAACACTGCATCAATAGCCGGCAGGGGCACACTGATCACGGAATGACCAAAATGCTTGAGAGCTGCCGCCTGGGTAAAGGTACCCACCGGCCCCAGGAAAGCGATATGCATGGGCTTTTCCAGGGCCAGACAGGCTGACATGATTTCCCGGAACAAGCGGGCCATCTCTTCCCCGGACAGGGGCCCCGGATTCTCTTCCTTAATCCGCCGCAGCACCTGCGCTTCCCGTTCGGGACGGTAGAAGAACACATTCTGGTCCGGGTTGGCTTCCGTTTTCACCCGGGCCACTTCCTGGGCACAGCGGGCGCGGGCACTGATCAGGTCCATGATCTGGTGATCGATCTGATCAATTTCGTCCCGGAGTTCTCCCAGGCGAATCTGCTCGTCACTCATACTCAGCCATGCTCCCTGGCGAATTCCGCCATGTATTCAATAAGCGCATCCACACCGGCTTCCGGCATGGCATTGTAGATACTTGCGCGCATGCCACCAACGGAGCGGTGACCTTTCAGGTTCAGCAGGCCATGGGCCTCTGCACCTTTCAGGAAGTCACCATTGAGCCCATCGTCAGCCAGGGTAAAGGGTACATTCATCCGGGAACGGAAGCGGGGCTCCACCGGATTGGCGTAGAAATCATTGTTGTCAATGAAATCGTAGAGCTTGCGGGCCTTGCGCTCGTTGAGTGCCGCCATGGCCTCCACACCGCCCTGTGCCTTCAGCCACTGGAACACCAGACCGGCCAGATACCAGGAATAGGTGGCCGGGGTGTTGTACATGGAATTGTTATCGGCAATGACCTGATAGTTCATCATGGTCGGGGTGTCCTTGCGGGCATGGCCCAGCAGATCCTTGCGGATAATCACCACAACCAGACCGGACGGCCCGATATTCTTCTGGGCACCGGCATAGATCAGACCGTACTTGGAGATATCCACCGGCCGCGACAGCATGTTCGAGGACATGTCCGCCACCAGCGGTACATCGCCGGTTTCCGGAATGAAATCAAACTCCAGGCCACCAATGGTTTCATTGGGGGTGTAGTGCAGATAGGCCGCATCCGGCCGGGTGCTCCAGCCGGACTGCTCCGGCACTGAGGCATAACCGGTTTCCCGGGAGCTGGCCACCACATTCACCTGACCGTAACGGCCAGCTTCGGCAATGGCTTTTCTGGACCAGACACCGGTATCCACATAGTCCGCTGTTCCGGACTCACCCAGCAGGTTGAGCGGGATGGTGGAAAACTGGCTGGAAGCCCCGCCCTGCATGAACAGAACCGCATAATCGTCCGGAATACCGGCCAGATCACGCAGGTCCTGCTCAGCGGTTTCGGCAATACTAATGAACTCATCGCTGCGATGGCTCATTTCCATTACCGACATACCGGTACCACGCCAGTCCAGCATTTCATCACGTGCCTGTTGCAGCACGGCTTCCGGCAACGTGGCCGGACCTGCACAAAAGTTATACGCCCTGCTCATGATCCTGCGATCTCTCAAGTCTTAACAATACGGTCTATGACAATGTCGGCCTAGTCTTCGCCGGCGCCTTCTTCGGAACTGCTGTCGCCGGCCACATCCCCGTCGCTGCCTTCGACAGCATCATCGTCATGATCGGATTCGGCAATTCGTTCAACTCCCACCAGGCGCTCATCTTCCTGACTCAGACGAATCAGGCGAACCCCCTGGGTATTACGACTCAGAACGGACACTTCATCGGAGCGGGTGCGAACCAGCGTACCCTTGTCCGAAATCAGCATCATTTCATCACCGTCAAACAGCTGCAGAGCCGCAACCAGGTTGCCGTTACGCTCAGAGCACTGCATGGCGATAACACCCTGGCTGCCACGACTGTATGCCGGGAACTCATCCAGAGCGGTCAGTTTTCCGTAGCCGTGCTCACTGGCCGTCAGCACCAGACCACCCTCTTCCGGAATGATCAGGGAGACCACATGCTGGCCTTCTTTCAGACGGATTCCGCGCACGCCCCGGGCCGTCCGGCTCATGGCCCGCACCTGGTCTTCCGGGAAGCGCACGGCCTTGCCGGCGCTGGAGAACAGCATGATTTCCGCATCGCCATTGGTAATGGCCGCGCCCACCAGGGCATCGCCTTCGTCCAGGTTCAGGGCAATCAGGCCGCTGCTGCGGGGACGGGAGAAGTTCGGCAACGGAGTCTTTTTGACCACACCACCGGATGTCGCCATCAGCACAAACTGGTCTTCCGGGTAATCCCGCACCGGCAGGAAGGTGGTGATACGTTCACCTTCATCCAGCGGCAGAATGTTCACCATGGGACGACCACGGGAACCGCGACTGCCACGGGGAATCTCGAACACTCTCAGCCAGTACACCTTGCCCTTGTCGGAGAAGCACAGAATGGTGTCATGGGAGTTGGCCACCAGAAGTTTCTCGATGAAATCCTCATCCTTCATGGCGGTAGCCGCCTTGCCCCGGCCACCCCGGCGCTGGGCATGGTAATCCTCAACGGCCTGGGTCTTGGCATAGCCACTGTGGGAAATGGTGACCACCAGATCTTCTTCATCAATCAGGTCGGCAACGGTCAGATCCCGGCGGGAACTGGTGATCTCGGTACGGCGCTCGTCACCATAGTCTCTGACGATCTCCTGGAGTTCATCACGGATAACCTGCAGCAGACGTTCGGGATCCCCCAGAATGTCCAGCAGATCCGCGATCTTCTCCAGAATCTCTTTGTACTCGTTCTGCAGCTTTTCGGTTTCCAGACCGGTCAGGCGGTGCAGACGCAGGTCCAGAATGGCCTGGGCCTGTTCCGGGGACAGATGGTAAAGCCCGTCCCGCAGACCGTAGATTTCCGGCAGCTCATCCGGACGGCAGGCATCTTCACCGGCCCGTTCCAGCATCGCCAGCACAGCACCCGGAGACCAGCCCCGCTCTACCAGCTTCTCTTTGGCTTCCGCGGATGAGGGTGACTGCTTGATCAGCTCGATGATCTCATCGATGTTGGCCAGAGCAACGGTCAGACCTTCCAGGATATGGCCACGTTCCCGGGCCTTGCGCAGTTCAAAAATGGTCCGGCGGGTCACCACTTCCCGGCGGTGACGCACGAAGGCATCCAGCATCTGCTTGAGATTCAGGGTCTTCGGCTCACCATTGATCAGTGCCACCATATTGATGCCGAAGACGCTTTCCAGCTGGGTCTGGGCAAACAGGTTGTTGATCACCACTTCCGGGTTCTCGCCCCGGCGCAGCTCGATCACTACCCGGATACCTTCCTTGTTGGACTCGTCCCGCAGCTCGGAAATGCCTTCCAGGCGTTTTTCCTTCACCAGTTCGGCAATCTTCTCGATCAGCCGGGCCTTGTTGAGCTGATACGGCAGCTCGGTGATGATGATGGCATCCCGGTTGGTCTTCTTGTCGTGCTCCACTTCGTGGCGGGCACGGATATAGATACGGCCACGGCCGGTACGGTAGGCCTCAACAATGCCGGCACGGCCGTTGATGATGCCCTCGGTGGGGAAATCCGGCCCGGGAATGAACTCCATCAGTTCATCCACGGTAAGGTCCGGGTTATCAATCAGCGCCAGACAGCCGTTGACCACTTCCGTCAGGTTGTGGGGCGGAATGTTGGTGGCCATACCCACGGCGATACCGGAGGAACCGTTCACCAGCAGGTTGGGAACCCGGGTCGGCAGCACTTCCGGAATCCGCTCGGTGCCATCGTAGTTGTCAACGTAATCAACGGTGTCCTTGTCCAGATCCGCCAGCAGGGAGTGGGCAATTTTCTCCATGCGGATTTCGGTATAACGCATGGCAGCCGCGTTATCACCGTCAATGGAACCGAAGTTACCCTGGCCGTCTACCAGCGGATAACGCAATGAGAACGGCTGGGCCATACGGACGATGGTGTCGTAAACAGCAGAGTCACCATGGGGATGGTATTTACCGATAACGTCACCGACCACACGGGCGGATTTCTTGTAGGCCTTGTTCCAGTCATTGTTGAGTTCGGACATGGCGAACAGGACCCGGCGATGCACCGGCTTGAGACCGTCCCGCACATCAGGAAGTGCCCGGCCAACAATTACGCTCATGGCGTAATCCAGGTAGGACTGTTTCAGTTCGTCTTCAATACTTACCGGCAGGATCTCTTTGGCTAACTCACCCATCGAGAAAGGTTCCTTTGCGTTATCTGGAAGTCGAATGGGGGCCCTTCCAGGCCCCGTAGTTGTTCTTCAGTCAGGCTGCCAAGTCTACCACAATCACACCCTTGCCGGCGTGACCGGGCCTCGGCATCAGGCAAACACCACCGTCTTGTTTTCGTAGGTAATTACCCGGTCTTCAATATGGAAGCGCAGGCCCCGGGCAAGGACATTTTTTTCCACATCCCGGCCCAGGCGGACCATACTGTCAATGGTATCCCGGTGGGTAATCCGGATGACGTCCTGTTCGATGATCGGACCTTCATCCAGATCCTCGGTCACATAGTGACAGGTGGCCCCAATCAGTTTTACGCCCCGGCTGTAGGCCTGGTGATAGGGCCTGGCACCGGCAAACGAAGGCAGGAAGCTGTGATGGATGTTGATCACCTTGCCGGCGTATTTGGCACACAGTTCCGAAGGCAGAATCTGCATGTAACGGGCCAGCACCACCACGTCCGTTTCATAGTGCTGGAACAGTTCTTCAATGTGGGCGAAAGCCTCGGCCTTGTTGTCCTTGCTCACCGGAATGTGGTGATAGGGAATCTCATGCCACTCAACCATGCGCCGCAGGTCGTCATGATTGGAAATCACCGCCACAATTTCCGCGTTGATTTCCCCGCTTTGCCAGCGGTACAGAAGGTCAGCAACGCAATGGGATTCCTTGCTGCACATCAGGATGACTTTCTTGGGCCGGGCCGAATCGGTAATGCGCCAGTTCATATCGAACTCGCGGGCGATGGGCTCAAAGGCCGCCCGGAACTGTTCCAGGCCGAAAGGAATGGAGCTGGCCTTGACTTCGTGGCGCATGAAAAACCAGCCATTATGGGTGTCCGAGTGATGACTCGCCTCGGTAATCCAGCCATTATAAGTCGACAGAAAATTACTCACCTTGGCAACGATTCCCACCCGGTCCGGGCAGGAAATCACAAGACGATAGGTATGCTCCATGAAAGCCTTTCCTTAAGTGAAATCCGGGAAAGCAGGCGCGCAAAAAGGAAGCAGCGACGGGGTTTCCGCCAGCTTAACGTACGCACCCATAAAAATGACCGGCTATCATAGCGCATATAAGCGTCAGAAACGAGGAACAGAACATGGACAGACACCCGCACCAGCAAACAGGCAAAAACAGCCCCTGGCGCCGCTCAGGGCGCTCCTGCTTCATTACACTGATTCTGCTTCTGTCAACAACGGCCTCCTCGGCGTGGGCACAGGCCATACTGGAGGGCGAGCGCTTCCATCCGGCCACAGGCACTCACGGCATGGTTGCCACCAGCCATACCCTGGCCACCGAAGTGGCCCTGAAAGTATTGCAGAATGGCGGTAATGCGGTGGACGCCGCCGTTACCGCCGGTTTCGCCCTCGCCGTCACCCAGCCCAGATCCGGCAATATCGGTGGCGGAGGCTTCATGCTGATCGCAAAAGGCGACGGCAGTGAACCCGAAGCCATTGATTACCGGGAAAAAGCTCCAGCAGCAGCCAGCGAAACCATGTTTCAGGACGAGGCCGGTGAAGTGGTACCCGAACGCAGCCGTTTCAGCCACAAGGCAGCGGGAGTACCCGGCACTGTGGCCGGCCTGGCACTGGCTCTGGAGCGTCACGGCACCATTTCCCTGAAACAGGCGCTGGCGCCGGCCATCAAGCTGGCCCGTGACGGTTTTGTTGTACCCCGGCGCTTTACCGAAGGCCTGGAGCAGGCCAGGGACCGGCTTGAGCGCTGGCCTGCCACCCGGGCCACCTTCTACAAGGAAGACGGCTCCGCCTGGCAGCCCGGAGAGGTCTTCCGGCAACCGGAACTGGCAGACACCCTGCAGCGCATAGCCGATCAGGGCGTCAAAGGTTTTTATGAGGGCAAGACTGCAGACCTGATCGTCCGGGAAATGGAAGCCAACGACGGGCTGATTACCAAAGCCGATCTGAAAGCCTACCAGGCGGTTATCCGCAAACCGGTACATGGCAACTACCGGGGATACGACATCTACTCCATGTCCCCGCCCTCTTCCGGCGGCACCCACATTATCCAGATCCTCAATATTCTTGAGGGTTACCCCATCGGCGAATACGGCCACAACTCGGCTCGCACCATCCATCTGATGGCGGAGGCCATGAAACGGGCCTATGCAGACAGGTCCCACTACCTGGGCGATACCGATTTTGTCGATGTCCCCCTGCAGGGGCTGACCAGCAAGGACTACGCCAAAGAGCTGCGCACCGGCATCCACACCGACAAGGCCACCCCCGCCAGCGACATAGGCCCGGGGCAGCCGGCACCCTACGAAAGCCCGCAAACCACCCACTTTTCGGTAGTGGATCAGTGGGGCAACGCAGTCTCCAATACCTACACCATCAACTTCAGCTACGGCTCGGGAATTACCGTGACCGGAGCCGGCTTCCTGCTTAACAATGAAATGGATGATTTCAGCGCCAAGCCCGGGGTACCCAATGCCTACGGCCTGATCGGTGGTGCCGCCAACAAGGTGGAACCTGGCAAGCGCATGCTCAGCTCCATGTCCCCCACCATCGTGCGCAAAAACGGCAAAAATTTTCTGGTGACCGGCAGCCCCGGCGGCTCCCGTATCATTACCACCACCCTGCAGGTCATCATGAACGTGATCGACCACGGCATGAACATCCAGACTGCGGTATCTGCGCCCCGGATTCATCATCAGTGGCTGCCGGATGAAATCCGCATCGAACAGGGCATCAGCCCGGATACCATTGAGCGCCTGCAGAGCATGGGACACAAAGTGGTGATCAATTCGGCGATGGGCGCCATTCAGAGTATCATGATCGGAGACGACGGCACCCTCTATGGTGGCGCCGACCCGAGACGCAGCACCTCCTCGGCCATGGGCTACTGAAGGCCGCTGCAGTACAGGCAATGGATCAGCGGAGGCAAACATGTTTCTCTCTGTACAACTGAGCTGGTACCCGCTCAAGGATCAATACCGGCAGCCGGTTCTGGATCTGATCGAACGCCTCAAGGCCAGCGGCCTTGAGGTCTACCCCGGACGCATGAGTACCGAAATCTTCGGTGACTACGATGACGTCATGAAAGTACTGTCAGACACCATGAAGTGGTCTTTCCAGACCTATGGCAAATCCGTCTTCGTGGCCAAAATCATGGAAGGAGACCGGAGACCGAAATGACCACATCCAACACGCCTGAAGACCAGAAGCCGGCAAACACCCCGCCGGCAGGAATTCCTAACCAGTATTCATTCCTCTGGCTCAGCGCGGCCATATTCCTGGCCATGCTCTGGCTTCAGGACAGCGGCCAGCCCCGCCTCCAGGAGCTGGCCTACTCCGACTTCAAGGCTGCCGTCGCCGCCGACCAGGTGGCCCAGGTCACCCTCAAGAATGAAACCATCACCGGGGAATATACCGACAGCGGCTCCGCCGCCCGCAGTTCCGATACCACCCCGGGCACCAGCGCCACCGCATTCCGGACCATCCGCCCGCCCATGGAAGACCCGGAACTGCTGAACCTTCTGGAAGATCACCAGGTCACCATCAAGGCGTCACCGTCCGGACTGCCCTGGTGGCAGGAACTTATCCGCGGCTTCCTGCCCTGGATACTGCTGCTGGCACTGATGTTCTGGTTCTGGGGAGCGGCCCAGAAGCGCATGACCCAGGGCGGTGGCCCCTTCGACTATGGCAAATCCAGGGCCCGGCGGGCCACCAGGGAAACCTCCACCACCACGCTCAACGATGTGGCCGGGATTGAATCCGCCAAGCAGGAAATCCAGGAGATTATCGACTTTCTGAAAACCCCTGAGAAATTCCTGGCACTGGGTGCCTCCATGCCCAGGGGCATATTGCTGGTCGGGCCTCCAGGCACCGGCAAGACCCTGCTGGCCAAGGCCATTGCCGGGGAAGCCGATGTGCCTTTCTTCAGCATCAGCGCGTCGGAATTTATCGAGATGTTTGTGGGTGTGGGAGCCGCCCGGGTCCGGGACATGTTTGCCAATGCCCGCAAGGAAGCCCCGTCCCTGATATTCATTGACGAACTGGATGCCATAGGCCGCTCCCGGGGTGCCGGTCTGGGCGGCGGGCACGACGAACGGGAGCAGACCCTGAACCAGATTCTTACGGAAATGGATGGTTTTGCCCCCCAGGAAAAAATTCTGGTACTGGCGGCCACCAACCGCCCGGATGTTCTGGACAGCGCCCTGCTCCGGCCCGGACGCTTTGACCGCAAGATCACCCTGGACCGGCCGCACCGGGAAGCCCGGGTTGCCATTCTCAAAGTCCATGTGCGCAAGGTGCCTCTGGCCAGGGACGTGGATCTGGAGCAGATTGCCGCCCGCACCATCGGCTTTTCCGGTGCCGACCTGAAAAACCTGGTGAATGAGGCTGCCCTCACCGCAGCCCGGGAAAACCTGTCAGAGGTCAATAGCCACTGTTTTGAAGTGGCCCGGGACCGGATCACCCTGGGTGCGGTCCGGGATGCCAAACTGAGCGTAGAAGAGCGGGAATCGGTGGCATACCACGAGTGCGGACACGCACTCATGGCCTACCATATGCCCAAGGCAGACCCCCTGAACAAACTCACCATCATTCCCCACGGTATGGCCATGGGAGTGACTGAGCAGACCCCCAGGGAAGACCATTACAGCTACACCGAGAGCTATCTGAAAGACCGGATCAAGGTGATGCTGGGGGGAAGAGCCGCCGAGAAGATCGTCTATGGTGAAGTCAGCACCGGTGCCCAGAGCGACCTGAAAGAAGCCACCACCCTGATCCGGCGGATGATCGGCCAGTGGGGCATGAGCGAGAAGATAGGTCCTCTTGGACTCAGCATTGGTGAGGAGCACGTATTCCTGGGCCGGGAAATGGGCCTGCCCCGGGAGTTCAGTGAAAAGATGGCGGAGCTGATCGACCGGGAAATCCAGTCCGAGCTGATGGAACTGGAAAAATTCACCATCGACTTCCTGACCGCCCACAGGGACCAGCTTGAAGCCCTGGCCCATGCTGTTCTGGAAAAGGAAACCCTGTCAGCGGAGGAAATCGACCAGATCCTGCGCCAGCAGAGTGCCCGGGAAATTGCCTGAGCCTTCGGGGTCAGAGATGGCTGACAAGATCGTTACTGAACAGGGCCAGACAGAAACCCACCACCGCTCCGAAGGGCGGCATCCAGTGTTTCTCGAGCCGGGACTGGGGGGCAATATCCTGAAAGATCAGATACAGGATGCCCCCCGAGGCCACCAGCATAATGCCCCCCAGCAGAACCGGTGACGACGCCAGGAAGTAATAGCCCACAAGTCCGGCAACAGGCCCCGCCAGTACCAGCCCGGACATGAATACCAGGGTTTGCCGGGAGGAGTATCCAGAATGTTCACGCAGCTCCCGGTAGGCGTTGAACCCTTCCGGCAGATTCTGCAGGGCAATCAGCATTGCCAGCAGCGGTGCGAGCCCGGGATTGACGATGATCATGCCGCCCAGAGCCATGGCCTCAGGTACAAAGTCCAGCATCACCCCCATCAGCTGGGGGGCTTCCCGTTTCTTCAGGCCCAGCAAGCGCTCCACGGCAAAGAACAGCACGCCCCCCGCGAGTATGGTGGGAATGGCCCAGAAGGACCCGTTCATGCTGGCCTTGCCTTCCGGCACCAGCACCACGGTAACCGCCCCCAGCAGAATGCCACCGCCAAAGGCGATCAGGAAATGCCGGAACTCCAGCTCCAGCCAGTTGGGACTGATTCGCTCAACGCTTGCAATCAGCCCGCCCAGGGGAATACAGGCGCCTGCAGCTACCGTTAACCCCACAATGTACAGAATATCCTGAAGCATCAGTCCTACCCGAAACGAATATGGTGACCCCTGATACGGGGTGGAATCACGGTGTAATTATGACCGGAAGCCTGAGCTGTGCCAGCAGCAGATCACCACCCGGCTCCCGGAACAGGTGATTGTCCCGGCTCAGAACCAGATGGGACGCCGCTTCTTCCCGCAATACCCGCGCAATACTGCCCGGATCTGTGGCCGGCAGTGTACGCACACGCAGGTCCGTACCGGCAAGACCCGGTTCCCTGCGAATGGCCTCTTCCTGCTCCCGGTCCTGACTGCCTGGCGGCAACAGTACAGTTACCGGACGCTGGTAGTGGCGGGAGGCCTCCACGGCTGTCCGGATGGCCCGGATATTGGCCTCCCGATGATCATTGAGAGCCACCACCACCCGGCTGCGCTCCGGTACCCGCTGTTCACACCAAAGCAACACCCGGGCCGGAGACTCCCGGATAAGCCCCCGCGCCGGTGAGCCGGGTAACAGACCGGACACCATATTCAGCCTGGGCATACCAAGGACCAGAAGATCATCGGGCCGGGCCAGCGCCAGCAGTTCGCCCACGGCACTGCCCCGGGCAACCTTCAGATCATGTTGCCCGCCCCGGCCGGCTACCGCACGGGCCAGTGCCTGGCGGGCATGACCGGCCATACGGCGCATGCGCTGCTCCAACTGCTCCGGATCGAAAGGCCGGCTGATGCCTGAGACAGAGCCCACCTCCCGGGTGAACCCGTAGCCGGCACTGCGCAGCAGGTTGACCTCCTCCACAAACACCCCGAGTACGTCCGAGCCACGCCGGGCGGCAATCTCAGCGGCCGCTTCCAGAGCCGAATAACTGGTTCTGGAACCGTCCAGAAGGATCAGCACACGTCCCTGCCGGGACTTGCTGTTGTCTCGGCTATGTTCTCTGTCAGTCACCGGGATTCCCTCCGTTGTTTTCCCCGGAATCCCGGCTGTCATCAGGCTTTCGGCTGGCTTCCGCAAACTGCTCGAGCCGGTCTGCCACAGCCCGGTTAAAGGATCCCTCAGGGAACACCCCCTGCTCATCCGGCTCACCGGCTTCCATGCCCGTCAGCAGTTCAATGGCCTGATTGATATGGCTGACCGGATAGATAGCGAAGTCCCCCCTTTCAACCGCCTGACGCACCGCTTCGTTCAGCATCAGGTGCTCAACATTGGACGCCGGCAGCAGCACCCCGTGGCCACGGACCTCTCCGGCGTTGCGGCAGACTTCAAAGAAGCCCTCGATCTTTTCATTGACACCACCCACCGCCTGTACTTCCCCATGCTGGTTCATGGAACCGGTAACCGCAAAATGCTGCCGCAGGGGAATCCGGGCGATGGCAGACAGCAGCACACAGGTTTCGGCCACAGATGCGGAGTCCCCTTCAACACCACCGTAGGACTGTTCAAAAGCCAGACTGGCGGACAGGGACAGGTTCTGCTCCGGGGCATAACGGCTGGCCAGAAAACGGGACAGGATCATCACCGCCTTGCTGTGAATGGGGCCGCCCAGCTTGGCCTCCCGTTCGATATCCACCACCTGCCCCCGGCCCGGCCTGGCGGTAGCCGTGATACGGGAGGGCTGACCGAACATGAAGGCACCGAGACGGAGCACCGACAGGCCATTGATCTGGCCCACCTGCTCGCCTTCAGTGGCAATCATCACCAGCCCGCGGCTGATCTGCTCATGAGTCAGATCCCGCAGCCGGCTGGCCCGGTATTCGCGCTCGTCTATAGCCTTCTGGATATGGCTGGCGGCTACCGTGTCCACACCTTCCTGGCCGGCCCAGTAACTGGCTTCGCTGAGCAGATCTCCCAGCACCCGGTCATGGGCAGTCAGCTTGCGCTGATCCGCCGCCAGCCGGCTGGCATGCTCGATAAGCCGGGCCACGGCACCCCGGTCAAGGGGACGGGCCTTGAGTTGCCGGGCCATGGTGGCAATCATCCGGGCATAGAGCAGATAACTGCCCTGATCCCGGGACAGGTCATCCTCAAAATCTGCAGCAACCTTGAACAGGTCCAGAAAATCCGGATCGTAATGGGACAGCAGGTAATACAGGGTCCGGTCCCCCAGCAGCACCACCTTGACCGATACCGGCAGGGGTTCCGGCTGCAGACTGGCGGTGGTTACCAGCCCGTAAAGACGCTCCAGGGACTCTATGCTTACCTGTCCGGAAAACAGGATACGCTTCAGGCTTTCCCAGGCCATGGGCTGGGTCAGCACCCTGCGGGCATCCAGAATCAGATAACCGCCGCTGGCCCGGTGAATGGCACCACCACGAATCAGTGTGAAATCCGTATACAGGGTGCCATGGCTGGCCCTGTGTTCAATATGACCGGACAGGTGCTGGTGGTTCGGCAAATCTTCATAGATGATCGGCGCCCCTGTGGTGTCCGAGTTGTCCACCAGAAGATTGACCCCGTACCTGACCATAAGTGCCGCAGGGGGCCCCTTTTCACTGTCCTGAAAGGCTTCGGCATGTTCCACCACATCTTCCCGGACCGCGTCCAGATAGGCCAGTACCTCGGGTATATGGGACCATTTTTCCCGCAGCTCGCCGATGGGGCCGCCCAGCGTCAGCTGCACCATTTCCTCATTCAGGGCATGGACCCGTTCCCGGACTTCCTTGCGTAACCTTGGAATCTGCTGAATGGTCTGCTGCAGCCGCTTCTGCAGATCCTCAACTTTGGACTCCACCAGCTGTTTTTCCTCGTCGGAAAACTTCTTGTATTCCTCCGGATCAATCACTTCACCATTACGCATGGGAGCGAAGGTGAAACCCGCTGGGGTGGAAATCATGGCAATGTTGTTGCGGTTGGCCTCTTCCTGAACCTCGAACAGTCCCTGATGCTGTTTCCGGGCCGTCTCCTCCTGCACTTCCTGCAGCCGGGCCTGATACTCCTCACTTTCAAAGGTGGCGGGGATGGCAGTACGCAGCTCCGCCGCCAGATCCGCCATGTCCCTGCGGAACTGCTGGCCCTGCCCGGCCGGGAAACGGATAGCCCGGGGCCGGTCAGCGGCCTGGAAATTATGAACATAGCACCAGTCCGGCGGTACCGACTGCTGGCTGGCATGGCGTGACAATACCCGCTCCACAAGCTGATGCTTGCCCGCTCCGGAGGGACCCAGCACAAACAGGTTGAAACCGTCCGCGCTGATCCCGGCCCCGAATTCCAGGGCCCGCAGTACCCGCTCCTGGCCACAGGGCAGCTCAAGATCCTCAAGGGATTCGGTGGTCTCAAATTCCAGCAGCTCAAGCGGGCAGCGACAGTAAACCTGCTCTGAAGTCAAAGGTTCCGGTAACGTCATCAACGACCTCCTCAGGGGTACTCAGGGTTAATACATACTATGAAGCATTCGGTAAAGACATTGCCTGCTTTTGCGACATTTATTGATTTGAGACAACACCTGAAACCGGGAAAAATAAAAAAATAACAACCACTGATATGGTTATCCGGGAAACATTAAAAATCAACTTTATATACATCAAAAGCCATTAACACAGCAAAGCTGCAATGCCAGCAGAGATATGGCCGTCGAAATCAGATCTGGCAGGTATAAATACTTGGTTATCACCCTGTTTATTGCCAGTACACGAGCCCGGATACAGCATCAAAAAGAACACTTTTGAAAAATGAGGTTGTTATGAAAAAGCTCCCCCTTATTGCCGTCACCCTGGTCAGCTCCATGCTGCTTGCCAGCACCGTCCAGGCAGCTAACGGAAACAACGGTTACGGCCGTAATGGCGCTAACCAGCAGGCCGTTACGGAACTGAGCACGGCTGAATCCGGCGATCTTCAGTTTATGCGGGAAGAGGAAAAACTGGCCCGTGATGTATACCTGACCATGGACGAATACTGGGGTGACCAGACTCCGATATTCGCCAATATCGCAATGTCAGAAGAAATACACACAAGTACCGTGGATTACATTCTCGATAAATACGGCGTTGAAGATCCGGTTATAAACGATACTGTAGGGGTATTTACCAACAAGGGACTTCAGGAGCTGTATAACCAGCTGGTCGCCAAAGGTAAAGCATCACTCAATGATGCGCTTTATGTGGGTGGACTGATTGAAGAAAAGGATATGAGAGATATCCTGGCCGCAATCAGCGCAACCGATGAACGGGCCATTGTCATTGCCTACTCCAACCTGCTCGATGGCTCCAAGAACCACCTTCGGGCGTTTGTCCGGGTTATTGAGGCCCAGGGACTGGTATATCAGGCCCAATACCTGGAAGACGAGGAAGTTGAGCTGATTCTCAACGACCAACAGTAGAGCGTCAGCCCGCACTACTGAAAACGGCAGTCCGATGACTGCCGTTTTTTTGTGCCTGGAAGTCAGGCGTTCTCCGCACCACCTTCAAGCTTGTCCTGGGTTCTCAGCTCGAAATCGCTGGCATCATGACGTTCATGCAGCTGCTCTTCCGGCTCTCCCCAGGTACGGTTGACCATGCGTCCACGCTGGACTGCAGGCCGCTGCCCAATCTCATCGGTCCAGCGCAGGACATTCCTGTAGCTGTCCGCTTCCAGGAACTCGGCCGCGTCATACACCTTGTTGGTAACCAGGGCCCCATACCATGGCCAGATGGCCATATCGGCAATGGTGTAGTCATCACCGGCCACAAACCGGTTATTGGCCAGCTGCCGGTCCAGCACATCCAGCTGACGCTTCACCTCCATGGCATAGCGGTTGATGGGGTATTCATATTTCTCCGGGGCATAGGCATAGAAATGTCCGAAGCCGCCCCCCAGCATGGGAGTACTGCCCATTTGCCAGAACAGCCAGTTCATGGTTTCTGTCCGGCCCCGGATATCCGCCGGCAAGAAGGCCCCGAACTTTTCCGCCAGATAGAGCAGAATCGAGCCGGACTCGAAAACCCGGATGGCCGGATCGGTACTTCGATCCAGCAGCGCCGGAATCTTGGAGTTCGGGTTGATGTCCACAAAACCGGAACCGAACTGCTCGCCTTCGGTAATGCGGATCGGATAGGCATCGTACTCTGCCCCTTCAAAACCCAGGGCCAGCAATTCCTCCAGCATGATGGTGACTTTCACACCATTGGGCGTTGCCAGGGAATATAGCTGCAGCGGGTGTTTGCCCACCGGCAGCTCCTGTTCATGGGTGGCACCGGCCACCGGGCGGTTGATATTGGCAAAGGCGCCGCCATTGGCTGAATCCCATTTCCAGACTTTCGGTGGGGTGTAGGTCGGGTCACTCATAGATAGGGTTCCTCCTGGGGAATGGATAGAGTCAGTGTGCCGGAGTCGGCCAGGCTCTGACCAGCAGTATGCCCGGAAAACACCAGAGAGGTTATCCGGGCATACTGCTATTTCGGGGTACCCCGCAGGAACCCAGGGGGTGTGGCGGTCAGTGTCTGGCGTCAACGCATCTGGAACAGTTCCTGATGGAAATCTTTCCGTGCCAGACCTTTGGCGACAAAGTCATCCCGCAGCGACGTCCCGAACGCCGGAGGACCACAGAACCAGATACTCGCAGACTGCCACTCAGGAACCTTGCTGCGGATGGTCTCTCCGTCCAGCCGCCCGTCCCTGCCACTGATCAGCAGGTGCAGGCGTACGCCGGCAGCTTCCGCATCGGCGGTGAGTCGGGCGATTGCGGTTTCATCAAAGTCTGCGGTGGGATGGAACAGGTCGACCGGGCGGGAATCCGGGCGGGCCGCCAGCTCCCGCATACGGGCAATAAAGGGCGTAATTCCGATACCCGCACCGATCCAGATCTGCCGCTCCCGGTTGTCCTGGAAATCAAAACAGCCATAGGGGCCCTCTACAGTAACCTGCATTCCGGTCTGCAGCCGGCCCTTGAGGCGGGAGGTATGATCCCCCAGCTCCTTGGTGATAAATACAATGTGACGGTAGGCGTCGTCCCAGTGGGAGGCAATCGTGTAGGGATGGGCGCCCTCTTTCGGGTCCGAGGTAACGAAAGCAAACTGTCCGGCTTTGTGTCCCGGCCAGCCTTCCGGCACGGATATGGAGGTTTCCATAACCCGGAGCGGCTCGTAATAGGTCAGTGACTCAATGGTACCCTGAACCTTGCGTTTCCTGCCGATCCGGCCCGCCAGGGCGTACACCGCACCAATACTGCCACCGGCGATCAGCAGGACCATCAGCCACCCGACCGGCTGGGTCCAGTAATCCATGGATATGAGTATGACCGAGTGATAGGCCAGAGCCAGATAGAGCAGAGCCATCAGCTTGTGGGTTTTTGCAAACAGGTGGTAGGGAAAGCGCTTCACCAGGGCCAGTACAATCAGCAGGACACCGGCATAGAAGGCCCATTCCCCCACAGATTCGGCAAATCCCCGCTGCGTCCGGAACCAGCCTTCAACCAGTCCCAGGGTTTGCTCGCCCCTTTGCCCATGTTCCGGCTTCTCCAGCCAGCCCCAGCTCACCATCCACTTGCTACCCTTTGCCCACCACCAGTGCAGCGTGGCTGCAACCAGAGCGGTAATACCCAGCCATTTGTGCAGGCGATACATCTTGTCCAGACCATCAAGACGGGCCTCCAGCCATTTCGGGCGCAACGCCAGCATCATGGCCACACTCATGACCCCAATGGCCATCACGCCACTGTACTGAACAAAAACATGGCGAAACGAAAAGTAGGTGAAAGGCTCGGGAAAAAATGAATCGGCCAGCAACCAGAGTGCGGTCAGGGCCAGTATGAATGCGCTGAAGAAATACCGGATGGGTGTCATGCTGATCTCGGACAGAGGGTTGGACAGAGCTAACATCTGTTGCAATGGAAGCGCCCTCCAGCATAGTGGACATGGCCCTGGGCGGTCTTGTCCTCCATCAAATCCAGGCAACCGGGAACCGGTTCAAATACCGGAGACCAGCCCCTGCCCCCGGCAGCCCGGGTCTGTTAAATTGCCCAGCTACCTGTCGTGTTTTGATTCAGTTTTCTGCCAGAGGGCCCAGTAACAATGCAAACCGGAAAACACAGGAAGCAAGGCTCACTGGGGGTGGTACTGTTTGGCAGCATTTTCCTGATTGTCGGGCTGGCGGTTCTCACCATGGGCCCGCTCCACACCATCTACCTGCATGTCACCAGTTCCGGCTGGGCGCGGGTCCCGGCAACTCTGGACCGGATTGAACTGCAGACCCACTCCGGATCCGACTCCACCACCTACTCTCTGGAAGCCAGCTATCGCTACAGTTATGGCGGACAGACCTATACGGGAACCCGGGTTGGCTATGACCAGGGCTCCGACAATCTGAGCGACTTCCACCAGAGAACCAAAAGATCCCTGCAAAGGGCTGCCAGCCGGGGTCAGGTGCGGGCCTGGGTTAACCCGTCCCAACCCGCTGAAAGCTATCTTGTGCGAGAACTGCGCTGGAAAAAAATGCTGTTTATGGGGCTGTTCGGGCTGGTTTTCGGATCGGCCGGTGCCGGGGTCATGTTTCTTGGCCGGAAAACCTCCAGTAACAGTGACCCCAGCGCCCCCATCTATTCCGGTGAGAAATTCGGTTTCTGGATTTACGGCTTCATGGCCTTTATGTTTTTCGCCCTCAGTCTGCCCGGCGTTCTGGCCATTCCCGACGAACTTGCACAGAACAACCACCTGATTCTGGTGGTGTTGCTGTTTCCCCTGGTGGCACTGGGCCTGGCCTATCTTGGCTGGAAAACCCGGCGAAACCTGCGCTATTACGGCCCGGCTCCACTGTTTCTGGACCCGGCTCCCGGACAGATTGGCGGCGATATTGGCGGCCGGATAACCCTGTCCCGCCAGCTCAGCGGGGATGATATGCGGGTAACCCTGCAGTGCCTGAGGGTACGCATCAGTGGCGGCAAGAACAGCAGCCGCACCGAAACCCTGGTATGGCAGGCGGACCAGGTACCGGAATTACACGCCACAGCCCAGGGCTCTGAACTCCGGTTCTGCTTCCGGCCACCCCAGGAGCTGCCGGAAACCGATGACAAGGGCCGCCGAAGAGTGGTCTGGCGCCTGCTGTTCAAGGGTCCCCAGGCTCCCGTGCCCCTGACCAGAACCTATACCCTGCCGGTCACCCGGGGCACCCAGACTTCGTCCATTGCCCCGAGCCAGGAACACATGGAACACCATGAGCGTCAGGACAGTATTCAGGCCGTCACCGAGGCGGCACAGCAGATTGATGTGATACCCACTGCCGAAGGCCTGCTGATCCACAGTCCCATGGGTCGTAACCTGGGACTGAAGTTCATGACCCTGCTGTTCGGGGTGATTTTTTCCGGTGTTAGCGCAGGCATCTGGCTGTACGCCGATGACCGGGGTTTCGAGACCAGTCTCATCGCCATAGCCTTTGCCCTTTTCGGTGTCCCGATATTTCTGGGGGGCCTGTTTATGGCGGGCCGGAGCCTCAAGGCCCGGATCAGTGGCCACCAGGTCGAGGTGATCCGCTACTGGTTCGGACTGGCTCTGTGGAAACGTCAGGGCTATCTGAACCGGGCCGACCAGATCAAGTTGGTCAAGGGCGCCACAGTCACGCAGGGAACCCAAAGCACCCAGTACTTCTCGGTGGCAGTGACCACCAATAACAAATCCATCCGTGTGGCAGAAGGCCTGGCTGGAGAAGATGTGGCCGAAGCCTTCCGGAGCAGTCTGATCCGCCTTCTGCGCCTGCCCTGAAGCTTTAATTAACACCGTTCAAAATAAATCTGGAATTGTGAACAGTGTTTATTATATGATTCAGGCATCCGGGCACTGCAGCCCCAAGCCGAGAGTCCAGCTATCATGGCCCGCAGAAAAGACCACACCCATGAGGAAATCCGCACACTGGCGGTGGGGATTCTTATGGAGCACCTGCAAAGCTTCCCGCCAGAAACCCTGAGCCTGCGCAAGGTCGCCCAGCGGGTGGGCTATTCCCCCGCCACCCTGATCAACGTGTTCGGCAGCTATGACCAGCTGCTTCTGGCTGCCAACGCCCAGACTCTGGATCAGTTGTCCGCCAGGCTGAACAATGCCCAGACCCGGCATCCAGGCGGTCTTGAACAGCTGCTTGCCTTTGCCGAAGCCTACCTGGAGTTTGCCCGCCAGCACCGTTACCAGTGGCAGCTCCTGTTTCAGCACCGCATGCCCGATGGCGAGACAGTACCTCACTGGCAACAGCAGCGAATCGACAGCCTGTTTGCCGCCATTGAAAATGCCCTGTCCCAACTTGCACCAGCGGCACCGGCAGCAGAGCTGCAACTGGCATCCAGAACCATCTGGGCATCGGTGCATGGTATCTGCGCCCTGGCTCTGGACGACAAGCTGTTTGCCGGCAGTCATATCCACGGCACACCCATGATGTCTTCACTGATCCGTCACTATGTCAGTGCATGGTGTCAGCAACACAATGCCCCCGGGGCTACCAATAACAAAGGAAACTGATCATGAGTCAGCACAGCCAGTTCAGCCTGCTGGGCAAGCGGCGCTTTCTGCCCTACTTTCTGACCCAGGCCCTGGGCGCCTTTAACGACAATCTGTATAAAAATGCCCTGTTGCTGATGATTGCCTTCGGAGGTCTCACGGCTGCCGGTCAGAGCTCCCTGCTCACCAACCTGGCGGCCGGCATTTTCATCCTGCCCTTCTTTCTGTTTTCCCCCGTTGCCGGACAGATCGCCGACAAGATGGAAAAATCCCGTCTGATTCGCCGGGTCAAGCTGCTGGAAGTGGTGATCATGGCCCTGGCGGCGGTATGGATTATCGGCAGCAATATCTGGGCACTGATGGCCCTGCTGTTTCTCATGGGGCTGCAGTCGGCCATTTTTGGCCCGGTAAAATTCGCCCTTCTGCCCCAGCACCTGGACAGTGATGAACTGGTGGGCGGCAATGCCCTGGTGGAAACCGGAACCTTTATCGCCATTCTCGCCGGCACCATCTGTGCCGGAGTGCTGTTTGATTTCAGCGACAGCCGTTACTGGATTGCCTCGGCAGTAGTTGTCTTCTCCCTGCTGGGGCTGGCAGCCAGCCGCTATATTCCGGAGGCCAGCGCCAATGACCCGGACCTGAAAATCAACTGGAATCCGTTTACCGAGCTGCGTAACACCATCCGTCAGGCCAGGCACAACCGGTCGGTACTGCTGTCCATTGTCGCCATCAGCTGGTTCTGGTTTATCGGCGCCAGCTACCTGACCCAGTTTCCGAACTTCTCAAAGGAATATCTGGGTGGTTCAACCCAGCTGGTTACCCTGCTGCTGACCCTGTTTTCCCTTGGCGTTGCCGCCGGCTCCCTGCTCTGCGACAAGCTCTCCGGACACAAGGTGGAGCTGGGCATAGTACCCATCGGCTCCATCGGCATGAGTGTGTTCGGGGTCGATCTTTGGTTCGCCATGGATCATCTGCAGGTAACCACAGACATGACCGCCATGGCCTTTGTTTCCCAGCCGGAAAACTGGCGCCTGATGCTGGACATCGCCCTGGTCAGCGCCTCCGGCGGCCTGTTTGTGGTGCCCCTGCAGGCACTGATACAGCAGCGTAGCGACGACCATAACCGGGCCCAGGTGATTGCCGCCAACAACGTACTCAATGCCCTGTTCATGGTAATCAGTGCAGCCTTCGGCATTGTCTGCCTGGTCCTGCTGGAGATGTCGATCCGGGACTACTTCCTGGTTCTGGCAATCATGAACCTGGTGGTGGCCACCTATGTCTATGCCCAGGTACCGGAGTTCGTGCTGCGCTTCCTGATCTGGATATTGAGCCACTCCATGTACCGGGTATCCCACAAGGGCCTGGAACATATTCCTGAAGAGGGGCCTGCGGTGCTGGTATGCAATCATGTCAGTTACGTGGATGCCCTGCTGATTGCCGGGGCCTATCACCGCCCTATCCGCTTTGTGATGGACAAGGGGATTGCCCAGATGCCGGGGCTGAAAACCTTCTTCCGGTTCGCCAGAACCATTCCCATCTGCTCGCCGAAAGCCGATCCGGTCATGTACGAGCAGGCCTTTGAACGGATCCGGGAGGAACTGGCGGATGGTGAGCTGGTGTGTATTTTTCCGGAGGGCCGGCTCACCCGGGACGGAGAACTGGCCACTTTCAGAAAAGGCATAGAGAGGATTGTCCAGGAAACCCCGGTGCCGGTGGTGCCCATGGCCCTGCAGGGGCTCTGGGGTAGCTTCTTCAGCCACAAGGACGGCCATGCCCTGACCACCCGGCCGAAACGCTTCTGGTCCCGGGTCTCCCTGACTGCAGCGCCGGCCATCCCTCCGGAACAGGTAACCGCCGAAGCCCTGCAGCAGACCGTCAAAGGCCTGCTGGACTGACACAACCTCAGTGCGTAGTTGTGCCCGCAGCCGGGGAGTTCATCTCCCCGTATGCGGCATCGGTTTTTGCCGCCATGATAAAGTCGTTTTTATGCAGACCGCCGATGGCGTGTGTCCACCAGCTTACCGTCACCCTGCCATATTCCAGCACCAGCATGGGGTGGTGGTTTTCCGCTTCGGCCAGGGCGCCCACCCGATTGGTAAAGTCCAGAGCCCGGGCGAAATCCGCAAACCGGAAAACCCGCTGCAGCTGTTCCCCGTCAGCGCCATCCAGCAGCTGCCAGTCCGGAACCTCCCGGTGCAGACTCAGCTTTTCCTCATCGCTTACCCTGGGCGTGCTCTGCTGGCACGCCCCACAGTGTTGCCCTGCCAGTCCACTCATATCCAGACTCCTTTCCCGCCATTATCGTCCTACCACTGGCCTACCACGTAGCCCAGTTGCTCCGGCAGCCACAGGGCGATGCCCGGTACCAGCATGACCAGCAACAGGCTGATTCCCATGGCTGCTATGAATACCATAGCCCAGCCCAGGGTATGTTCCAGGCGGATACCGGCAATCCGGGTTGTTACCATGAGATTGACCGCCACCGGAGGCGTGAACTGACCAATGGCAATATTCATGGCCAGCAGAATGCCGAACCAGACCGGGTTCCAGCCAAAGTGGTTCATCAAGGGCAGAACAATGGGGATCAGAATGAGATAGATAGAGACAGCGTCCAGCAACATCCCGGCAATCAGTACCAGAACCATCACCAGCCCCAGCAATACCCAGCCGTTTTCCGACAGGGACAGCAAGGCATTGGCCAGGTGCTGGAAGGTACCCAGGGTGGTTCCGGCCCAGGCAAAGATTCCGGCCAGGGCAATAATCAGCATGACCACACCGGAGGTGACGGCAGCGTCGGTAATCAGTGCAAAGAGGTCTTTCAGGCTCAGGTTGCGATACAGCACACAGCCCACAATGCAGCCATAGGCCACGGCCACCACCGCCGCTTCCGTGGGAGTAAACAGCCCGGAACGCAGCCCGCCCAGAATGATAACCGGGGCAAACAGGGCCGGTAAGGCTTCCCGGAAGCTGGGCCAGAACGGCGGCCGCTCACTGTCTTTCGGGTTCTCCCAGTTGTATTTCCGGGCAAAAAACAGGGCCGGAGCCAGCAGGGACACCCCGGCAAGGATTCCGGGAAAGAGTCCGGCGGCAAACAGCGCCCGCAGATCCACACCTGGCACCACGATGGAATAGAGAATCAGGGCAATGGATGGCGGAATCAGAATGGCCGTGGACGAAGAGGCGGCAATCAGCGTGGCGGAGAACGGCTGGGGATAGCCGGCCTTGCGCATACTCGGCAACATCACCATGGCCACTGCCGCGGCATCCGCCGGGCCGGAACCGCTCATGCCCCCCATAATCAGGCACACCAGCACCGCAACCACAGTCAGGCCACCATGACGGGGCCCGATAATGGCCTGGGCCAGGCGCACCAGGCTGGCCGCCACCCCGGCCTTTTCAAAAATCAGCCCGGTGAGAATGAACAGAGGAATCGCAATCAACGGGTACTTGGCAACACTGTTGTAGGTATTGGTGCCCAGAGTCGCCAGCATGTCCGGTGACAGGCCGGCAAGAATGCCCACCACGCCACCGAAGCCCAGGGCTATGGCAACGGGAACTCCCAGCATCAGTGCCAGCAGAAAACTGCCCACCAGCAACAGGTCAGGACTCATGGATCACCTCCGGATCAATCTTGCCCCGCAGGCGGTCAATCAGGTTCTGGGTCATGCGGATGATAATGGCCAGCGACATCAGTGGCAGCCACACCACATAAATCCAGTTAGGCAATCCCAGCCCCGGAGACAGGGACTCCCACTGGTACTCTTCCAGGGCAAACTGACTGCCGTACCAGGTGGTGACGCCCATCACCACCATTCCCGCCAGCCACTGCAGCACAAACACAAGCTTGCGCAGCCCTGCCGGCAGATGATCTTCAATCAGTTCAATGCGGATGTGCTGGTTATGCCGGGCAGCCACGGCCGCTCCGGAAAAGGTCAGTAGCACCAGCAGGAAAACGGAAAATTCTTCGGTGAAGGCAAAGGACGCATCGGTAGTATAGCGGACAATAACGTTACCCAGACTGATGATGCAGATGCCGATCAGGGACAGCGCAGCCAGCCAGGCTTCCGGCCTGAACTTCGGTGGGCGAGTAGACATGACAACTCCGGTTGAAGGGACGGCACCCGCCGCCAATGCGGTCGGGCGCCTGACAGAAAAGGCTTACTTCTGGCGGTTGGCAACCGCTTCCTGTGCCTGCTTCACCAGTTGCTCACCAATACGTCCGGTCCACTTTTCATAGACCGGAAGGGTTGCGGCAATAAAGGCTTCACGCTGCTCCGGAGTCAGCTCGGTAACCTTGACGCCCCGGCTTTTGATGGCTTCGAGGGTGTCGGCAAGCTCGGCACGGGATTTTTTGATTTCCCACTGGCCGGCATCGATGGCCGCCTGCTTCAGCAGCTCCTGATCTTCCGGGCTGAACTGGCTCCAGACCCGGTTGCTGACCGCAAACACCAGAGGATCGGCCATATAGTGCCAGCGTGTCAGATACTTCTGGCCTACCTGATCAATACGGGCCACATCAAACACCGACAGAGGGTTTTCCTGGCCATCCACGGCACCGGTGGTCAGTGCCGGCTTGGCATCGGCCCAGCTCATCTGTGTGGGGTTTGCGCCCAGTGTGGTGAAGGTATCCTGGAACAGGGGCGATCCCACAACACGGATTTTCAGACCTTTCAGATCTTCCGGGCCGGCAATCTCGCGCTTGGAGTTGGAGACTTCACGGAAACCGTTTTCGCCCCACGCCAGCGGGGTAACGCCGCGCTTCTTGATGGCTGCAAAAACGGCTTCACCGGCCGGCCCCTGGGTGATGGCATCGATAGCGGCATAATCCGGCATCAGGAACGGCAGGGAGAACAGGTTCAGCTCGGGAACCTGCGGTGACCAGTTGATGGTGGAACCCACTGCCATATCAATCAGGCCCGAACGCATGGCCGAGAACTCCTTGGTCTGGTCTCCGGAGACCAGCTGGGAGTTGCTGTAGATCTTCATGTTGATGCGCCCTTCGGAGCGCTCCTTCACCAGCTCCACCCATTTGTCTGCAGCCTGCCCCCAGGGAAAAGCGGATGGCAATACAGTGGAAACCGTGTATTCAGGTTTGTATTGGGCCGTTGCTACAGAACTGAACAGCAGGGATGCGGCGGCAGCCGCCAGGAATGTCCGGCGTTTGAGCATTTCTATTTCCTTTTTATTGGGTGCCAGAAGGAGCGCTGTACAGTCACCTGTCAGCAATGTTGCAGGAGATTATAGGAGCCGAGCCGGTGATGACGCAAAAATAAAACGCCTAAGCCAATGGAGCAGAAACAAATTCCCGGAATTTCGGGGCCCGGGCCCTGCCCCTAAAAACCCCCAAGATATCCTCCATCGGCCCGCGCCGCCCTGACGGACACCTTGAAATCTGCACGGGTTCAGAATACTGTATATTTAAACAGTATTCAGGTATTTCGTTATCATGAGTGAGCTTCTGGAAACACTGATCCGGGATGCCCGTATCTGGCGGGGACATGAACAGATCAGGCATTCCCAGCCGGAACAGCCCACCGGTTACCAGGCCCTGGACCGGGAACTGGGCGATACCGGCTGGCCCCGGGGCGCCCTCACCGAATGCCTTCTGGATCACTATGGTATTGGTGAGCTGCAGCTGTTCCTGCCGCTGATGCAGGAACTCTCCCGCAGGGACAAGGCCATCTTCTGGCTGAACCCGCCCCAGCTGCCCTATGCTCCGGCACTGGCCCGGGAAGGCATAGCTCTGGACCGGGTCATTCTGGCTCGCACCCAGGATACCGGGGATTTCCTGTGGACCCTGGAAAACTGCCTGCGCTCACCGGTCACCGGCCTGGTCATGGCCTGGCCCGGGCGGCTTGCATCCCGGGATATCCGCCGCCTGCAACTGGCCGCCGAAGCCGGCACCAATGTGGGAGTCCTGTTTCGTGAGCGCCGCTACAGCGAACACAATTCCCCGGCTGCCCTGCGCCTGGAGCTGGAAGCGGATGCACACCAGCAATTGAAGGTGAGTGTACTGAAGCGTCGAGGCGGCTGGCCCGGCCAGCACTGCTCCCTGGCCATGGCGCACCGGAGCGGACGACATATCCCGGACACTCCAAGCATTGTGCAGGGCCCCTGGGCCGCACCGGCCAGGTAAGACCCCATGCTCTGGCTGTACCTGCATTTTCCCCATTTGCTGCTCGACCATATCCGGCGCGCCCAGCCGGATACCGGCCCCCTGGCAATCACCGATGCCGGCGGCCAGAAAGTAATACAGGCGTGTCCCCACGCCAGGGACCTGGGCATTCGCCCGGGCATGCGCCTGAAAACCGCCCTCGGGCTGGCCCCGGAACTGGCCATAATCCGCGCCAGCGACCATCAGCAGGAGCGGATTCTGGAAGATCAGGCCTTCTGGCTGTACCGCCATGCTGCCCACATAGTTCCGGTGCCGCCGGACGGGCTGCTGGCAGAGGTTGGCAGCCTGCAACGCATGTACGGCAGCCTGGACGCCCTCTGGAAAGTCCTGGAACAGGCGCTGCAGGAACGCCAGCTGACCGCCTGGCCCGGCACAGCTCACACCCCCCTGGCAGCCTGCCTGATCGCCCGCTCCGGACAGGGAGAATTCTGTTCCGACAAGGCCCGAAGCCTGCACCTTCTCAGCCAGTTGCCCCTCACCCGGGCCGGGCTGGATGAACGCACCTGCACCCGCCTGCAGCGCCTGGGGCTGGAAACCCTGGGACAGGTCTTTGCCCTGCCCCAGGCGGAACTGGCCCGGCGCCTGTCCAGGGAAACCCTGATGCGGGTCCAGAAAATCCTGGGCACCCGGGCCGACCCGCAAACACCCTGGCAGCCGCCTCACAGGTTCCGGCAACAGCTGGATTTTGCCCAGGACGTGGAGCGGGTGCAGGGGCTGCTGTTTCCCCTGCAACGGATACTGTCCGAACTGGAAGCCGATCTGCACTGGCGCCAGCAGGATACCGACTGTCTGCAACTGAGCCTCAGGCACCGCCACGAACAGGCCACCCGCTTGCGCATTCGCACATCCGGACCGGAACATCGGGCAGAGGCCTTTCTGAATCTGATACGCCTGGTTTTCGAGCGCCAGCCCCTGAAGGCTCCGGTTATCTCGGTACATCTGTCGGTGCAGCGGTTTCTGGACCGGCAGATCCCCACCGGACAGGACCTTCTGGGCCAGAACGGCGACCCGGACGAGGCCTGGCACACACTGGTCAGTCGGCTTCAGGCCCGGCTTGGGGACAATGCCCTGACCCAGATAGTGCCGCAACCAGACCACCGTCCGGAACTGGCCTGGCGTGCGCTGCCAGTCGGCCACAGGCACAAGGCGGTTCCGGCAGTCCCCGGGGCTCACAGGCCCCTGTGGCTGCTTCCGGAGCCACAATCCCTGGGCGAAACACCCCGGGCCTGGCTCAGCGGCCCGGAACGTATCCAGGCCGGCTGGTGGGATGGCCAGCGGGTCCACCGGGATTAT
Source organism: Marinobacter sp. (assembly GCA_041591245.1). Lineage (GTDB taxonomy): Bacteria > Pseudomonadota > Gammaproteobacteria > Pseudomonadales > Oleiphilaceae > Marinobacter. Next base: position 32,391 of record JBFHSI010000002.1, read on the forward strand.
TACATTGCCCAACTGCACCATGGCCAGCTGGCCTGGGTATTCCGGGATCCCGGCGGGGACTGGTTTGTGCACGGGTGGTTTGGCTGATGCAGCAAGCTTCCTATGCCGAACTCTTCTGCCTGAGCAACTTCACCTTTCTGACCGGCGCCTCCCACCCGCAGGAGCTGGCGGAACGGGCCATGGAGCTGGGTTACGCCGCACTGGCCATCACCGATGTCTGTTCTGTCGCCGGAATCCCCCGGGCCTGGGCAGCCCTGAAAAACACTCCCACCCGGCTGATTACCGGCAGCTGCTTTGAGGCACAGGATGCCCCGCCCGATGCCTGTGCCCCCCGGTTCATTCTTCTGGCCCGGACCCGCAAGGGGTACGGCCAGCTGTGCCAGCTGATTACCAGCGCCCGCAGACGTGCCAGCAAAGGCCAGTACCAGCTGCTTTGTCAGGACCTGGACAGCCATGCCCTGGACGACTGTCTGTGCCTGTGGCAGACACCACCGGCAACGGAAGTCCGTGCCGAAGATGCCCTGACCTGCGGCCGGTGGCTGCAGCAACGGTTTCAATCCCGGTTCTGGATTGTCGCCACCCGCACCCTGGAGTCCGGCGAAGAACAGCAGCTGGAGCGCATCCGCTGGCTGGCCGGGCAGTTACACTGCCCGATTACCGCTGCCGGTGAGGTGCATATGCACATCCGAGGCCGCCAGCCCCTGCAGGACCTGCTCACTGCCCTGCGTCATCACACCACAGTGGAACAGGCCGGCCACCGGCTGTTCCAGAATGGCGAACGCTACCTCCGGCCCCTGCCGGTTCTGCAGCGCCTGTATCCCCGGGACTGGTTACAGGAAACCCTCCGGATTGCCAGCCAGTGCAGCTTCGAACCCGGAAGCCTGCGCTACGAATACCCGCCCGACCTGGTTCCCGACGGCCTGACACCAGCCGCCTACCTGGAACAGCTGACCCGGGCCGGCGAAAAACAGCGCTATCCGGAAGGCTCGCCGCCGGCCGTGCAGGCGCTGATCCGAAAGGAACTGGCCCTGATCTCGGAGCTGCACTACGAACACTATTTCCTGACCATCCACGACATTGTTCTCTATGCCCGCAGCCGGGGCATTCTCTGCCAGGGCCGGGGCTCGGCCGCCAATTCCGCCGTGTGCTATTGCCTGGGCATCACCGAAGTGAATCCGGCCCGGGTCCAGCTGCTGTTCGAGCGTTTCATTTCCCGGGACAGAAACGAGCCACCGGATATTGATGTGGACTTCGAGCATGAGCGACGGGAAGAGGTCATCCAGTATATCTACCGGCGTTATGGCCGCGAACGGGCAGCACTGGCGGCCACCGTGATCCGCTACCGGCCCCGCAGCGCCATCCGGGATGTGGGCCGGGCCCTGGGTTTTGACCCGGTACAGGTGGAACAGCTGCTGGAGGGTATTGACTGGCGTGACCGGGACACTGACTGGCGCCAGCAGATTATGGACAAGGGGCTGACCCGCAATCCCGGAACCGCAGACCAGTTCTTCAGCCTGGTGAACACCCTGCTCGGATTTCCCCGGCACCTGTCCCAGCATGTGGGGGGTTTTGTGATCAGTGCCGGCCCCCTCGCCGAACTGGTGCCGGTGGAAAATGCCGCCATGGCCGGACGCACAGTGATCCAGTGGGACAAGGAGGATCTGGAAAGCCTGGGCCTAATGAAAGTGGACATACTCGCCCTGGGCATGCTCACCGCCATCCGCAAGGCTCTGGCCCTGATCAGCGAAGACAGGGGGCAGGAATTCCGGATACAGGATATTCCCCCGGAAGACCCTGCCACCTACGCCATGCTGCAGAAAGGCGACAGTATCGGGGTTTTCCAGGTGGAATCCCGGGCCCAGATCAACATGCTGCCGAGACTCAAACCGGAAACCTGGTATGACCTGGTGATTGAAGTGGCCATCGTCCGGCCCGGCCCGATTCAGGGGGATATGGTGCACCCCTACCTGCGCCGCAAACACGGACTGGAACCGGTGGACTACCCGGATGATGCCATTCGCAGTGTTCTGGAACGCACCCTGGGTGTACCCATTTTCCAGGAACAGGTCATCCGTCTGGCCATGGTGGCTGCCGGTTTCAGTGCCGGTGAAGCCGATCAGCTACGCCGGGCCATGGCCGCCTGGAAAGCCCATGGCGATCTCACCCCGTTCCGGGACAAGCTGATCTCCGGCATGCTGGAGCGGGGGCACGATGCCGGCTTTGCCGAACGCCTGTATCAGCAGATCTGCGGTTTCGGCGGCTATGGCTTTCCCGAATCCCATGCCGCCAGTTTTGCCCTGCTGGTGTATGTTTCCGCCTGGCTCAAACGCCATTACCCCGCAGCCTTTTTCTGCGCCCTGCTCAACAGCCAGCCCATGGGCTTCTACAGCCCCTCCCAGCTGGTTCAGGATGCCCGCCGCCATAATGTCAGCGTGCTGCCACCGGATATCAATCACAGCCAGTGGCAGCATACTCTGGAAGGTCCCGGGCGCCAGCTGCGTCTGGGCCTGAGGCTGATACAGGGATTGTCCGCCCGGGGCGCGCAACAGGTGTGCCAATGCCGCCCGGCCACCGGCTACCGTTCTGCGACAGAACTGCGCCGGCTGGCCGGGCTCAGTCAGCGGGATATGGAACTGCTGGCTGGCGCCAACGCTCTGGCCAGTGTCAGCGGAGACCGGCATCAGGCCTACTGGCAACTGCTGGGGCATGAACAGCCTGCGGAACTGTTTGCCCGGGAAACCGATGACGAGCCCGCAGAGGCGGCCTGCAAGCTGCTCCCCGAACCCGGAGAAGGCCAGAATATTCTCGCCGATTACGCCAGCCAGGGGCTGAGTCTGCGCCGTCACCCCCTGGCCCTGCTCCGGGAACAGGGGCACCTGAAGCACTGCCTTACCGCCGAACAGCTGCACACCGCAGAATCCGGCCGCCCGGTGCAGGTTGCCGGCCTGGTCACCGGCCGCCAGCGTCCCGGCTCCGCTGCCGGTGTAACCTTTGTCACCCTGGAAGACGAGACCGGAAACGTGAACGTGGTGGTATGGCTGGAAACCGCCAGGCGCCAGCGCAAGCCCTTGCTCACGGCCCGGCTGTTACAGGTAAAAGGCGTGCTTGAGCGGGAAGGCAGTATTACCCATGTGCTGGCCGGAAAGCTTTCGGATCTCAGTCACCTGATCCGGTCCCTCCCCGTCAGCTCACGCAACTTCCACTGATCCCCCAAAAAAAAGAAACCCGCGAGGCCAAGCCCCGCGGGTTCCGTTCAGGCGTCGGCCGGATCAGCTCAGAAGCTTGATCATGACCCCCGCAGCAACCGCCGAACCGATAACACCGGCCACGTTCGGACCCATGGCGTGCATCAGCAGGAAGTTGTGGGGATTGGACTCCAGGCCAACCTTGTTGGAAACCCGGGCCGCCATGGGAACGGCGGAGACACCGGCAGAGCCGATCAGCGGGTTGATCTGTTCCTTGGTCAGCAGGTTCATCAGCTTCGCCATCAGAACACCACTGGCGGTACCGACACAGAAGGCCGCCATACCCAGCAGCAGGATCCCCAGGGTCTGCAGGTCCAGGAACTTGTCTGCACTCAGCTTGGAGCCTACAGACAGCCCCAGGAAAATGGTCACAATGTTGATCAGGGCATTCTGGGCAGTATCACTCAGACGCTCGACCACACCACATTCCCGCATCAGGTTACCGAAGCAGAACATACCCAGCAGCGGAGCTGCATCGGGCAGGAACAGCGCAGTGGCAATCAGCACCACAATCGGGAAAACAATCTTTTCCTTCTTGCTCACCGGGCGCAGCTGGGACATCTTGATGGCCCGCTCCTTCTCGGAAGTCAGCGCGCGCATGATCGGGGGCTGGATCATCGGAACCAGAGCCATGTAGGAGTATGCCGCAACCGCAATGGCACCCAGCAGATGGGGAGCCAGAATGCTGGAGACGTAGATGGAAGTAGGACCATCTGCACCACCAATAATCCCGATGGCAGCCGCTTCCAGAATGGTGAAGTCCATAATACCGCTGGCGTTCAGCAGGGCTGCACCGATCACGGTACCGAAAATACCGAACTGGGCAGCTGCACCCAGAAGCAGGGTTTTCGGATTCGCCAGCAGCGGACCGAAGTCGGTCATGGCACCCACACCCATGAAGATGATCAGGGGCGCAGCACCACTGGCAATGGCCACGGTGTAGAAGTTGTACAGCATGCCGTTGGCATAGCCCAGGGTCTGGGCCAGTACCGACACCTGCTGTGCCACATCATAACTTGCGGTCTTGTAGGCGTGCTTGAGCATTTCCAGCACTTCAGGCGTAACCGCCTGACTGGCCTGGTAAGGCACGTCCAGAACCGCAGCCAGTGCCGCCAGGGATTCCGGATTCGCCATATGGATGGCGTTTTCCGCCGCAGACAGGGCCAGCCCTGCCTCCGGAATATTGGCCAGAATGCCGCCGAATCCGATGGGAACCAGCAACAGCGGTTCAAAGCCCTTGCGGATGGCCAGGAACAGCAACACAAGGCCGATACAGATCATGAAGGCCTGACCGGCTGTCAGGTTGAACAGGCCACTACCTGTCCATAATGTCAGTAATTTATCCATGGAATGCTGCCCTTTATGCGATTGTCAGCATTTCATCATCAGGAGCGACAGCGTCACCGACCTTGATGAAGATTTCGCCGATGGTGCCGGCTTTCGGTGCGCGGATCTCGGTTTCCATTTTCATGGCCTCGAGAATGATCAGCACGTCACCTTCATCAACCACATCCCCCGGAGAAACCAGGATCTTGAAGATATTGCCACCCAGAGGTGCGCCAACAGGTTCACCGCCGCTTACAGGTGCGGAGGCTGGTGCTGCTGCGGCCGGAGCAGCTGCTGCCGCGCCGTCACCCTGGATCTGGGTGATTTCGCCGCCTTCGGAAACCGCCACCACAAATTTCTTGCCGTTGACATCAACGGTGTAGGTTTCGGGGCCGGAGGCTTTCTTGGCAGGGGCCACATCGTCAGCACTGGGTACCGGCTCAAAGGCATCCGGATTACCGCGGTTTTCCAGGAATTTGAGGCCGATCTGCGGGAACAGGGCGTATGTGAGAACATCATCAACCACATTCTCTGACAGCTTGATGCCCTTCTCGGCAGCCAGTGTCTTCAGTTCCTCGGTAAGCTTGTCCATTTCCGGTTCAATCTGGTCGGCAGGACGGCAGGTAATTGCTTCCTTGCCATCCAGAACACGCTCCTGCAGCTCCTTGTTGAAGGGTGCCGGCGCTGCGCCATACTCACCTTTCAGAATGGCCGCGGTTTCCTTGGAGATGGACTTGTAGCGCTCACCGGTGAGCACGTTCAGTACCGCCTGGGTTCCCACGATCTGGGATGTGGGGGTAACCAGAGGGATGTAGCCCAGGTCTTCACGAACCCGGGGAATTTCCTCCAGCACCTGATCAAACTTGTCAGCGGCATTCTGTTCACGCAGCTGGCTTTCCATATTGGTCAGCATGCCACCCGGCACCTGAGACAGCAGGATTCTGGAATCCACACCTTTCAGGCTGCCTTCGAATTTCGCGTACTTCTTGCGCACTTCCCGGAAGTAGGCTGCGATTTCTTCCAGCAGTCCCAGATCCAGGCCGGTATCCCGGTCAGTACCTTCCAGAATGGCAACCACCGCTTCCGTGGGCGAATGGCCATAGGTCATGCTCATGGAGGAAATGGCGGTATCCACATTGTCGATACCGGCTTCAGCAGCCTTGATGGCGGTTGCGGTGGACATGCCGGTGGTGGCATGACACTGCATGTGCACAGGCACTTTCAGTTCTTTCTTCAGACGGCTGACCAGATCAAACGCCACATAGGGCTTGAGCAGACCGGCCATGTCCTTGATGGCGATGGAGTCCGCACCCATGGACTCGATTTCCTTGGCCAGATCGACCCACATTTCAATGGTGTGCACCGGGCTGGTGGTGTAAGAGATGGTGCCCTGTGCATGCTTGCCGGTCTTGCGTACCGCCCGGATCGCTGTTTCCAGGTTACGGGGGTCGTTCATGGCATCAAAAATACGGAAAACGTCCACACCGTTTTCGGCAGCACGTTCGACAAACCGCTCAACCACATCATCCGCATAATGGCGGTAACCCAACAGGTTCTGACCACGCAGCAGCATCTGTTGCGGAGTGTTGGGCATGGCTTTTTTCAGTTCGCGGATCCGCTCCCAGGGATCTTCACCCAGATAGCGAATGCAGGAGTCAAAGGTCGCCCCGCCCCAGGATTCCAGAGACCAGAAACCGACTTTGTCGAGTTTCTCGGCAATGGGCAGCATGTCGTCAAGCCGCATCCGGGTGGCAAGCAGGGACTGGTGGGCGTCACGCAGGATAACATCCGTAATCCCCAGCGGTTTCTTTGTGTCAGTCATCGTGTCAGCCTTCTGTTTAAAGGTTCTGGTATTTTTTTACCGGATCACTTCTTGTGGCGCGCCCGGAATTGTGCGATTGCCTGCCTGATGGCCTCGGCGGTATCAGGATCTACCTGGGCCTGTTTCGGCTGCGCACTTGGTGTTCTGGCCGGGGTAGCCGGCTCTGGCGGCGTAAACCGGGTGATCACCCAGGACATCAGGACTGTCGCGAGTACCAGTACTACCAGGAACGCAAACACGAATCCCATACCAGCAATCATCAGCTCTACGGCTTGTGACATCAGCTCATTCATATCGAATAGCTACCTGTTTTGGTGTGTGTGATTTCCCCGAAATGTGGCTGCGCAGGCACCAGGTACGGGCCTTTCGACAGTCTTCGAACCATTCGGGAGGAAAAATCCTGCGTAATTTACCGGTTTCAGTGCCTGTGGGCAACCGGAAAGCAAATTGCCATACGGGGTTTCCGAAGCTACAGACTGCAAAGGGCAGCGGTCTGCAGTTCTCATACGCAGCGGACGCGCACTTTCCGGCCCTTGACCCGGCCGTTTTCCAGCCGGTTCAGAGCCTTTCGGGCCTGTTTTCTGTCAATAGCCACAAAGCACTGATAATCAAAGAGATCAATCTTGCCAACCGCCGTTCCCGGAATGCCCGCTTCACCGGTGAGGGCGCCCAGCACATCCCCCGGACGGATTTTTTCCTTGCGGCCGGCGGCTATGCACAGGGTTTCCATAACCGGCACCACAGGTGCCAGCGGAGTTGCCATCAGATCCTCCGTCTGCCCCCACTGTACCGGCTGATTGCGCCCGGCCTCCAGTCGGTTCACCTTGTGGCCCTGGGCCGGCGTACACAGGGTGACCGCCAGTCCCTGCTCCCCGGCCCGGCCAGTTCTGCCGATCCGGTGGGTATGAATTTCCGGGTCCCGGGCAGGCTCGGCATTAATAACCAGCGGCAGAGACTTGATATCCAGCCCGCGGGCGGCCACATCTGTCGCCACCAGCACCTGACAGCTCTGGTTGCCGAACCGTACCAGCACACTGTCCCGCTCCCGCTGATCCAGGTCCCCGTGCAGCGGCAGGGCAGAAAAGCCATGATCACGCAGTTCCCCGGCCATATCGTCACACTGTTGCTTGGTACTGCAGAACACAATGCAGGACGCCGGCTGATGCCTGGACAGCAGCGCCATCACCGCCTGAGTGTTGGAGCCCGGGGCGATTTCATAAAAACATTCCCGGATATCCGGATTGCTGGTGCCGGCTTCCGCGCGCACATCCACCGGATCTTTCTGATAGTGGCTGCTGAGCTTGCGGATGGCATCGGGCCAGGTAGCGGAGAACATCAGGGTCTGACGGGATTTGGGAGTCTGCCCAAGAATATCCTCTACCGCATCCTGAAACCCCATATCCAGCATCCGGTCCGCCTCATCAAGAACCAGGGTTGCCAGCCGCTCCAGCCTGAGGGTGCCCTTGCGCAGATGGTCCTGAATCCGCCCCGGAGTTCCCACCACAATATGGGCGCCATGGCTGAGGGATCCTATCTGGGGGCCAATAGGCACACCGCCACACAGGGTCAGCACCTTGACGTTGTCCCGGGCCCGGGCCAGTTCCCGCAGTGCCTTGGCCACCTGATCCGCCAGCTCCCGGGTGGGACACAGCACCAGTCCCTGCACCGCAAACACCCTGGGGCGCAGGTTCTCCACCAGACCAATACCGAAAGCTGCGGTCTTGCCGCTGCCGGTCTGTGCCATGGCAATGACGTCCCGGCCTGCCAGACAGTGCGGCAGCGCCGCAGCCTGGATTCCGGTGGGTTCGTCAAAGCCCAGCTGCTTGAGGTTTGACAGGGTGGCAGGTGCAAGACCGTATTCATTGAAGGAAGACATATCTGGAAAATCCCGGAATCCGTGAAAAAAGCTGGTTATGGAGGCAAAACTGAGGGCGTATACTACGGCAACAGGATACCAGAGTTTGCAATCAATTAACGGAGTTACTGATGGCGTCCCTACAGGATCAGCTACTGAAGGCCGGCCTGGCCGACGAAAAGAAAGCCAAGGCCATTCGCAGTGAAAAACGCAAGCAGCGCAAACAGCAACCGAAAGGGGCTGCCCCTGTCAACGAGGCGGAAATCCGTGCCCGCAAGGCCCGGGAAGAAAAGGCGGAGCGCGACCGCCAGCTCAATCTCCAGCGCCAGCGTGAAGCCGAGAAGAAAGCCATCCAGGCCCAGATCCGCCAGCTGGTGGAAACCAACCGTCTGGACCGCAGCCGAGGCGAGACTTCCTACCAGTTTGTCCACGACAAAAAGATCAAGAAGATCTTTGTGGACGACACCATGGTGGACCAGCTGTCCCGGGGCCGGCTGGCCATTGTTTTCGTCAATGACAGCTACGAGATAGTGGCCGAGGCTGTGGCCAGAAAAATCATGGAACGGGATGAGTCCGCTGTGGTGGTTCTGCACGACCGCACCAAAGACGATGTGGGAGAGGATGATCCATACGCAGGCTATGAAATTCCCGATGACCTGATGTGGTAGATCCTGCAGTTTCCGGGAACTCCGGAGCCGGGTCTGCTCTCTGTATAACTGTGGCAAGGGCACGCAAACCGGGCAACCTTGCCACAGATCAAGTCCGACAAGCTGAAAAAGGATAATGCTATAGGCCTGCAGCGTTTTTCTCGCCAGCCGCCGCCAGCGGACCTGGTACCAAAGGAGCTAAACCCGTCAAGGAGCAGCATGGTGAATACCCACACCGGACAACAGCCGGGCCATCCCGGTGAAGTAACTGCGGTCAGAGGCAGTGTTGTGGATGTCCGGTTCCCTCCTCCGCTTCCGCCCCGGAACTCGGAGCTGAGGACTGGCCCGGACGGCCGCGTGGTACTGGAAGTCCAGACCCACCTTGATACCACAAGCGCCCGCTGTATTGCCCTCAATTCAACCCGGCACCTGTGCCGGGGCATGCCGGTACAGGCAACCGGTGCAGGCCTGGAAGTTCCCGTCGGCACCGCCCTTCTGGGGCGGATGATCAACGTCTTCGGTCAACCGGTGGATAATGGCGAGCCCATCGCCACCCGGGAAAAATGGCCACTGCACCGCCCTATTCTGCCCCTGTCCGATCGCACCACCGGCACCGAAGTCTTCGAAACCGGGATCAAGGCCATTGACCTGCTCGCGCCCATGGAGCGCGGCGGCAAATCCGGCATGTTCGGTGGTGCCGGTGTGGGCAAGACCGTACTGATCAACGAACTGATCAACAACATGGCGATGAACTATGAGGGCATCAGCCTGTTCTGCGGTATCGGCGAACGCATGCGTGAAGCCGAGGAAATGTACAGCTCCATGAAGGAATCCGGGGTTCTGGAAAAAGCCATTCTGGTTTACGGCCAGATGAACGAGCCCCCCGGAGCCCGCTTCCGGGTCGGCCATGCGGCCCTGTCCGTGGCGGAATATTTCCGGGACGTGGTGAAACGGGATGTTCTGTTGCTGATCGACAACGTATTCCGGTTTGTGCAGTCAGGCACCGAGGTATCAGGACTGATGGGACGGATACCGTCACGGGTCGGATACCAGCCCACCCTGGCCACGGAACTGGCAGAACTGGAAGAGCGCATCTGCAGCTCCCGGAGTGGCAGCATAACTTCGGTACAGGCGGTCTACGTGCCTGCGGACGATCTTACCGATCCGGCCGCCACCCATATATTCTCCCACCTGACCGCCTCCATAGTGCTGTCCCGGAAACGGGCCAGCCAGGGGCTGTATCCGGCTGTTGACCCGCTGCAGACGGAATCCAAGATGCTGACGCCTGGAATCGTCGGCAAACGCCATTACCGGGTGGCCCAGGAGGTTCGCAGCACCCTGGCCGAGTACGAAGAACTCAAGGACATCATTTCCATGCTCGGCATGGAGGAGCTGTCCCGGGAAGACCGGGCCACGGTCAGCAAGGCCCGGCGCCTGGAACGCTTCCTGACCCAGCCGTTTTTCACCACCGGCCAGTTCACTGGCAAGGGCGGACGGCTGGTGCCCCTGGCCAAGACCATCGAAGGCTGCGAGCGTATTCTCGCCGGCGAATTCGAGAACACCAGCGAACAGGCCCTGTACATGATCGGGGATATTGATGAAGCCCTGAGCCCGGAGGCAGCCCATGCCAGCTAGCACGCCGGTACAGGGACAGATGAACCTGAAGCTACTTCTGCCCACCGAAGTGCTGGTGGATATGCCGGTCACCAAGGTGGTGGCGGAAGCGCTGAACGGAGAATTCTGCCTGCTGCCCAGGCACATTGATTTCGTGGCTGCCCTGGTTCCCGGTTTGCTGAGCTTCCATACCCTGGACGGCGAAGAGCGATTTGCCGCCATCGACCGGGGCATACTGGTGAAATGTGGCCCGGAGGTTTCCGTCTCTGCCTACCGGGGCGTGACCGGGACCGACATCAGCCAGCTCCAGAACCTGATTGAAGAGCAGTTTCTGGAACTGGACGAACACGAGCGCAAGGCCCGGACCGCTCTGGCACGGCTGGAAGCCGGTACTCTCCGGGGCTTTCTGAATCTCCAGGAGGAGCTTCATGGCTGACCAGAATCAGCGCCCGGATGAATTGGGCAAGCGGGTGAAACACAAGGTCCGGCGCAGGCAGCTGGCGCGGGAAAACGGCGAGCGCACCGCCTGGTTCGGGCTGGGCATGTTCGGCCTGGTGGGCTGGTCGGTGGCGGTCCCCACCCTGATCGGTATCGCCATTGGCCTTTGGCTGGATGAGCGCTGGCCGGGCAAGGCTTCCTGGACTCTGACCCTGCTGATCATCGGCATTGCCCTGGGGTGTCTGAATGCCTGGTACTGGATAAAACAGGAGAACGGACGTGACTGAATCCCTGCCACAGCTTTCTGTTCTGATCACCTACGGCAGCTTTTTCGGCTGCGGTCTGGTGCTGGGCTGCGCCTTCCTTTGGGGGCTCTGGCTCACCGTAAACAGACTGCCCGGCGCCCGTCATCCCGCAATGCTGATGCTCACCAGCCTGTTCCTGCGTCTGGGGCTGACCCTGGCGGGATTTTATGCCCTGACCCTTTATGGCGGCCCCGGAGCCCTGCTGACTGCCGCCGCCGGCTTTACCCTACCCCGGCTTGTGGCGGCCCGGCGGATACGGGACCTGAACGCCAGGCGGGAGGTGGCACAGCCATGACCATATCACCGGACAGCCTGATCTACTGGCAATGGGGAAGCTTTTCCCTGAACGCCACCATCCTCTATACCTGGGTGGTGATGGCGGTGCTGACCCTGGGTTCCTGGCTGATTACCCGCCGCTTTTCCGACAAGCCGGAAATTCCCCGCTGGCAGAACCTGCTGGAAGTGCTGGTGACCGGCATCCATGACCAGATAGCTCAGGTCAGCCATCAGAAACCCGGCGCCTACCTGCCCTTTGTCGGCACCCTGTTTCTGTTTATTGCCATGGCCAACCTGCTGAGCCTGGTGCCCGGCTATCTTGCCCCCACCGGCTCCCTGTCCACCACCAC
>JBFHSI010000003.1:0-41851 GCA_041591245.1 Marinobacter sp.
TAACGGGAATAGACCGTTGCCTTGGACACCCCGGCAGTCCGCTGGATCATGTCTGTGGTGGCGGCACTGAAGCCGTGCTCAAGGAAGATCCGGGAGGCGGCTTTCAGGACACGAAGGGACTTGTCGTCTGTGTTGTTTGTCTGGCTCAAGGGATCACCTGCCTGTGAATAGGGGTCAACGGCAACACTATACCGGAACCAGTACTTGACATAAACTGTACCGATCGGTTTATACTCGACTCCATCCTTCCTCAATAGCTCTAATTCTTTAATTCAGAATAACCATACAGGTGTTTTGTGGGCGCACATAATGGTCAGGCTGTTTCTGTAAAGCGAAACAGTACTAAACGGTACAGTACAGATTATTCTTCAGTCCGGTCCGGTTCCGTTCATCTGGGGTGGATGGTCTCGATTGTCCTGCTTGGGGGCTGTGCCTTTCTGCCCGATCCGGCACCTCCTGCGGATATTCAGCTGGAACAGCCGGCTGCGGCATCCCTTGGGGATGGGGCAGCCCTGTCGGAGCAACCCGTGCCCCCGGCCTGGTGGAGGTTATTCAATGACGACCAGCTGGCGCGTCTGGAGGGCGAGCTGGCCACCGGCAACCTGGATCTGCAACTGGCGGCAACACGGGTTGAACAGAGCCAGGCCCGGCTGGGGCTGGTCGCGTCAGCCCAGGGTCTGCAGATTGATGCCTCGGCCGGTTATTCCCGTAGTCGCCTGAGTGAGTTTTCCCGAATGGCGGCGCTGGGGGCGCCCACGGATCCCGGTGACTACTGGAATCTGGGCACAGGTGCCAGCTGGGAGCTGGATCTTTGGGGGCAGCTGAGCAAGCGTACTGCCGCCGCCGGGCAGCGTCTGCTGGCCAGCCGGTATGAGCTGGCGGGGGCCCGGGTTTCCGTCTCCGCCGAGCTGGCGCGTACCTATCTGTTGCTGCGGGGTGTTCAGCAGCAGCTGCAACTGGCGCACAAGGCGCTCGGGATCAACCGCGACCTGCTGAGTCTGCAGCAGAGCCGCAGAGCCCAGGGGGTGGCGACAGACTATGACACTGCCTCAGCCCGCGCGGCAGTGGCCACTGCCCAGGCGCAGATTCCCCTGCTGGAAACCCGGCGGGATCAGTTGATGAATGCCCTGGCACTGCTTCTGGGCAGGACGCCGGAGGCACTCAATGAACAGCTGGTGGTGGGCACAGGCCTGCCGGAATTACCGGAACAGCTGCCGGTGGGACTGCCCTCGGAGCTGGCCCGCCGGCGCCCTGATATTCTGGCGGCGGAAGCGGAACTGCAGGCCGCCACGGCGGATATTGCCGCCGTCCGGGCGGATTTCTATCCGCGCATCACTCTGGGCCTCAGTGCCGGACTGGAGGCAATAGAAGGCGCCGACTTCGGCAGCTGGGGATCTCGCACCTTTGCCCTGGGGCCGTCGCTCTATCTGCCCATTTTTCAGGGCGGTCGCCTGCGCCGGATGCTGGAGCTGACCGAGGCCGGTGAAAAAGCGGCGGCCATTGGCTACCGGAAAACCGTGCTTGGTGCCTGGCATGAGGTGAACAATGCCATGCATGAGTACCGGGAGGCGCTGCGTCGCTATCAGGCACTGGAGCAGGCCAGAGTGGACACCGAAAGGGCCCTGGAGGCGGTGCGCAGGGCCCGTCAGCATGGTTACGCCAGCCGTATTGCGGTTCTGCAGGCGCAGTTGGCCAGTGTGCACAGGGAACAGGCGCAGACGGATGCGGCTACCGCTTCGGCCCTGTCGGTGGTGGGTCTTTACCGGGCGTTGGGTGGCGGCTGGTCTGATCAGCTGGCCCCGGAAATGGAGCCGGTATCCAGCACAGCAAGCCGTGCTGAAGAGAAAACGGTGGGAGGCTACCGTGACTGAGACTTCCACACCGCAACCGGCACCGCCGGCGCCTGTTTTCAACCTGCGTCTGGCCCTGGGGTTGCTGGGCGTCCTGTTGGCGGCCATGACCGCAGGACTGAACAGCCGCGTACCCGGACTGGCGCTGGCGGATATCCGCGGCCAGCTGGGCCTGGGTTATGACCAGGGCACCTGGCTGAGCACTCTGTACGCCGCCGGGGAACTGATCGCCATGCCTTTTGCCGCCTGGTTTGCCATCACCTTCTCCCTGCGGCGGTTTCACCTGGCGATGTTACTGGCGATGGTGGCGCTGGCGGCAGTCATGCCTTTTGTGGGCAGTTTTCAGCTGCTGGCGGGCCTGCGCCTGCTGCAGGGCGTGTTCGCCGGGGCACTGATTCCGCTGCTGATGACGGCGGCCCTGCGTTTCCTGCCATTGCCAATCCGCCTGCACGGGCTGGCGCTCTACGCCATGACCGCCACCCTGTCGCCCAATGTGTCGGTGTGGCTGGCAGCGGTGCTGGTGGAAGATCCCATGTCCCTGAACTGGCTGTACTGGCAGGTGATTCCCCTGGGACTGGTGGCTGCAGGGCTGGTGTATTACGGCATCCCGGCCTCGCCGCCGGCACTGCCCCGGCTGAAACAGGGCAACTGGCTGGGGATGGCCCTGGGTGTACCTGGCCTGGGACTGCTGGCCATTGGCATTGGCCAGGGGGTGCGCCTGGAGTGGCTGCATTCATCCCTGATCTGCCTGCTGCTGGGGCTGGGGGGAATACTGACCCTGTTGTTCATGATCAGTGAATGGCGGCATCCGGCACCTTTCATACGCCTGCAGATGCTGCAGCGGCGCAATCTGGGTCTGGGATTTACGGTGTTTTTCTGCCTGCTGGTGGCCATGTCCGCCGGGGTCAGCGTGCCGGTCTCGGTTCTGTCCCAGTTACAGGGCTTCCGGCTGGAACAGATGACTGCGCTGGGTCTGTTCATCGGTGTGCCGCAGCTTTTTCTGGGCTCGGTGGTGGCTCTGCTGCTGTACCGGTGCTGGATGGATGCCCGTTACCTGTTCGTCCTGGGGCTGGGGCTGATGGCGCTGGGCTGTCTGATGGCGTCCCGCATTACCAGTGAGTGGATGGTGGAGCAGTTTTTCTGGTCCCAGGTGTTGCAGGCCATCGGTCAGCCAATCGCCGTGGTGTGCCTGCTGTTCCTTTCCACCAGCGTGGTGCAGCCGATGGAAGGCCCCTTTGTGGCTGGCATCGTCAACACCATCCGGGCATTGGGAACCCTGCTGGGTGGGGCCTTTGTTGGCCAGCTGACGGTAGACCGCAGCCGTTTCCATTCTGACATGCTGCTCAACCACGCCGGTCTGTGGCTGAGCCACAATCCGGCCTCATCTGCCAGTAACGGACTGGCTCAGGTGGTCTCCACCCAGGCGGCAGTGCTGGCCAGCGCGGACATTTTCCTGATCCTGATGGCGCTGTTGCTGGTGCTGATTCCCCTGGTGCTATGCCTGAAATACATTCCGGCACCCCGGATTCCCGAAGCGCCGGCCGTCCAGGCAGGTTGAACCCATAGATAATTGATTGAACGAAAAAGGTCTGAACTGATGAACAAAAGACGAGTCGTCCTGACAGCGGGAATCCTTCTGCTTCTTGTTGCCGCTGTACTGGTTTATACCGGAGCCGGCACCGGAGCAATCAGGGCCACCGATAATGCCTATGTGGAAGCGGATATGACCGCTGTTGCGCCCCGGATTTCCGGGGTGGTCAGCGAAGTGGCTGTGCAGGATTATCAGCCGGTGGACAAGGGGGATCTGCTGTTCACCATCGACGACCGGGATCTGACCGCCGCACTGCGCCAGAGCGAGGCTGATGTGGCCACAGCCCAGGCGGATATCCAGCGCATTCAGGCCCTGCTGGATGCCCACGGCAACACCATTAGCCAGGCGGAAGCAGTACTGCAGGTGGACAAAGCCAACCTCCGGCAGGCCCGGGCCGACCAGAAGCGCTTTGCCAGTCTGGCCAGGGATGGGTCTGGCACGGAGCAGGATCACGAGCAGGCCCGGGTGGCACTGGATGTGCAGACGGCAATCCATAAACGGGATGAGCAGGTGTTGCAGGGTGCTCTCAAACAGACCGCTGTTCTGCAGTCCCAGCTGGATATGGCCCGGGCTGCCCTGCAGGGGGCCCAGGCGCGCCGGGACCGGGCACAGCTGGAACTTTCCTGGACCCAGGTAACGGCACCTGTCTCTGGAATAGTGGCGCAACGGCTGGTGCGACAGGGTGGTTACGTGCACGCCGGCCAGGCCCAGATTACCCTGGTGCCCCTGGATAGCCTGTATATCGAGGCCAACTACCGGGAAACCCAGCTGGCAGAGGTTCACCCTGGCCAGCCAGTGACTTTCCGGGTGGACGC
Organism: Marinobacter sp.; assembly: GCA_041591245.1. Classification (GTDB taxonomy): domain Bacteria; phylum Pseudomonadota; class Gammaproteobacteria; order Pseudomonadales; family Oleiphilaceae; genus Marinobacter. The sequence goes on from JBFHSI010000003.1 coordinate 4,257, forward strand.
CCTGCCGGGCATTGAGTTCAAGGGAGCCGTGGAAAGCCTGGGGCCGGCCTCAGGAGTCAGCTTCTCACCGGTGGCGCCCCACAATGCCACCGGTAATTTCACCAAGATAGTCCAGCGCCTGCCGGTGCGTATCCGAATCGACAGGCAGCAGTCCGAGGTGGCGCAACTGCGGGTAGGTATGTCTGTGCGCCCGGAAATTCACACGGATCAGTAACCAGAGGACAAGACATGATGGAAAAGGGCTATCAGGTAACTTTCTTCACGCGCCAGGATTGCACCATCGGTAACCAGCCCCTGGGGCAGTGGCTGCTGGATCTTGCCCGGGATCTGGGCCTGAAAGGGGCGACGGTCAGCAGTGGGCTTGAAGGGGTGGGGCACGACGGTAAGGTGCATGTGGTCAATCTCTATGACCTGTCCGAGCAGCCCCTGAAGGTGGTTATGGTGATGACTGAAACCGAATACCACCGGCTGTTCCAGCGCCTGGAACAGGAGCCGGTTTCTGTATTCTGTACGGTGAACGAGGTCGAGTTTGGCATGGTCGGTGGCGGGATGCAGGCACCGAACCGGTGACAGATTCGCTCCAACCCCTCGGATTGGTGAAAAGGGGTACCCGGAGGGTACCCCAAAAGCAGTGTATCAATCCCACTCGGGCGCAAAGTCGGGATTCGCAATCCGCTCATTGCGATCCAGTGTTCTGATGGCAGACAAATCCTCTTCGGAGAGGCTCAGTTCAAAAGCCTTCAGGTTCGCTTCCAGGTGTACACGTTTGGTTGATGAGGGAATAGCAACTATGTCCCGGTGCTTCAGCCAGGCGAGTACTACCTGGGGAATACTGGCACCGTGCTTCCCGGCAATGCTTGCGAGCGTGGAGTCCTCCAGCACCTTGCCGACAGCCAGAGGCATGTATCCCGTCACCACAATGCCCTGTTGCTGGCAGAAATTCACGACAGTCTCGTTCTGCAGGTAGGGGTGAACTTCAATCTGGTTAGTGAGAATCTGCCCCGGCCCGGCAATGTCGATCGCCTGCCGGAGCTGCCGGATCGTAAAATTGGAGACACCAATGTGTCGGGTCAGGCCAAGTTTTCTGGCCTCCAGCAATCCGGAAATGTATTCCTCCATGGGGACCGCTTCTTCCGGTGAAGGCCAGTGGATCAGCAGCAGGTCCAGATAATCCGTTTTCAGTCGGGCAAGGCTTTCCCTGACACTGGCAATAAATTTCTCGCTGGCCAGGTTTTCGTGCCAGACCTTGGTGGTAAGAAACAGATCAGCGCGGGCCACATCGGCGGTTGCCAGCAGCTCGCCAATTTCTGCTTCATTGTCGTAGAACTGGGCAGTGTCTATGTGCCGGAAGTCCAGATCCAGGGCTTCTGTAACGGCCGATTTCAGGGCGTCGCCCTGCAGCCGGAAGGTACCCAGGCCGGGGTTTGGAATTACTGTGGTCATGGTTTACTCCTTGTTCGGAAGATAACGGGTATCAATGACCGTCTTTAACGGACGGTCCAGTGTGGTCGTCAATTCCAGGGCTGCCGGAAGTTCAGAAACCGGTTCGATGTGCGGAGGCGGAAGGCTCAGCCGCTCCTGTGCAACCATAGCCAGCAGCTGCTCTCCTGCGCGACAAAATTCCTGCCACTGGCGTTCACTTCCTAGCCAGTGCAGGGCGTTCAGGGCCACCTCATGAATGGAAAGGGCTTTGTCGAAGGCAGGCACCGGCGGGCTATCCAGGCGGTCCTGAATACACAGAATATGTCCGTTTGCCTCAATCTGATCTGTCAGCCCTGCGGCATGCTCAGCATTTACCGTGTCGAAAACCGCAAAGTACTGCCCCGGCTTACCCTGAGCTGCCCAGTCCACCACGGCCTGTGCGCCCAGCTGACGCAGTGTGGCAGCGTGTCGGGCTGAAGCCATCGCCGTTACCCTGAAGCCGCGCTTTGCCGCCAGCTGCACCAGAAAGCGACCAACCATGCCGCCGGCACCGGTAATCAGAACCTGTGCATCAGGGCGATGGGGGATCTTTTCAATGGCCTGCCAGGCCGTCATCAGGGGGCACGGGAGCGCAGCTGCGGTGGACAGGGGCAGGGTGTCGGGTACCTGCAGCAACGCCTTGCTGCTGACCACTGTGTGACTGGCAAAGCTGCCAGGCCTGTGCAGGTCCTGGTGGTAGCAGACACGCTGGCCGGGAGTGATTCCCGTAACCTTCGAGCCCACCTTGCAAACCCTGCCGGCACCATCGACACCGGGTATATGCCCCTGCTCCCAGAAGGGTGGCCAGTTCCGGATCATTTTCCAGTCCACCGGATTCAGGCCAATAAACTCGTTGCGGACAACCACCTCGTCCGGGCCCGGACTCAGATCATTCTGCAGGGATTGCCATTGCAGGGCCTGGGTGGCCTGGCCCTTTGCAACCAGGACCCAGGCGGAAACTTGTTCAGGGTGTCTCATGAAATACTCCAAGAATGTCCTCTGCCACCCGCATCAGGGTGTCTGCAACCGGCGCCTGGTTGCGTCTGAAATGCAGGCCGATGTGGTTCACACCGGCACTCTGCATCTCCTCCAGTTCCCGCAGCAGGCCATCCCGGCCGGTCTGCACGCCAAACGGGTGTCGCCGGCGTGGTGCTTTGGCATCGTCCAGGTAATCCAGATGGATAAACGACACATAAGGCTTGTCGCCGGCCACATTCCGCCAGAGTGCCACCCGGCGCATATGCTCTTCTGGCGTCCCCGGGTAGGCCAGCCAGCCACTCATATGCTCACCAATCCACTCCGGGGATTGCTGGGACAAGCCGGCGGATAACAGTGGCGGTGGTTGCGTTTCGGGCAGAATGGCTTGCCCGGGGGCCAGCCGGTGGTCCTGTTTGCCGGTGAGTATTTCGACACCGTGACGGAAGTCCTGGCCTCGAGTCTCATAGTCCGCAGCAAACAGCGGGTATTCGGAAGGCCTGTCACCGCTTGCAATGCCAAGCAATAGACGGTTTTGGCTCAGGGCCTGAGCCGAAGCAGCGGATTTGCGGACGATCCAGGGGTTGCGCAGGGGAAGAACAATGGCTGCGGTACCCAGGAGAATGTTCCTGGTGACCCCGGAAAGGAAACCCAGGTACACCAGGGGATCGAATACCTGGGCGGCATCGCCGAATGACGGGTCGTAAAGGGGCACGTCCCGGATCCACAGTGCCCGGAACCCCAGTTCGTCCGCTTGCATGGCCAGGGACTGGTGTTGGCTGAGATCCGGCACACCAAACGGCCGCTTGTCGAGCATACGTTGGCGCTGGCCATCCTGGGTCCAGTCGTTGTCTAGCGGAAGTTCCAGCCCAATGGTCAGGGGGCCGGCGGTCAGTTTTGAAAGCGTCATAGAACACCTCAACGGGCCCCCCTTGCGGGAGGCCTCTGATGGATCAGGCCGTAGCCGGTTCGCGGTTATCCAGTGTTGAAGAAATCCGGGTCAGGAGCAGTGCGCTCAGTACGATCACACCACCAATCCAGGGCGTGTTCATCAGCCCCATATCCTCGACCACATGTCCACCGAGCCAGGCGCCGCCGGCAATACCGATATTGAATGCAGCGATGTTTAATCCGGATGCAACGTCAACGGAATGGGGGGTATAACGCTCGGCGAGTTGAACCACGTAGACCTGCAGGCCAGGCACGTTGCCGAAGGCGAAGGCTCCCCAAACAAGCAAGGTGATAACTGCGGCAATTGGATTGTAGGCCGTGAAGGTGAGCACAAAGAGGATGGCGGCCAGCCCACCGAAAATGATGTACAGCGCCTTGGTCGGCCCTAAGCGGTCAGCGAGCCGGCCGCCCCAGATATTGCCGGTGGCCACAGAGATGCCGTAAACCAGCAGCAGCAGGCTTACCATGCCAGACGCAAATCCGCTGACATCCTCCAGAATGGGTGTCAGATAGGTGAAGGCCGTGAAGGTACCGCCATAGCCAACGGCGGTCATGGCGTACACCAGCAGCAGCCGTGGATGGGTGATGACTTCAAGCTGTTGGCGGAGTGTGGCAGGCGCTGATTTCTTGAGATTTTTCGGCACCAGCAGTGCGCTACCGATCAGAGCAATGGCCCCCAGGGCTGCTACTGTCAGGAAAGTTGCGCGCCAGCCGAAGGTCTGTCCGATAAAGGTGCCCAAAGGCACACCCGTCACCAGGGCCACGGTCAGCCCGGTGAACATGATGGCAATAGCGCTGGCCTCTTTATCTTTCGAAACCAGGCTGGTCGCAATCGTTGAACCAATCGAGAAGAACACACCGTGAGCCAGCCCGGTCAGGATTCGGGCCGTCATCAGTGATGCGTAATTGGGGGCCATCCAGGCAAGTACATTGCCGACAATGAACAGACTCATCAGGGACAGCAGCACCCATTTACGATTCCAGCGCCCCGTCAGAGCAGTTAATACAGGGGCTCCAACAGCGACACCCAGGGCGTACAGGCTGACCAGAAGGCCAGCGGACGGCAGGGTAACGCCGAGGTCCTGGGCGATGGTTGGAACCAGTCCGACAATAACAAATTCGGTGGTTCCGATTGCAAAGGCGCTCAGGGTGAGCGCAAAGAGAGCAATGGGCATAGCGTTTCTCCGTGGGGGGATAATTGACGGTGCCCAGTGTGCAGCTGCATACTTTTGCGATAAACAGTGATTTTTGAAAAACACTTTTGCGGAATTTGAAATGAAAAGCCGGGCAGATGATCTGTATTTCCTGTTGTCGGTGGTCGACACTGGCAGTTTCAGTGCAGCGGCGGAACACTTGGAGGTGTCCGTCACCCGGGTGTCCCGTGCGGTAACCCGGCTGGAGCAGAGCCTCAACACCACCTTGCTGAACCGCACCACACGGAAAGTGGGCCTGACTGAGGAAGGGCGTTTGTTTATCGAGAAGGTTCGTGGGGGGTTGGCCGCTCTGGAAGACGCCGAAGAACTGCTCGCCGTCCGCAAACAGCGGCCGGCAGGGCGGTTGCGAGTGGATGCTGCCAATCCATTCTTGCTGCACCAGGTCGTGCCTTATGTCCGGGCGTTTCGGGATGCCTACCCGGATATTGAGCTGGAGCTGACCGCCAGCGACCGGATTGTGGATCTGCTGGAGCGGCGGATCGATGTCGCCATCCGGATTGGACCACTGGAAGACTCCTCCCTTCATGCCCGCCCAATCGCCCGTTCCCCGTTATCGGTGGTGGCCTCCCCGGATTATCTGAAACGGCGGGGCAACTGCGATTCCCCGGATGCCTTGAGAGACCATGACATCATTGGTTTTACCGCCCCGGAAGCACTGAACTTCTGGTATCTGGGGCAGGGCCTGCGGGTTCAGCCAAGCATTCGGGCCAGTAGCGGCGAAGTGATTCGTCAGCTTTGCCTGAAGGGGAATGGACTGGCCTACCTTTCCCGGTTCATGATTGGCGAAGATATTGAGCAGGGGAATCTGGTAGAACTGCTGGGCGATCATCTGATCAGCCCAAACCCAAGGGAACTGGTCAATGCCGTCTACTACCGGAATACGGCCCTGTCTGCGCGTATACAAGTATTTCTGGATTTCTTTGAAGAACGCTGGAGCTCTTTTTAACCCGAATCTGCCGAATCCTGTGTGGCACCAGCCTCCTCAATCATCCAGGCCCGGAAGATTTCCGCGTGGGGGTGGATGTATTTGTGCTCCGGGCGTACCAGATAGAAGGCTTCTGCGGTGGCAACCGGCAGGTCGAACGGTGACACCAGTTCTCCCCGGGCCATCAGGTCCGCGACCAGGGAGCTGCGTCCGAGGGCTATGCCGGCACCCTGGCGGGCCATTTCCAGGGCGGAAATCAGAGTGTCGAACTGCAGTTCCTGGCGGCATTTTGTGGCTGAATATCCGGTCTGGTCCAGCCAGTAGCCCCAGCCTTCCTCGTAGCCGATCACATGCAGCAGGGTGTAGTTGCCAAGATCCTCGGGTTTTTCCGGGGGCTGCAGGCCATCCGCCAACCTGGGGCTGCAGACTGGAAACAGGTTGTCCCAGGTCAGCCGGTCCGCTTCCAGGCCCGGCCACTGGCCTTTGCCATAGCGGATCTCCATATCGGATTCCTTGCTGTCCTCCTCCACCCAGATATTGCTGGTGAAGCGGATACCCACGTCCGGATAGCGTTCCCGGAAGCGGTGAAACCGGGGGGCCAGCCAGTTGGTGAAAAACACCAGGTTACAGCGCAGGGTCAGTACCCGGGACTTGCCCTGGCCGAAGATCTCGTCGGTGGCGGTGGTCAGCCGGCGTATGCATTCGTGCACTACTGGCAGATAGGCCTTGCCCGCATCCGTCAGTTCCAGTCCCCGGGGCAGGCGTTTGAACAGCATCATGCCCAGCTGGGTTTCCAGTCCTTTCACCTGCTGACTGATGGCGGCCTGGGTCAGGCTGAGTTCCCCTGCGGCCTGGGTGAAATTTAAATGGCGGGCAGTGGCCTCGAAGGACCGGAGCCAGTTCAGCGGCGGGAGTTTCTTTTTCATTACAACACCCTGTTGTTATTGGTTTCCGGGACAGGTTACTGAACCCCGGGGGGCCGGAGTTGCACACTGGGCGGTTCCGGAAATTCGCAGTCTAGCGGAAACAGGCGGGGAGGTGACAGAAAAAGGGCAGCACCCCGGGCGGGGTACTGCCAAATGACCAACAGTCCGTCCGGACCGCTGTTGAGGGGAGCTACTTCATGGTGGGCATGGAGAATTCCACACCCTCACGGACACCGGCAGAGGGCCAGCGCTGGGTGACGGCCTTGCGGCGGGTGTAGAAACGTACCGAGTCCGGACCATAGGCGTGCAGGTCGCCAAACAGGGACCGCTTCCAGCCACCGAAACTGTGGTAGGCCACAGGTACCGGCAGGGGAACGTTGATGCCCACCATGCCCACCTGGATGTGGTCGGTGAAATACCGGGCCGCTTCTCCGTCCCGGGTGAAGATGCAGGTGCCGTTGCCGTACTCGTGATCGTTGATCAGGGTCATGGCCTCTTCCATGGTGTTGACACGAACCACCTGCAGCACCGGGCCGAAAATCTCTTCCCGGTAACTGGTCATATCCGGTGTGACCCGGTCAATCAGGGTGCCGCCCACAAAGAAACCATCCTCATAACCGGCCACCTGGGGATTGCGGCCGTCCACTACGATGGTGGCGCCCTGCTGTTCGGCACTGTTGATGTAACCCACAACCTTTTCCTGGTGCTGGCGGGTAATCACCGGGCCGAAGTCATTGCCGGCGTCACAGAAGGCGCCCACTTTCAGGTTCTGCATGGCATCGGTCATCTTGCTGACCAGGGCATCGGCCGCGGCATCGCCAACGGCGACGGCCACAGACAGGGCCATACAACGTTCACCGGATGAGCCGAATGCGGCGCCCACCAGCTGGTTGACCGCATTGTCCATATCCGCATCCGGCATTACGATGGCGTGGTTCTTGGCACCGCCCAGAGCCTGGCAGCGCTTGCCGTTGGCGGCGGCCTTGCTGTAGATGTACTCGGCAATGGCAGTGGAGCCGACAAAGCTCACAGCCTGCACCCGCTTGTCTTCCAGCAGAGTGTCTACCGCTTCCTTGTCACCGTTGACCACGTTCATCACGCCGTCCGGAAGGCCGGCTTCCTGCAGCAGCTGGGCAATCAGCAGGGTAGAGCTGGGGTCCCGCTCCGAGGGTTTCAGGACAAAGCAGTTACCGCACACCAGGGCCATCGGGTACATCCACAGAGGCACCATGGCCGGGAAGTTGAACGGGGTAATGCCGGCAACCACACCCAGAGGCTGGAACTCGCTCCAGGAATCGATGTTCGGACCCACATTGCGGCTGTGCTCACCTTTCAGCAGCTCGGGGGCACCACAGGCGTACTCCACATTTTCGATGCCCCGTTGCAGTTCGCCCATGGCATCGTGGCGGATCTTGCCGTGCTCCTGACCAATCAGGTCACAGATGCGGTCGGCATTTTTCTCCAGCAGTTCCTTGAAGCGGAACATGATCCGGGCCCGCTTGATGGGGGGAGTGGCACGCCATTCCGGGAACGCCGCCTGGGCCGCCGCAATGGCCTCTTCCACAGTGCTGCGGGAGGCCAGGGCTACCTGCCCGGACACTTCTCCCGTGGACGGGTTGTACACCGGCTGGGTGCGTTCCCCGTCGGTCCGCATCTGGCCATTGATCAGGTGTCCTACAGTATTCATATTCATTTCCTCTGTTGTTTTAAATGTTGTTCAGAAACGGCATATGCCGGGTCATAGTGAAAGATGGCTGCGGTTACCACAAGCTGCGATAGATGCCGATGATGTCGTCGGCGTCGGGAACCCGGGGGTTGTTGCCGGGGGAACCGGACTGCAGAGCCTGTTCCGCCATGGTGGGCATCAGTTGCAGAAATTCGTCGTGGTCTATGCCGAACTGGGCCGGGGTAGGCACCTGCAGTTCGTCGTTCAGTGCCCGCAGTTCATCCAGCAGCTTGCGGTTGGCCACTCCGGTATCGTCCGTTTCGCTGGCCACTCCCATGGCTCGGGCGCAGTCGGCATAGCGTTCCGGTGCTGCCGGGATGGAATATTCGGTGACCGCGGGCAGCAGCATGGCATTGGACAGGCCATGGGGCACATGGAAGGCGGCACCGATGGGACGGCTCATGCCGTGCACCAGGGCCACAGAGGCATTGGAGAAGGCCACACCGGCCAGGGTGGAACCCAGCATCATGGCTTCACGGGCTTCCCGGTCGGAGCCGTCCCGGTAGACCCGGCGCAGGTTGGGGCCGATCAGCTTCATGGCGGACAGGGCCTGGCTGTCACTGTAGGGATTGGCCTTTTTGCTGACATAGGCCTCCATGGCGTGGGTCAGGGCATCAATACCGGTATCGGCGGTGGTGCGTCCGGGCAGGCTCAGGGTCAGGCTGAAATCCACCAGGGCCGCTACCGGCATGAAGCCCACACCGACGCAGAGCATTTTCTCGTCGTTGGTTTCGTCGGTGATAATGGTGAAGCGGGTCACCTCACTGCCGGTTCCGGCGGTGGTGGGAATGGCAATAATGGGCAGGCCGGCCTGATTGACCACCCGGGGAAATTTGTAGTCCCGCATGTTACCGCCGAACTTGCCCAGAATGCCGATGGCCTTGGCACTGTCGATGGGGCTGCCGCCACCCAGGGCGATAATGCAGTCGTAGTTGCCGGTACGGACCTTGTCCACACCCGCGCTGATGGAGCTGACGGTCGGCTCCGGCACGGTATCGGCAAACACATCAGCGTTCAGGCTGTGTTCCGCCAGGCAGGCCTGGATGCGCCCGGCATAGCCCAGCTCCACCATCATCCGGTCGGTAATGATCAGGGGACGGCTGCAGCCCAGACTGGCCAGAACATCCGGTACCTGATTTGCGGCCCCGTCACCAACTTGCATTATCCGGGGAAGAATCACTTGAGTAGACATGATCGCTCCTTGTTGCCTGCGGTCACTCCCGTGGCCGCAGGTTGTGAGTGTGTCAGAGTTCGGTTTACAGACTGTTGCTGGCAGGGGCTGTGTCAGGCAGCTCCCGCGCCGGGTTCAGGCCTTTGTTCCGGTTCCACAAACGGGATCTTTCCCGGGCTGGCAGAACCTCCTCATTGAGGGATTTGAACAGCCCGTAGATGGCCATGATCAGGATGAAGGAGAAGGGCAGGGCTGCCACCACCGAGGCGGTTTGCAGGGCCTTCAGGCCTCCGGCGAGCAGCAGTACTGCCGCCGAGGCACCAATTGCCGCACCCCAGAACACCCGGTACCGGGCCAGCGGATGCTCTTCGCCCATGGAGATCAGGGTGCAGATCACCAGGGTGGCGGAATCCGAAGAGGTCACGAAGTAGGTCACCAGCATGATGGTGCAGATGCTGGACAGAAGCGTTACCAGAGGCTCGCTGCTGGTCATCAGTTCAATAGTGGCGAACAGGGCTGTGGTGGTGTCCTTGTTGACTGCAGCAACCACGCCGCCGTCACCGAACAGCTCCAGGAACATGGCGGTGTTGCCAAAAATGGTGATCCAGATGGTTGCCAGCAGGGTGGGGGTTATCAGCACACCCAGAACGAACTGGCGAATGGTACGACCTCTGGAAATGCGCGCGATAAAAATGCCGCAGAAAGGTGCCCAGGCAATCCACCAGCCCCAGTAGAAGATGGTCCACCAGCCCTGCCACTGGCTTTCAGGATCCGGATCTACCCAGAAACCCAGTTCCACCGCATGTACCAGGTAGTCACCCAGGTTGGTTACCAGAGCGCCCAGAACATAGGCCGTGGGGCCGACCACCAGAAACAGCCCGAGGATCAGCACTGTCAGGCGCATGTTCAGCTCACTGAGCAGGCGGATGCCCTTGTGCAGACCGGTCATGACCGAGGCGGTGGAAATAATGGAAATGATGACAATCAGAAGGATCTGGGTACTGGTTGATACCTCGATACCCAGCAGGTAATTCAGACCCGCATTGATCTGTTGTGCGCCCAGTCCCAGAGAGGTGGCGATACCAAAGACGGTACCGAACACTGCCAGCATGTCGGCAATATGGCCGATGGGGCCGTAAATTCGGTCACCGAAGATGGGGTACAGGCTGGAGCGGATGGACAGGGGCAGATCCTTGCGATAGGCGAAATAGGCCAGGATCAGCCCCGCCAGGGCAAACAGCGCCCAGCCGTGCAGTCCCCAGTGGAAGATGGCAATACGCATGGCCACCTGGGCCGCTTCCACAGTCTGCTGCTGGCTCTCGGAGATCAGCGGATTGGACTGAAAATGGTAGATGGGTTCGGCAATACTCCAGAACAGGATTCCTATTCCTATACCGGCCCCGAAGAGCATGGAAAACCAGGAGAAGTTACTGAATTCCGGGCGGTCCGTATCCTTGCCCAGGCGGATATCGCCATAGCGGCTGAAAATGAGCCAGATCGACAGGAACAGGGTGCAGCTCATGAAGCCCACGTAGTACCAGGCCAGGTCGGTGGCAATAAAGCTCTTGATGGAGCTGTACACCTCGTTGGCAAGCTCCGGAAGCAGAATGGTGAACAGCACAAAGGCCAGTACCAGCAGTCCAGAGCCTACTGCCATCACCGAGTTGGTGCCCATCAGCAGGCCCGACTCATTACGCATCTTTTTCAGGTCAGTCATATCAGCATCCCCCCTGCTGTTCACGTACCACCATGACCGAACAGGCGGCGTGCCGGGTTACATAGGCAGCATTGGCGCTGAACAGATAGTCGCTGGCCTTGGGCCGGTGGGACGCCATGATGATCAGGTCGGCATCCACATTGGCGGCAACCCTGAGTATCTGTTTGTCCACCCGCCCCTGGGCGACCACAAGGTTGGCGGTGACCGAGTCGGGGATTTGCTGTTGCGACAGGGCCTCCAGGTCCTGCTGACCCTTTTGCCGGATCTTCTGGTCGATATCATCGGGCAGATGAATGGCGATGGTGGGCATGTCTGCATCCGGCACCACCGTCATCAGGTGCAGCCGGGACTGGTGCCGCAGTGCGAACTCTACGGCTTCGGGCAGTGCCTTGCGCCATGAACTGTCATGGGCAAGATCTACAGGGACAAGAATATTGTCGTACTTGTTATTCATGCTTCGTCCTCGTTGTTTTGTTGTTGTGAGCCCTGTCCGTAGAGCTGTGCGGCCGGTGTTGCCCGCAGAATCGAAGTGACAGTATTTTGGGCAGAAACCAATAGGAAAATGAATCAATAAAAAATGACCCTTAGGCATAAATATTTTTATGGCGCCGGTGCCGGCCTGTCTGCCATAAAAAAAACAGGGTCTAAGGGTCATTTTTTATTGCTGGTTTGACGGCCATTTCTGTCCCTACCATTGGCGCAATCGAGACGCTGCGCTCGACAACCCCCAGGCCCAAATCCAGCACCCCGGATTCCGTGCCGGCGCTGGAACAATAAAAATGAGGTAGGACAGACTGCTATGAACAACAAAACCAGGCTGCCATTGGCAGGTGTACGTGTGGTGGATTTCGGACAGCAGATTGCCGGTCCGGCTGTGGCCATGACCCTTGCAGATTTCGGTGCCACCGTGGTGCATGTGGATCCCCCCGAGGGGCCGCAATGGGATCATCCGGCCAATGCGGTGCTGCACCGTAACAAGAGCTGTGTCCGTATTGATCTCAAGCAGGAAGCCGGCAGGGCCCAGGCTCTGGCACTGATCGAGGCTGCGGATGTGGTGATTGAAAGCTTCCGCCCCGGCGTCATGAAAAAACTGGGCATTGATTTCGAGCAGCTGCGGTCACAGCGGCCGGAACTGGTTACCCTGTCAGTTCCCGGTTTTGCCAGTAACGATGACCTGCGCAAGGAATGGAAAGCCACGGAAGCGGTGGTGGCTGCCACCTGCGGTGCCTTTACCGACATGGGCTTCAACCGGGTGCTGATGGGGGTGAACCCCAGCTTTTCACCACTGCCCCTGGGCTCTTCCTACGCGGTGTCCCTGGCTGCCAGTTCCGTGGTCCTGGCCCTGCTTGAGCGGGAAAAAACCGGCCGTGGAGACAGCATCGAAGTGCCGGTAGCTGCGGCACTGATGGAAGGTCTGTCCTACAACTCCTATGTGATCGACGGCTTGCCTGAGCGCTACAAGACCATGCGGGAAGAGGAAATCGAGCACCGCAAGGCCAACAACATCCCCATGGACCTGAGCTACGACGAGCTGCAGGAATATCTGGACCCCTTCTACCGCACCTATGAATGCGCTGACGGCCGCATGTTCTACTGTGTCTGCCCGTCCCACCGCAATCACGCCAAACGGGCCCTGAAACTTCTGGGTATCTATGACGAACTGGTGGCCGAAGGTCTGCCGGAAGTCCGGGACCTGCATATGCCGGTTTCCGAGTGGGACGGTGAAACCTCCATCGGTGTCTACCCGTTGCCGAAAAAGTGGGCGGATATCATTTCCGCGAAGATGAAAAAGGCGTTCCTTACCCGTACCTCCGAGGAGTGGGGCCGGCTGTTCGGCGAAGGCCAGATTCCCGGCGCGCCCCACCGCACTACCCGGGAATGGGTGAACGACGAACACACCAACGCCGCCGGTCTGATTGTGGAAGTGGACGATCCGGAATACGGGCGGATGAAACAGGGCGGCCCCATTGCCTGGCTGGAAGACATCGGCGAACACATGCTGAAGCCGCGGCCCCGGCGCAATGTCAGTGTTGACGAAGCGCTGGCGGAACTGGCGGGTGTTGCCGCCGGGGAAGATGTTTCCCGGCCCACTGGAAAGGACATTCAGCCGGCCAGCGGCAAAGGCTGGCTGGACGGGGTGCGCATTCTGGATCTGACCAACGTTATCGCCGGCCCCCATTCCACCGCCTTCCTGAGCCGTTTCGGTGCGGAAGTCATCAAGCTGGACCCGGTCACCCCCCTGTACGACCCGCTGATCGGCACCCTGTTCACCTTCCAGACCGGTGTCAACAAGGCCAGCGCCCTGGTGGATATTACCAGTGAGCAGGGCCGGGAAGCCTTCAACCGGATGGTACAGTCTGTGGATATTGTGGTGATCAATGCGCCGGAACGGCAGATGAAGCCCCTGGGGCTGGACCACGAAAGCCTGCAGGCGGTGAATCCGGGAGTGATTTTCTGCCGGCTGGACTGCCTGGGCGGACCGCGCCGGGGTCCCAAAACCGACTACATCGGGTACGACGATATCATTCAGGCCAACAGCGGCATCATGAGCCGTTTCGGCGGTCCGGAAACCCCGGAGGAGCACGCCCACCTGGGTACCCTGGATGTGAACTGCGGCTTTGCCGGTGGTCTGGCAATGGCGGTGGCCCTGTACCGCAGGCATCGGACCGGCGAGACGTCCCGGGCCAGAACTTCCCTGTCTGCGGTCACCAACCTGGCCCAGGCACCCTTTGCCTTTGATTACGAGGGCCGGGCACCGTTTGACGAGCCATCAGGCCGGGAAGCCCTGGGTAATCACCCCCTGTCCCATTTCTACCCGACCGCTGAGGGCTGGATCTTCATCGATGCGGCGCCTTCGGATCTGGCCAGACTGGAGCAGGTGGAAGGTCTGGCGGGCATCTCCTCAGCCGGTGACAAGGGCGAATTCCTGACCCGGGCGCTGGCGGCCGCTCCGGCAGACTACTGGGCCCGGGTTCTGCAGGACGCTGATATTGCGGCGGCTGTGCCCCAGTCCATTGAGCATCTCCGGGAAACCTACAGCCGGGAAGCGGATGGTACACCAGGTACTGAGCTGGGCAGCTTTGCCTTCTCCATCTACCCGGATCACCCCAGTGGCCACTGCATTACCCAGGTGGATCACTATTCGATCCGTCCGGCGGAGGCGACTATCCGCGCCTTCACACCGGCAGAACGTTTCGGCCATTCCACCCGGGCGGTACTGGCGGATGTGGGCTACAGCGATCAGGAGATCGAGCAGATGATCGAACAGGGTATTGCCGGTCTGGGCTGGGGCAAGGAGTATCTGCCCAGCTGATGACCTCTGGCAGCCGGTCCCGAATGGGGCTGGCTGCCGTATCTTTCTTACCCCGCCATAGCCGTTTCCACAGATTGCTCCGATTCCCCTTCCAGCCAGTCCAGCAGGGCCGTACGTACCTGCGGGAAGTATTTGCCGCCAACGCTCCAGTGACAGCACCCGGGAATTTCCACCAGCTGGCAGCGCTCACCGAAACGCTCTGCGATCCGCCGCTGAATGGCAATGGGAGTGATCCGGTCGGCGGTGCCGCCGATAATCAGCACCGGGCACTGTATCCGGTCTGTATCCACCCGGGAGAAGGCCCGCCGGGGCATAAAGCTGCCCAGGGTGATCTGGAAGGTAGCCATGCCGGATTCGTAGGTGCAGCCAGCCAGAATTTCCTGCTGTACGGCCAGGCTCTGGGCATTGGCAACACCGTATTGAATATTGGCCAGCTTCAGTTCAGTGACACTTGTCCACAGGGGGAAGCGCAGCATGTTCCGGCCCAGGGTGCGGATGGCGGGCCAGCTCAGGCCAAAGATGCCGGCGGGGGCGGCGGATGACAGCAGAATCAGCCGTTCACAGGGTACCCGGGCCGCTGTCAGCTGGGCCAGCAGGGCGCCCATGGAATGGCCCACCAGAATCGGCGCCCGGGGCAAGGCCCGCACCTGGGCCACCACATGGTCCACGTATTCCTGCAGCCGGGTCCGGGCCAGCCGGGCCTTGCTGGCGGGGGTGTGTTCCTGTTTCGGGCAGTGGCCGGGCAGGCGCAGGGACTGCACCTCATAGCCCTGCTCGCTGAAGGCCTGGTGAACCTCGTGCAGGGTGTTCTCGTCGCTCCACATGCCGTGTACCAGCAGTACCGGCGGTTTGCTGTTGTTGTTGGTCATGGTTGTTCCTTTGGGGGTCAAGGGGGATCAGCTGACAGCCTTGAGCGGCTGCGCAGGCTCGCTGCGGGTTGCGGCATCTGGGCCTGCAAATTCCAGCAGGCCGTCATCCACCGGTTCATTGACCAGGGTTTCCTTGTCCTTGCCATAGTGCATGGTCACTTTCCAGGGCGCCTGTTTGCCCTGGCGGGGCATTCTGTCTTTGGCCCGGTTGATATAGCCGGGTGCAAACTCGTCGAGCATGCCGGTATCGCTCAGGCTGTGGGCCCGGTCCACGGGAGTGGCTACGGTCAGGCCATGGCTCTGCATATGCCGGAACAGCCGGCACAGGTACTGGCCGCCGATGTCGCTTTTCAGGGTCCAGGGGGCGTTGGTGTAACCGAAAATCCAGCCGTAGTTGGGCACGTCCTGAATCAGGATACCCTTGTAGGTCAGCTTTTTGGGCAGGTCCACCGGTTTGCTGTCAATCTGCAGTTCCAGCCCGCCCATCAGCTGCACATCCAGCCCGGTGGCGGTAACGATCACATCCGCATCCAGATGTTCCCCGGATTTGAGCCGTATGCCGGTTTCATCGAAAGCCTCGATATGGTCGGTCACTATGTCGGCCTTGCCGGAATTCAGGCTGGCGAAGAAGTCGCCGTCCGGGGCGGCACACAGGCGCTGGTCCCAGGGCATGTAGCTGGGGGTAAAGTGGCGCATGTCGATGTTCGGGGCCTGTTTGTGCATATGTGCCAGCAGGCGCTTGCGCATGAATTCGGGCCAGCGCTGGCAGGCCAGGTACAGGGCCCTCTGGAACAGGATGTTGCGGCTGCGGGCCAGGTTGAACACCCATTTTTTGGGCAGGATTCTGTTCAGTGCCATGGAAATGCTGTCGGTATCCGGCATGGCCATGATGTAGCTGGGGGAGCGTTGCAGCATGGTGACCCTGGCGGCCTTTTCCGCCATGGCGGGCACCAGGGTGATGGCGGTAGCACCACTGCCGATTACCACCACCTTTTTACCTGTGTAGTCGAAGTTTTCCGGCCACTGCTGGGGATGAATGATGGGCCCGGGAAAGGATTCCTCACCGTCGAAATGGGGGCGGTAGCCCTGATCAAAATTGTAATAACCGGCGCAGTTCACCATGAAACTGCAGGTATAGGTCTGATCTTCACCGGAGGCTTCCCTGCGTGCCGAGACGGTCCACTTCTGATCCCTGGAGGACCAGTTGGCGGTGGTCAGTTTCAGGCCGTACTTCACCTTGTCGTACAGGTGGAATTCCCGGGCGGTTTCGGCCACATAGTCCCGGATGGCATGGCCTTTGGCCAGCACCTTGTTGGAATACCAGGGTTTGAATTTGAAGCCAAAACTGGCCATGTCCGAGTCGGAACGGATACCCGGGTAGCGGAACAGGTCCCAGGTGCCGCCCAGATTGTCCCGGCGCTCCAGAATGGCGAGGCTCTTGTCGGGAAACTCCCGGGCTATATGGCAGGCGGTACCAATGCCGGAGAGGCCGGCGCCAATGATGATGATGTCGTAGTGGGGGCTGGTCATTGCTGTTTCCTGTTTTTGGTTTTGTTGTTCAGCGACTACCACTATCCCAGAACCCCGGCTTGACAATATTGACAAATCGGGACATGTTTTTAACAAATCGCGACAGATACGCCCTGATTTTCCCGGATATCCGGGTCTCAGATGCACGGATTCCATAACAAGAACAACGGGGGAGGGCTGTGACCAGTCTGATCAGGGCAACCAATCTCTGGGGCTATGACGACCTGGTGCGCCACCAGGGTGGTGACCCCCTGCCTTTGCTGGCCCGCTACCAGATTCCGCCGGCACAGTTCCGGGATGACGCATCCTTTCTGGTGTACAGCCATGTGGCGGCACTCTTTGACGACACTGCCAGGGCGCTGGATTACCCGGAGTTTGGTCTGAAACTGGCGCAGTTCCAGGGCATGGATATTCTCGGGCCGATCAGCGTTATTGCCCGCAGCTCCGACACCGTGGGTCAGGCCATCAGCAGTATTGCCCGCTACCTGCATCTGCACAGTCCGGCCCTGGGGGTGAACTACACCCTGGAGACCAGCGGCGGGCGCCCGAGTATCCGCTTTGAATTCCGCATTGATGATGTCAGTGCCGGCGGTTATCACCCCCAGGCCTATGAACTGAGTCTGGCCAATTCCATGCAGGTCATGAAGCTGCTGTGCGGGGATAATTTCCGGCCCTACAGCGTACACTTCATGCATGCCCGGGGTGCCGATGAGCAGGTGTACCGGGAAGTCTTTGCCTGTCCGGCCCATTTCAATGAAAGCTGGTGCGGCTTCCATCTGCCGGTTTCCGCCTTTGAACTGCCCCTGTCCAGCGCCGATCACCAGACCCGGGAGCTGGCGGAGCGCTATCTGGCATCCCAGCAGACACCCAATACCGAGACCCTGTCAGAAGACGTGACCCGGCTTATCAATACCCTGTTGCCCACCAGCCAGTGCAGCAGTGCCGCCATTGCCTCCCATCTGTCCATGCACAAACGAACCCTGCAGCGCCGGCTGGCCGCTGAAGGTGCCAGCTATGAGCAGCTGCTGGCCAATGAAAGGAAGAGACTGGCCACAAACTATCTGCGGGAACCCAATCTGGAACTGAGCCAGATTGCCGGCCTGCTGGGGTATTCCGAGCAGTCCGCCTTCAACCGGGCCTGCCGGGACTGGTTTGGCATGACCCCGCGCCAGTACCGGAAACAACTGCTGCAGACGCCATCCGCCGGAAGCTGAACAACACCTGAATCCATACCTTTCCCTGGCCATCGGATTGACAGTTTTTCCTGCAAAAACAAGGCCGGAACCCAGGGGTGAAGGGGTGGCTTTCAGTGCTCTTTGATGGGCGTCAATTTGGTGAGCGATCAGCGCGCCGTTCATCGGCCTGTTCATTCTGCAAAAATTACCCATTTGTTAGAGTTGAAATACAGGTTATGAATAGGGAAAGGAGCCCATGATGAGAGCGCAAATAATTTCTGTTGCCTTGGCAACCACACTGGGTGTGATGGCGGGAACTGCGGGTGCCGATGAACTGAGGGACAGGGCACATAATCTGTTCAGTGCCGTGCCCCAGTATCCGCCGGTCATTGACGGCAATGAACTGACGGAAGACAAGGTGGAGCTGGGGAAAATGCTGTTCTTTGAACCCCGTCTGTCGGCCAGTCATCTGATCAGCTGCAATACCTGCCACAACGTCGGTATGGGCGGCCACGACTATCTGCCCACCTCCATTGGCCACGGCTGGCAGAAAGGCCCCAGGAATGCCCCCACGGTGTTCAATGCGGTGTTCAATGCTGCCCAGTTCTGGGATGGTCGTGCGGCTGACCTGGCGGAGCAGGCCAAGGGACCGGTTCAGGCCGGTGTTGAGATGAGCAGTACCCCGGAGCGGGTGGAGGCCACCCTCAGGAGCATGCCAGAGTATGTGAGCCGGTTCCAGGCGGCATTCCCTGGTCAGGAGGACCCGGTCACCTTCGATAACATGGCCACCGCCATTGAGGCGTTCGAGGCTACCCTGATCACCGCCAACGCCCCCTTTGACAAGTATCTGCGTGGTGATGACAAGGCCCTGAATGAACAGGAGACAGAAGGTCTGGCCCTGTTTATGGACAAGGGCTGCGCCGCCTGCCACGGTGGTGTCAATTTCGGTGGTCAGGACTACTTCCCGTTTGGTCTGGTCACCAAACCGGGCGCGGATATTCTGCCCACAGGGGACAAGGGCCGCTTTGCCGTGACCGAGACCGCATCAGACCAGTATGTGTTCCGGGCGGCCCCTCTGCGCAATATTGAACTCACCGCTCCCTATTTCCATTCCGGTGCTGTGTGGAGCCTGGAAGAAGCGGTGGCGGTCATGGGCACGGCCCAGCTGGGTGCTGAACTGTCCGGAGACGAGGTCCAGTCCATTGTTGCCTTCCTGAAAACCCTGACCGGCGAGGTGCCGGAAATCCGCTACCCGGTGCTGCCGCCGAGCACGGATTCCACACCCAGACCCGAACCCATGAAATACTAGGTGTTCCGGATCAGAAAGGCCGCCATTATGGCGGCCTTTTTTGTGGGTTGCGAAAAACCTGACGGGATTATGGGGTAAACCAGTGCCGGGTGCGGTTGGCGAACCACACCAGTGACAGCATCACCGGTACTTCCACCAGCACGCCCACCACCGTGGCCAGGGCTGCCCCCGAATGCAGGCCGAACAGGGAAATGGCCACCGCCACCGCCAGTTCAAAGAAGTTGGAGGTGCCGATCATGCACGCCGGTGCGGCAACGTTATGGGGCAGTTTCAGCTGCAGGGCCATCAGGTAACCTATGGCGAAAATGCCGTAGGTCTGGATCAGCAGGGGAATGGCAATCATGCCAATGACCAGAGGCTTGTCGAGAATGGTCTGGGCCTGAAAACCGAACAGCAGGACCACGGTGGCCAGCAGCCCGATAACCGACCAGGGTTTGAGCCTGGAAACAAAGCGGTTCAGGCGCCCGTGGTCATCACCCTGGTCCAGGCGTTTGCGGGTGAGGGCTCCGGCAATCAGCGGCAACACCACATAGAGCACCACCGACAGCAGCAGGGTTTCCCAGGGCACCTGGACGTCACTGATGCCCAGCAGAAACGCAGTGATGGGGGCAAAGGCGAAGATCATGATGATGTCGTTCACCGACACCTGAACCAGCGTGTAGTTGGGATCGCCCTTGGTAAGCTGGCTCCAGACGAAAACCATGGCGGTACAGGGGGCCACACCCAGCAGGATCATGCCGGCGATGTATTCCCCGGAGGACTGGGGATCGACCCAGTCGGCGAACAGTATCCGGAAAAACAGCCAGCCCAGGGCGGCCATGGTAAAGGGCTTGATCAGCCAGTTGATGACCAGGGTCAGCACCAGGCCTTTGGGTTTTTTCCCCACATCCTTGAGGGCAGAAAAGTCGATCTGGATCATCATCGGATAGATCATCAGCCAGATCAGTACCGCAACCACCAGGTTCACGTGGGCATATTCGATGGCGGCAATACCGGTGAACAGGCTGGGGATAAGGTTGCCGGACAGTACACCGGCTGCGATACACAGTGCCACCCAGAGTGACAGGTAACGTTCAAACAATCCCATGGGGTGCGTTCTCCTGTGGTGGTTAAATGGATCTCTGATTGACCCGTTGCGACAGTTGCTCGGCGCTTTCCACCCGCTCCGAGTAGCGGTCCACCAGATAGGCGCTGTTGTCCCGGGTCAGCAGGGTGAATTTCATCAGCTCTTCCATCACATCCACGATGCGGTTGTAGTAGGGCGAGGGCTTCATCCGGTCGTTTTCGTCAAATTCCATATAGGCCTTGGCTACCGAGGACTGGTTGGGGATGGTGATCATGCGCATCCAGCGTCCCAGCACCCGCAGCTGGTTGACTACATTGAAGGACTGGGAGCCGCCTTCCACCTGCATCACCGCCAGGGTTTTGCCCTGGGTAGGACGGACCGCACCTATGGACAGGGGAATCCAGTCAATCTGTGCCTTCATGATGCCGGTCATGGAACCGTGGCGCTCCGGGGAGCACCACACATGGCCTTCCGACCAGATGACCAGTTCCCGCAGTTCCTGGACCTTGGGGTGGTCCTCGTTTTCGCTGTCCGGCAGGGGCAGGTCCCGGGGATCGAAAATCCGCACCTCGGCGCCCATGTGTATCAGCAGGCGGGCGCATTCCTCAATAACCAGCCGGCTGAAGGAGCGCTGGCGCAGGGAGCCGTAAAGCAGCAGAAATCTGGGCTTGTGTTGGGAGCCGGTGCGGCTGAACTGGTGTATGTCCGGCACCTGGAACTGGCTTTCATCGAGATTGGGCAAAGACAAATCGGTGATGTTCATCACTATCCTTCCAGCAGATTGCGGATGCCGGTGACGGCGTTATGGGTTACAGGAAGTTTCGCCGGGGCAGCAGGCGAGACGCTCCAGGCTGTCGGCAAGGTATTCCGGGTTGTGGGCAGCGGTGTCGGAGATAACGCCCCTGGCCCAGTCCGGTAACTGGGGGTTGAGCCTGTAGTAGACCCATTTACCCCGGCGCTCATCCGCCAGCATGCCGCATTTGCGCAACTCCGCCAGGTGCCGGGACACCTTGGGCTGGCTCAGCTGCAGGGCCTGCTGCAGCTCACATACGCACAGCTCATCCCGGAGGCAGATCAGCAGCAGGGATTTGAGCCGGGTATCGTCGGCCAGGCATTTGTAAAAGATGAGTGGGGAGATCATGGCTGGGGCTCCATTACATATGCCTTGCATCATATATATGGAAAACCGTATGTCAATCGGATTATGGTGTCGTTTTGCGGGTCCGGCCGGAACTGCCAGTGACGAGGAAAGGGCAGGAGCACCCGGCAAGGGTGCCCCTGATTTTGCGGTTACTTGCTGATAATCACTTTCATGGCTTTTTCCCGGGCCGCATTGCCGAAGACCTCATAGGCCTCCATCATATTTGCGAAGTCAAAGCGGTGGGTGATCAGGCCTTTCGGCTGAAGGGTTCCGGCCTGCAGGGTTTTCAGCAGCATGGGGGTGGTGTTGGTATTGACCAGGCCGGTGGTCAGGGTGATGTTTTTTATCCACAGGTCCTGAAGCTGCAGGTCCACCTTGGTGCCGTGAACCCCCACATTGGCAATGTGTCCGCCGGGGCGGACGATCTGCTGGCAGATATCAAAGGTCTGGGGAATACCCACCGCCTCAATGGCCACATCCACGCCGTCTTTGGTAAAGGCCATAATCTGCTCGCAGGTATCCGCAGCGGCACTGTTGATGGTATCGGTGGCACCGAATTTCCTGGCCATGGCCAGCCGGGATTCATCCAGATCCACCATGATGATACGGCCGGGGGAATAGAACTGGACCGTCAGCAGGGTTGCCATACCCACGGGGCCAGCGCCGACAATGGCAACTGTGTCTCCGGGCTGGACTGCGCCGTTCAGAACGCCGATTTCAAAACCCGTGGGCAGGATATCGCTGAGCATCACCAGGGCTTCTTCGTCCGCCCCTTCGGGAATCGGATACAGACTGTTATCGGCATGGGGAATGCGCACGTATTCGGCCTGGGTACCGTCGATCAGGTGACCGAGAATCCAGCCGCCATCCTCGCAATGGGAGTACATCTGTTTCTTGCAGTATTCGCATTTGCCACAGGAGGTAATACAGGAGATCAGAACCCGGTCTCCGGGCTTGAAGTTGCTGACCCCTTCACCAACGGACTCGATGACACCAACACCTTCGTGGCCAAGAATGCGGCCTTCGGTGACCGCCGGTACATCCCCTTTGAGAATGTGCAGATCGGTGCCACAGATGGTGGTTTTGCTAATCCGGACCACCGCGTCCGTGGGTTCCTGAACCAGGGGTCTGGGGACCGAATCCAGGGATTTTTTGCCGGGTCCGTGGTACACCAGTGCCTGCATCTGCTCTTGAGTCGTCATGGGCTTCCTCCTTTTATCCCCAACAAAAGTGCTGTCTTTGTTCTAGTACCGGCAACCGGGAAATGCAATGGCTGAATACATCCATGCCCGGGGGTGTCTGTTCCACAGAGCGGTACGCTTTGTTCCGGTTAACACTCTGTAATAAATAAATGCGAACCATTATCATTCGCTTCTCAAATTCAAGCGCGAGCTTCCAAGGAGTGATTTATGGTTCTGAAGCCTTCCCGTCTGGCAATCGCGGTATCGGTTGCCACGACCTGTTTCTCGGGGTCTGTCCTGGCCCAGGCGCAGCAGCCGGTACAGCTGGATGAACTGGTGGTATCGGCGGCCGGTTTCGAACAGAAAATCACCGATGCCCCTGCCAGCATCAGTGTCATCAGCCAGGAAAGTCTGGAACAGAACAGCTTCTCCAATCTGGCCGAAGCCCTGGAAACCGTGGAAGGCGTGGACGTGCGCCAGAGTACCGGCAAAACCGGAGGGCTGAATATCAGCATCCGCGGACTGTCCAGTGAGTACACCCTGATCCTGATTGACGGTCGCCGGCAGAACTCCCCGGGTAATGTCACCCCTAACGGATTCAATTCCACCTCCACCAGCTTTATTCCGCCGCTGTCCGCTATTGAGCGTATTGAGGTGATTCGAGGCCCCATGTCCACTCTTTACGGCTCCGACGCCATTGGTGGGGTGGTGAATATTATTACCAAGAAAGTATCGGACCAGTGGAATGGCTCGGTGACCCTGGAACACACTTTCCAGGAAGACCGGGATTTCGGGGATACCGGAAAGACCAGCTTCTACACCAGTGGCCCGTTGATGGAAGGGGTTCTGGGGCTGGCGGTCCGTGGCAGCGTGTATGACCGGCAGGCGGCCGATCTGGACTTTGACGACGGCAGCGAAGTGACCAAACGGGGTGTGGCACCGGTGGAAAGCCGTAACCACAACATTGGTGCCCGGCTGACTCTGGTTCCGGCCCAGGGCCATGAAATCTATCTGGATGCGGAGCAGGGGCGTCAGGTCTACAACAACGACGAGTGCCAGCTGGGAACCCTGGATGGTTATGACCGGAACTGTGAGCTGTCACCGGGCACCGCCAACGGCTATGAAGATGAGCTGAGGTTCAACCGGGACCAGATTGCCCTGGGCAGTTCCAGTCAGCTGGGATTTGGCACCTGGAGCAATGACCTGACCTACAACGTCACCGAAACCATTGGTCGTACCCTGCCGGGCACCATCGGGGATGCCTATGCGGCGCCCTATGACAGCCTGATCGCCGGTGATGACCGGGAGCTGAAATCCCGGGATACCGTTTTTGACACCAAACTGGTGACACCGCTCAATGACAGCCATCTGTTCACCGTGGGTGGCCAGTACCGGGCCAGCCGGCTCAAGGACGGCCTGGCGGACACCACCTACAAACAGGATTCCTGGGCGGTGTTTGCCGAGGATGAGTGGAACCTGCGCCATGATCTGGCCCTGACCCTGGGTGGGCGGTACGAGGATCATGATGCCTTTTCCGGCCACTTTACTCCCCGAGCCTATCTGGTCTGGAGTGCTGCCCCCTCCTGGACCTTCAAGGGTGGTGTCAGTCAGGGCTATAAAACTCCGGATATCAATGACCTGCACAATGGCATCAATGGTGTTGGTGGGCAGGGCACGGTATTCACCATTGGTACTCCGGACCTGGAGCCGGAGAAAAGCACCAACTTTGAAGTGGGCGCCTACTTTGACAACCTGAATGGTTTCAAGGCCAATGCCACCGTCTTCTACACCCGTATCCGGGACAAGATTGATGACGGTACTGAAGTAACCATTACCGGGGATCCCGTGATTCCGGATGGCACCTACGACCAGCTGGCCAATATCGGCAAGGCGGAAACCCGGGGTATCGAGCTGGCTTCCAGCTGGGACTTTGCCCCGGACTGGAGCCTGAGCGGCAACTACACCTATACCGACAGTGAACAGAAAAGCGGTGTCAACCAGGGTGAACCCCTCACCAACACACCGGAACATGTGCTCCAGGCCCGGCTGAACTGGAGTGCCACCCCAAAACTGGACCTGTGGCTGTCCGGGGAATACCGGGGCGAGCGTACCCGTTACCTGGCCAAAGAGGAAAACCTGAGCGCAGAGGAAGCGGCCATCTACGATGCCGTGGGCGATCTGAGTGCCTACACCCTGTTCCACCTGGGCGGCACCTATCAGGCAACGGACAAGGTGCGCCTGACTGCAACCATCTACAACCTGTTGGACAAGAACTTCCTGACCGGCAGCAGCTACAGCTATGACGATAACGGCACCACAGTAAACGGCTGGGCGTCCAAGTACGTCTATATCTACCGCAATATGGCCAGTGGCGGCACCGTGGAGGAAGGTCGCAGGCTCTGGCTCTCGGCCACAGTGGATTTCTGATAGCGCATCACAACCAGACACATCCCTGGTCCATGACCGGGGATGTGTTCATTTCTCTTACGAAAACAAACATTTTATTTGTAAAAAGCAATATATGCGTGAGCTAGACTGGTGATCTGGACATGGCCAACCGGTGTTTTGGCCAACAAGGACTTGTATTGCTAGGAGATTATCCGTGAACAAGCTGGCCCCCATTGTTGCTTTGGTTATTGCTTTGACCGGTGTGTCTGTCCCTGCGCAGGCTGCTGAGAAACTGTATCTGTATACCGAGAATTTCCCCCCCTATAACATGAGCGTGACCGGCCGCGCTTTTGAACACTCTGGTGATAACGTTGATGGTCTGTGCACAGAAATGGTGAAAGCCATTCTGAAAAATACCGACCTTGATTACGTCATCAAACTGCGGAACTGGGACTTTGGCTATAGCCGGGCCATGAACAAACCCAACCACGGTATTTTCTGCACCACCTATACCAAAGAGCGGGCACCCAAATTCAAATGGGTCGGGCCCCTGGCCAAAAACCTGTGGACGGTGTTCGCGCCCCCGGGCTCGACCATGAAGATGAAGCGCCTGGAAGATGCCAAAGGCAAGGTGTTTGGCGGTTATCGTAACGACGTCAGAAGCAAATACCTTGAAGAGCGCGGATTCAATGTTTCCGCACTGGATAGCGATGATCTCAACCCCAAGCGTCTGGAGCTGGGTCAGATTGACCTGTGGATTTCCGAGCGCCTGTCCGGGCCCTATCTGGCGTCCCTGCAGGATGTGGAAGGGCTGGTTCCGGTATTTTCCTTCAATGAAACCAAGCTCTACCTGGCACTGAACCTGGAGACTTCGGACAAAATCGTCGCCAAGCTGAACAAGGCGCTGGAGGAAGTCCACAGATCCGGTGTCTATCAGGCCATTGAAACCAAATACGGTCTCTAGATCCGGTTACCTCTAGCCACTGATCCCGGGAGTGGCCCGGGATCAGTGGCAGATCTCAGACTCTACCCGGTAAAGGCCATATGGTCGGCATCCAGCTGCATCAGGTTTTTGCTGGGGCTGAGCATGCTGCCGGCATGGGTCTGGGCCCTTGGCAGCAGACGCTGGTAGTAGAATTCCGCGGTTGCCAGTTTGGCCCTGTAGAAATCCTCTGACTCTTCCCCGCCGTTTTCCAGCTTGTCCGAAGCCACGGCCGCCTGCCGCGCCCACATATAGGCCATGGTCACATAGCCGCTGTACATCAGGAAGTCATGGGCTGCTGCGCCCACCATATCCCGGTCCTTGCGGGCTGCCAGCATGATCCGTACTGTCAGCAGGTTCCACTGGGCCGTGAGTTTCAGCAGTTCCACCGCAAACGGGCGCAGATTCTTGTCGGTCAGGTGCTTGCGGGCAAAGTTGGCAATAATCAGGGTGAATTCCCGGACCGCCGCGCCCCGGGTCGTCAGCAGTACCTTGCGGCCCAGCAGATCCAGAGCCTGGATGCCGGTGGTGCCCTCGTACAGGGTGGCGATGCGGGTATCCCGGGCAATCTGTTCCATGCCGTGTTCCCGGATATAGCCGTGTCCGCCGAATACCTGCATGCCAAGGCTGGCCGCCTCATTACCCATTTCCGTCAGGAAGCCCTTGAGGATAGGGGTCAGGAAGCCCAGCTTGTCATCGTAGCTCTCGGCTTTTCCGGTATCTCCCAGAGCATGGGCTTCCACCATATGGTCCGCGACCCTGGCCGCGTAATACAGCATGGCCCGGCCGCCTTCGGCAAAGGCTTTCTGGGTCAGCAGCATGCGCCGGACATCGGGATGGTGAATCAGGGCATCGGCCACCTGATCCGGCTCTTTCTTGCCGGACAGGGAGCGCATGGAGCGGCGGTTTCTGGCGTAATCCAGAGCCCACTGGTAGGACAGTTCCGCCGGGCCCACACCCTGAATGGCGGTGCCTATGCGAGCGGTGTTCATAAAGGTGAACATGCAGTTCAGGCCTTCATTCTCCGCACCGATAAGCCAGCCGGTGGCATCATCGAAGTTCATCACACAGGTGGCCGAGGCCTTGATGCCCATTTTCTTTTCCAGGCTGCCGCAGGTCACGCTATTGCGCTCACCTATGCCGCCGTTATCGCCGGGCAGGAACTTGGGCACGATGAACAGGCTGATACCCCGGGTGCCCTTGGGCGCTCCGGGCAGACGTGCCAGTACGATGTGGACAATGTTCTCGGTCAGATCATGGTCACCGGAGGAGATGAAGATTTTGGTACCGGTAACCTTGTAGCTACCGTCTGCCAATGGCTCGGCCCGGGTTTTCACCTGGCCCAGATCGGTGCCGCACTGGGGCTCGGTCAGACACATGGTGCCGCCCCAGCGGCCTTCGGTCAGCGGCGGCATATAGGTGTTTTTCTGGTCCTCACTGCCGTGCAGGAAGATGGTATTCATGGCACCCAGGGACAGCCCGGGATACATGGCGAAGGACCAGTTGGCGGTGCCCATCATTTCCTGTTTCAGCAGGCCCATGGATGCCGGCAGGCCCTGGCCGCCGAATTCTTCGGGAGCTGACAGGCCCTGCCAGCCACCCATGGCATACTGGTCATAGGCTTCCCGGAAGCCTTCGGGGGTGGAAACCTGGCCGTTTTCCAGCTTGCAGCCCTGTTCGTCCCCGGTCTGGTACAGGGGGCTCAGGACTTCCTCACAGAACTTGCCGCACTCGGACAGCACCGCATCAACAATATCCGGGGTAGCGTTTTCGCCGCTTTTGAGGCCTGCATAATGCCCTGGGTAGTCGAACACCTCATTGAGCAGAAATTTCATGTCGCGCAACGGAGCCTTATATACCGGCATAACAAGTCCTCTTAATATTTCTGACAGCGGGTTCGGAGTGAGGCTTTGGCCCCAATTGCCGTCTGTTGTACGGGATTCACTGGCCCCTGCCATTGACGAAAACCGCTGGTAACCCTGTCAGAGCGGACAATTGGCCGGAATGGCGGAATGCTCTTCAGTCCCCAAGGTACGGGGCGCAATGGAGAAAAGAGCCGGGTCCTGCAGCTTCGGGAGCCGGAACCCGGAGGTGTGGATAATTGTAAAAGTCATGCAAAAAACCCTCTGGGAGAGAACCCTGAGCTGGTTCCGGAAACCTCCTGTGGGTATGGTGTCAGAACCTGTGTCCCCGGTATCCGGGTGTTCCGGAACCACACGGATTCACAAAAAAAGATGTTGGATGAGCGCTATGTGGAAGCAATGGCTGATCGCACTGGCTCTGGTTGTTCTGGCAATCGGGGCCGCTGTTACCTACCAGGAACTGGATAACGAAACCTCGGGCCCTGATCGCCGTGAACGTCCGGCCAGTGTGGTCAACACCCTGTCGCCGCAGTGGCAGACTGTGCGGGATCAGGTGCAGGCGGTGGGAAGTCTCCGTGCGATGAATGCGGTGGAGCTGACGGCGGAGGTCAGTGGCCGGGTTGTGGCTCTGAATCTGGAGACTGGCCGGCAGGTGCAGCAGGGGGAAATTCTGGTGCAGCTGGATGACCGCCAGGCCCGGGCGGATCTGCAGGTTATTGAGGCCCGGCTGGCGGATGCCCGGCGCCAGCTGGAGCGGGCCCAGCGCCTGCGTTCCAACAGCAGCATCGCCCAGTCCCAGGTGGACGAACTGCGTACCGCTGTGGATGTGGCGCAAGCCGAGCGCCAGGCGGCGCGGGTGCGGCTGGAGAATCACCATATCAAGGCACCCTTTGCCGGGGTGGTGGGACTGAGTGATCTCAGTGTCGGAGCCTATGTCAGCGCCGGAACCGGGCTGGCCACCCTGGATGCCACCGATCCCATGGAGCTGGATTTTGCCATTCCGGAACGCTATCTGGCCCAGGTGCATCTGGGCCAGCAGGTGCAGGGCCGCTCTGCAGCCTATCCGGACGGGGCATTTACCGGAGTGCTGTCGGAACTGGGTACCCGTATTGACCAGCTGAGCCGGACCCTGCCGGTGCGGGCCGTGCTGGCCAATCCCGATGGCCGTCTGCGTCCGGGCCAGTTCATGTCGGTATCCCTGACTTTGCAGCAGCGACAGGCGCTGGTGATTCCCGAGCAGGCGGTGATCGTCCGGGGCGATGAAAGCTATGTTTTTGTTGCCCGGGACGGGATTGCCCGCAGAGTAGCGGTGACACTGGGCGCAAGGCTGCCAGGGCTGGTGGAAGTGGCGGCCGGCCTGGATACTGAGGATGCGGTTATTGTGGCCGGGCAGGACCGGCTCAGCAGTGGTGAAAGGATTCAGGTGGTGGAGGACGAAACTGTGCTTCCTGAAAACCGCTTTTCCGGATTCCGGGGGTCCTGAGCCGTGATCATCTCCGATGTGTCTATCCGCCGGCCGGTGTTTGCAACGGTCCTGAGTCTGCTCATTGTGGTGTTTGGCCTGGCTGCGCTGAATGGTTTGCCGGTGCGGGAGTATCCCGACATAGATCCGCCGGTGGTGTCCGTATCCACCGATTACACAGGGGCCGCAGCGGAGGTGGTGGATACCCAGATCACCCAGGTGATCGAGGGGGCCATCAGCGGTATCGAGGGTATCCGCTCCATTGAGTCCTCTTCCTCCCAGGGGGAATCCCGCACCACTATCGAG
This sequence comes from Marinobacter sp., assembly GCA_041591245.1. GTDB lineage: Bacteria > Pseudomonadota > Gammaproteobacteria > Pseudomonadales > Oleiphilaceae > Marinobacter. Next base: position 33,907 of record JBFHSI010000003.1, read on the forward strand.
TTTTCCACAAGCCGGGATGTGGATATTGCCGCCAATGATGTGCGGGATGCGGTGTCCCGGGTGGCCGGGCAGCTGCCGGACGAGGCCGACTCGCCGGTGGTCAGAAAGTCCGATTCCGATGCTCGCCCGATGATGTGGGTGACCCTGCGCAGCGATGTCTGGGACAGTGCCGAGCTGACCGACTATGCGGACCGGGTTCTGGCCGACCGGCTGTCGGTGCTGGACGGGGTTGCCGATGTGCGCATCGGCGGAGAGCGTCGCTATGCCATCCGGGTCTGGCTGGACCAGGAGCGGCTGGCGGCACGGGATATTACCGTGGCGGAAGTGGAGCGGGCGCTGCGGGCCAATAACGTGGAGCTGCCGGCAGGTACGGTGGATTCCTCTACCCGGAATTTCTCGGTGCGGGCCGAGGGCCGGTTGTCCACCGTGGAGCAGTTCCGCAATCTGGTGATACGGCGGGACGGCAACGATCAGTTGCGGCTGGGGGATGTGGCCAATGTCCAGATGGGGGTGGAGTCGGATATCAGCCGCCTGCGTGCCAATGGTCGGACCGCCATAGGTATGGGCATTATCCGCCAGTCCAAGGCCAATACCGTGGCGGTTTCCGATGCGGTGCGTGCGGAGCTGGAAAAAATCCGGGAGACGCTGCCGCCGGAGGTGTCCATTGGCGAGAATTATGACGAATCCATTTTCATCCGTGCCTCTATCCGGGAAGTGATCACCACCCTGGCCATTGCCATTGCCCTGGTGATTCTGGTGATCTTCCTGTTCCTGCGCTCCTGGCGGGCTACCCTGATTCCGGCGGTGACCATCCCGGTTTCGGTGATAGGGTCCTTTATCGGTCTGGGCTTTCTGGGCTTTTCCGTCAACGTTCTGACCCTGCTGGCGGTAATTCTGGCCATTGGCCTGGTGGTGGATGATGCCATCGTCATGCTGGAGAACATCCAGCGTCGTATCGATGAGGGTGAGCCTCCGCTGCTGGCGTCTTTTCGCGGCGCCCGGCAGGTGGCCTTTGCTGTTATCGCCACCACCCTGACCCTGGTGGCGGTGTTCGTGCCCATCTCATTTATGGGGGGCAACATTGGACGCCTGTTTGCGGAGTTCGGGTTTACCCTGGCCGCTGCGGTGGTGGTGTCCAGCCTGGTGGCCCTGACCCTTGCTCCTATGCTGTGTTCGAAATGGCTCGGGCACAGTCCGGAATCCGCCCAGGGTCACCGGCTCTGGGCTGCCAGCGAGAAGGTGCTGGGAGGACTGAGCAACGGTTATAGACGCCTGCTGACCTGGGCCCTGGGCCAGCCCGGGCTGGTACTGGGTATCGGTATGGTGGGACTGGTGCTGGCGGCGGTGGTGTTCCCGAAACTGCCCCAGGAACTGGCACCTACGGAAGACCGGGGTGTCATCATCATGCCCGCCAGTGCCCCCAAAGGGGCCACGGTGGAGTTTACCGATCACTATGTGCGCAAGGCCGAAGAGCTGCTGCTGCCCTATATGGAATCCGGTGATGCGGACCGCCTGCTGTCCATTGTCGGGTTTCGTGGCGAAGAGGACAGCGCTTTCATGATCATGGGGCTGGCACCCTGGGACCAGCGCGTAACCAAACAGCAGCAGATCACCAGCGAACTGCGGGGCAAGCTGCGCCGGATTGCCGGTATCCGGGTGGTGGCGGTGAATCCGCCCGGCCTGGGCCAGCGGGGTTTTGAGCAGCCGGTGAAATTCGTGGTGGGGGGGCCGGACTATCCGTCAGTTCAGGCCTGGAGTGAGGAGCTGCTGGAACGGGCCAGGGAAAACCCGGGCCTGCTCAATCTGGATACTGATTTCGAACTGACCCGACCGGAATTGCGGGTGACCATCGACCGGGACCGGGCAGCGGATCTGGACATTACCGTGGAAGACCTGGGCCTGACCCTGCAGACCATGCTGGCTTCCCGGCAGGTCACCACCTATCTGGACAGGGGTCGGGAGTACGATGTGATCGTGCAGGCTGCAGACCAGGATCGGGCCACCCCGGAAGACCTCGGCCAGATCTATCTGCGGCCGCGAGCCGGAGGTGATCTGATTCCGCTGCAGGCGCTGGTATCGGTACAGGAGGTGGGCGCCAACCCGGATCTGCGTCGTATCGACCGTCTGCCGGCGGTGGTCATCAGCGGGTCGCTGGCGGATGGCTATGATCTGGGCTCGGCCCTGGAGTATCTGAACGGTCTGGCTATGGATCATCTGCCACCGGAAGCCCGGGTCAGCTATCAGGGGCTGTCCCGGGAATTCGAGGACTCATCCGCCGCCATCTATCTGACCTTTGGTCTGGCGTTTGTCATAGTGTTCCTGGTACTGGCGGCCCAGTTTGAAAGCTGGATTCATCCACTGATCATCATGCTTTCCGTTCCCCTGGCCATCACCGGTGCCCTGCTGGCCCTGTGGTGGTCCGGCATCAGTCTCAATATCTACAGCCAGATCGGCATCATCATGCTGCTGGGGCTTATGGCCAAGAACGGCATATTGATTGTGGAATTTGCCAACCAGCTCAGGGACCGGGGCTACGGGGTCCACGACGCCATTCTGGAAGGCGCAGTACTGCGCTTCCGGCCGGTGCTGATGACCACCATCTCCACGGTCTTCGGCGCGGTGCCTCTGGTTATGGCATCCGGAGCGGGAGCCGAGAGCCGGGCCGCTATCGGCGTGGTTATTCTGGGGGGGCTGGTGTTTGCCACCAGCCTGACCCTGGTGATTATTCCCGTGCTGTATAACCTGCTGGCCCGTTTCACCCGGTCGTCAAACGCCATTACCCGGGAGCTGGAGCTGCAGGAAGCCGATCAGGCCGGGAAAATTGTGGATAATTAATGGGACAAGCTACGGATAATTGCTGAATGAATTATTGAATAATCAATAAAAACAGTAATTTACTCTTAGAATTGTCCCTCTGGACAGGTGCCGGTTTCTGTGGATAACTTTCTTGAAAACTTTTCTCAGGAGAGGTTTCCAAGCCTATGAAAAGCCGAAAATTTCGGTATTTCCTTACCCTTACCAGGGATATTTTTCGGCGCTTTGGCTTCCGGATGGTGCTGTGGCCCTTTCCTGTTACGTCCGGACTGGTTAAAATTTGCACATCCGGACTGCATTTTCCCGGGCGAGGGGTTATACTCGCCGCCCAGTTTTTATCCCCCCATTTCCCGAGGTGAACCGTGGATTTTCCAACCCGTTTCGATGTCATTGTCATTGGTGGTGGCCATGCCGGTACTGAAGCCGCTCTGGCTGCGGCCCGCATGGGGTCCCAGACCCTGCTGCTGACCCACAACATCGAGACGCTGGGGCAGATGTCCTGCAACCCGGCCATTGGCGGTATCGGCAAGAGCCATCTGGTCAAGGAAATCGACGCCCTTGGCGGTGCCATGGCCAAGGCCACGGATAAGGCAGGGATACAGTTCCGGGTGCTGAACAGCCGCAAGGGGCCGGCAGTAAGGGCCACCCGGGCCCAGGCGGACCGCATTCTCTACAAGGCGGCTATCCGCGAGATGCTGGAAAACCAGCCCAACCTGACCCTGTTCCAGCAGGCGGCAGATGACCTGATTGTGGAAAACGACCAGGTCACCGGTGTGGTGACCCAGACCGGCATCCGCTTCAATGCCCGCACCGTGGTGCTGACCACCGGCACCTTCCTCGGCGGGGTTATCCACATCGGCATGCAAAACCATGCCGGAGGCCGGGCCGGCGACGTGCCATCCATTGCCCTGGCGCAGCGTTTGCGGGAATTGCCGTTTAACGTGGGACGCCTGAAAACAGGCACACCGCCCCGTATTGACGCCCGCACTGTGGATTTTTCCGTCATGCAGGAGCAGTGGGGGGATGATCCGGTCCCGGTCATGTCCTTTACCGGCAGCCGGGACGAGCACCCGGAACAGGTCTGCTGCTATGTGACCCGGACCACGGAAGAAACCCACGACATTATCCGCAGTGGCTTTGACCGCTCGCCCATGTTTGCCGGCAATATCGAAGGGGTCGGCCCCCGGTACTGTCCGTCCATCGAGGACAAGGTCAACCGTTTTGCCGACAAGGATTCCCATCAGGTGTTCGTGGAGCCGGAAGGCCTGACCACCAACGAACTGTACCCGAACGGTATTTCCACCAGCCTGCCCTTTGACATACAGCTGGCAGCGGTGCGTTCCATTCCCGGATTTGAAAATGCCCACATCATCCGTCCGGGCTACGCCATCGAATACGATTACCTGAATCCACAGGATCTGCGCCACACCCTGGAAACCCGGTTTATTCAGGGGCTTTACTTTGCCGGCCAGATCAACGGCACCACCGGTTACGAAGAAGCCGGAGCCCAGGGACTGCTGGCGGGTATCAACGCCGCCCTGCGGGCCCAGGACAAGGAACCTTGGTACCCCCGCCGTGACGAAGCCTACCTGGGGGTACTGGTGGACGACCTGATTACCATGGGAACCAGCGAACCCTACCGGATGTTTACCAGCCGGGCGGAATACCGTCTGATCCTGCGGGAAGACAACGCCGATCTGCGCCTGACCGAAACCGGCCGCAAGCTGGGGCTGGTGGATGATGATCGCTGGCAGCAGTTCAGTGCCAAGTGCGAGGCCATCGGCAAGGAACGCAGCCGCCTGGAATCCACCCGGATTCATCCGGGGACCGACGTTGGTGACCGGGCCAACAGTTTCCTGAAACAGCCGATGACCCGGGACCAGTCCCTGGCCGAGCTGCTGCGCCGTCCGGAGATCGACTACCACCATATTGCCGAAATGGTGGGTGAGTGTGTGGACGATCCGAACGTCGCCGAACAGGTTGAAATCGAGATCAAGTACGAAGGCTATATCTCCCGCCAGGCGGATGAGATTGAACGCCTGCGCCGGAACGAAAATACCCTGTTGCCGGCGGATCTGGACTACGATGTCATCGGTGGCCTGTCCAATGAAATCCGCCAGAAACTCAATGCCGTACGTCCGGAGACAGTGGCCCAGGCCTCGCGCATCCAGGGGGTGACCCCGGCGGCGGTGAGCCAGATTCTGGTGCACCTGAAAAAGCGGGATCTGCTGCGCAAACAGAGTGCCTGAGCTGACGATATGATGACCACACTCTGGCAAAACCAGCTCCGGGACGGACTGGCCGAGATGAATCTGGAGCTGGACGACCGCCGTCAGCAACAGCTGCTGGCGTTTCTGGCGCTGCTCAACAAGTGGAACCGGGCCTACAATCTGACCGCAGTCCGGGATGAGCGGGCCATGGTTTCCCGGCAACTGCTGGACAGCCTGAGCATTCTGCCCTGGGTCAGCACCGACCATCTTCTGGATGTGGGTGCTGGCGGTGGTCTGCCCGGCATTCCCCTGGCCATTGCCCTGCCGGAAAAGCGCTTTACCCTGCTGGACAGCAACGGCAAGAAAACCCGGTTCCTGAATCAGTGTGTGCTGGAGCTGGGGCTGGACAATGTGGATGTGATTCATGGCCGGGCGGAAGCCTGTCAGCCGGAACGCCCGTTTACCCAGATCAGCAGCCGGGCGTTTACCGCACTGCCCAACCTGGTGGACTGGTGTGGTGGCCTGCTGGCAGACGGGGGAGAGTTCCTTGCCATGAAAGGCCAGTTTCCGGATGATGAAGTGGCTGCCCTTCCGGCCGGTTGGCAGGTAAAATCCCGCCTTTCTCTGGATGTGCCCGGGGCGGACGGTGAACGGCACCTTCTGGTGCTTGCCCGGACCGACCATTCCCAGTAATTGCAACAAGGAGGCAAGACATGGCGCGCGTGATTGCGGTGACCAATCAGAAAGGCGGTGTGGGTAAAACCACCACCTGCGTCAACCTTGCAGCCTCCCTGGCGGCCACCAAGCGCCGGGTGCTTCTGGTGGACATGGATCCCCAGGGCAATGCCACCATGGGCAGTGGCGTGGACAAGAACAACCTGGCACTTTCCGGTTACGACGTGCTGACCAAGAAAGCCAGTGTTGCCGAAGTCATTATCCCGGCGGAGGCCTCCGGCTGCGATATTCTGCCGGCGAACGGGGACCTGACCGCTGCGGAAGTGGCACTGATGAACGAAATCGGTCGGGAATACCGTCTGCGGCTGGCCCTGAACAGCATCCGGGACAACTACGACTATATCCTTATCGACTGCCCTCCTTCCCTCAGTCTGCTCACCGTCAATGCCCTGTCTGCTGCGGACTCGGTACTGATTCCCATGCAGTGTGAATACTATGCTCTGGAAGGCCTGGCTGCGCTGATGAACACTGTGGAGCAGATTCAGGAAACGGTGAACCCGGATCTGCAGATCGAAGGCATTCTGCGCACCATGTACGACCCCAGAAACAGCCTGACCCTGGATGTGTCCGGCCAGCTCAGCGAATATTTTGGTGACCGGGTATACCGTGCAGTGATTCCCCGCAACGTCCGTCTGGCCGAGGCGCCCAGCTATGGCATGCCGGCACTGAAGTATGACCGCACCTCCAAAGGCGCCGTGGCCTATCTGGCCCTGGCGGGGGAAATGGTCCGTCGCCACGGCTCGAAAAAGACATCCACGCCGGTTGCGGTGTAACATACCGCCGTCACTCACAGATATAACCAACTCCAACGGGAAGAATGACAGACACCATGGCGGCGAAGAAGCGAGGATTGGGGGAGCGTGGACTGGGTGCCCTGCTGGCAGGTTCCGGGGTCAAGCTGGATCAGAAGCAGCCCGAGGACGACCACAATGGTGAGCTGCGGGATATTCCGGTCGATCTTATCCAGCGCGGCCGTTACCAGCCCCGTCGTGATATGGATCCGGCCGCTTTGCAGGAGCTGGCCGATTCCATTCGCCAGCAGGGTGTCATGCAGCCCGTGGTTGTCCGTCCCGTTGCCGAGGGCCGGTTTGAGCTGATTGCCGGCGAACGCCGCTGGCGCGCCACCCAGATGGCAGAACTGGACAAGATTCCCGCCATCATCCGTGATGTTCCCGACGAAGCCGCCATCGCCATGGCCCTGATCGAGAATATTCAGCGGGAAAACCTCAACCCTATCGAAGAAGCCTTTGCCCTGCAGCGGCTGCAGGACGAATTCGGGCTGACCCAGGCCCAGGTGGCAGAGGCTGTGGGCAAATCCCGCACCACCATAACCAATCTGCTGCGCCTGATCGGTCTGACCGAAGACGTACGCCTGATGCTGGAGCACGGTGACCTGGAAATGGGCCATGGGCGGGCCATGCTGACCCTGCCGCCCGAGCAACAGATGCAGGTGGCCCGCCAGGTGGTGGCCAAATCCCTGTCGGTACGCCAGACCGAGGCTCTGGTGCGGCGCATCCAGCAGGAAACGCCGGGCAGCAAGGCGGCAGAAAAAGGCGCTCTGGATCCCAATATCCGCGCCCTCCAGGACGATCTGGCGGAACGCCTTGGTGCACGGGTATCCATCGCCCACGGTCAACGGGGCAAGGGCAAGCTGGTGATCGAGTACAGTTCTCTGGACGAACTGGACGGAATTCTCGGCCATATCCGTTAAATTGGCCCGATCGTCTGCTTCTTTGGACCCCCTACTAAAGTTCGGCGGCCGCCGTTTACACAACATGTAGTGTCATTAATCTTTATTCATGTCTATTTGTGTCGGCTGAAGCAGAAACTCATGGATGGGACTCCGGCAGAGGCCTGTGAATGGCGCGGGGTTTTGTTGATTCGTGCAGATTGAACACATATAATCTGCCGCGCTCGTATCGGTGTATCTGCGTATTTTTCAAGTATTGGCACCGTACTCCCGGGAAAATCATGACGAAGGCAAGCAGGAGCGGCATCGGTCGCCCACCCATCGCACGATGGTTTGTAATAAAAAGTGTGGTACTTGTCTTCGCAAGCCTGACGTTTATGTCCATACGTGGTCAGGTTTCCGGATATTCAGCGCTTTTGGGTGGGCTTATTTTCCTGTTGCCCCACGGTTATTTTGCGCTCAAGGCATTCCGCTACTCCGGCGCGCGGTCTGCCAA
>JBFHSI010000004.1:0-39765 GCA_041591245.1 Marinobacter sp.
GCTTTATGTAGGCACGATTTCTGAAATGATCGTGCTGTCAGGGTGAAAAACTGCGGGCATTGTAGCCGCAAAGGCTGCAGCTGCCCAAATATCCGGCTATTGCACCAGGCCTGTGAGGCTTACATGTTGAGGCTGCGGCCACCATCTACTGCCACAATCTGGCCGGTAATAAAGGGCGCGTCACACATCAGAAACACAATGGTGCGGGCTATGTCCGCCGGCTTTCCGGTCCGGGCCAGGGGTGTTTTTTCCAGGATGGACTGCTGGTACTGCTCCGGCACAGGGGTGTCGCCTTCGGGCCAGAGGATGGCGCCGGGTGATACGCCGTTGACCCGGATAGCTGGCGCCAGATCCCTGGCCCAGGACCGGGTCAGGGCCGCCAGTCCGGCCTTGCTGGCACAGTACAGGGGGTGCTCCGGCAGCGGCTTCTCACTGTAGATGTCGATCAGGTTGATCACGCAGCCACCGTTTCTGGTCAATGCCGGCAGGCAGTTCTGGAGCAGGAAAAACGGCGCCCGCAGATTGGTGTGCAGAATCCGGTCCCAGTCCTCTGCGGCCGCTTTGGCAACCGGGGTGGGGTAGAACACCGAGGCATTGTTGACCAGTCCATCCAGCCGACCCCAGCGGGCAATGGCAGCTTCTGCCAGCTTTTCTATATCCTCCATGTCGCTGAGGTTCGCCTGCAGGGCGGTGGCTGAGTCCGGGCGCTGGGCGTTGAGTTGTTGCTCCAGTGCGCGGGCATCCTCACCATGGCTGTGGAAATGAAGCAGCAGGTTCCAGCCACGCTGGTGCAGCGCCCTGGCGGTCTGTGCCCCCAGGCGGCGGGCCGCACCGGTTACCAGTGCCACCGGAGTCTTGTCTGTCATGGGTTGTCCTCGGCTGTGGTTTGGCTGATGGCCTGTTTGATGCGGGTGAGTCGCTGCTGACGGATGGCCTGGCCCAGTTCCCGGCCCTGGAAGCCCTCTGCCATCAGGGCGCGGGCGCTGACTTCGGTGGCGGCATCTGCAGCCTGTTGCAGTAACTGCAGCGCCTTCCCGGCGGCTTCCGGCAGGGTACAGGCAAGAACCTGGAGCAGGGCTGCAAAGCGTTCCGGACGGCGCCAGAGGTCTGCATTGTCGAACAGGGACAACAGTGTGTCCGCTGCCGGCAGGTCCGGCAGGGACTCTGCCAGTACAGGAATAAAGCGGGTGGTCAGTGTGGCCAGGTCCTGACAGTCGTTCGGGGCCTTGAGGGCCTGAGCTCTGGTTTTGCACTCGGAGGCAGACAGGGGCGACAGCAGGGCTGCAAACCGCTGTTCCGTGGTTCCCCCGCCCCGGTGCATACAGCGCAGGGCTTTCAGGGCAGCATCAAAGTACCGGGCCTTGTCCAGTTCCGGTATCAGGCGAGCCAGGGCGCCGCATTCCCTGAGCACCTCAAAAAAGGTTCCTGGCTCCTGTTCGTGAAGGGCCCGGCGGATTTCCTGCCAGACCCGTTCCGGAACCAGGTGTTCCACCTCCCCCTGTTGCACCATTGAGCGCATCAGTTCCATGGTCTGCTCGCACACGCGGAATTCCAGTGGCCGGAAGCGGGCGGCAAAACGGGCAGTGCGGAGAATGCGCAGGGGGTCTTCGGTGAAAGCCTCGGAGACATGGCGCAGGCTGCGCCGTTCAATATCCTTCCGGCCATTGAAGGGGTCGATCAGTTCGCCCTGGTCGCTGCGGGCCATGGCGTTGATGGTCAGGTCCCGGCGTTGCAGATCCTGCTCCAGGGTGACATCCGGGGCGCTGTAGACACTGAACCCGTGGTAGCCGTGGCCCTGCTTGCGTTCGGTGCGGGCCAGGGCATATTCCTCCCGGGTGTCGGGGTGCAGGAATACCGGAAAGTCCGCACCCACCTGGGTAAAACCCTGTTTCAGCATGTCCTCGGGGGTGGCTCCCACCACCACCCAATCCCGGTCCTTGACTGCCAGTCCCAGCAGTTCATCCCGTACTGCACCTCCGACCAGATAGGTTTGCATGAAACTTGGGATCCCTCTCAATGGTTGATTCCGGGATTATCCGGTTCCCGTGGCAGTGAGGCAAACCTGTCTGCCCAGGAAACTAGAAAAGCCCGGCCGGATGCTGTCCGGGCGGGCTTTGTTTGCGGGTGGGGGATGCGGGTCAGAAGGCGGTACCCAGCTCCAGTGCAGCCCCCAGGTCTGCGTCGCTGTACAGGGCGCCGATATCCATATGAACTCCCATAAGGTTCAGGCCCAGGCCGGCGGTGAACTGGGTTTTTTCCTCAATACCATTGTTATTGTCGTTACTGGCCAGGTTCTGGCGAACACCAACCCGCAACTGGGCATAACGCCAGGCATCGAACTCCGCCCCCAGGGCAAGCCACTGGGTGTCATCTTCATAACCGAAGCCTTCCTTCCTGGTGAGATCCAGCTCTGCGGTAATCACCTGGTAACGGGTTTTGTGGGCGATGGCCGCAGTCACCATGGGGTTGAGCTCAAGTGTCCGTATTTTTTCACCCAATTCCGGTTTGCTGGCTGCGGAATCCAGTTCCATGGGGATCAGGTTCCTGACCACCAGGCCGGCATTCCACTGGTTTACATCACCAAAGGTGAGGACGGCTCCCAGGTCCATGTTGAAACCGCTTTTTTCGGTCTGGTAGGCATCGTTGTCATAATCCTCATCATCGAAGCCAGTCACGGTTGAGGAGTATTGGAAGGTTTCCAGTCTGACATATTTGGGGGAAATGCCCAGCTGCAGTGTCTGGCCATTGTTCAGCCTGAGGGCATGTGCAAAGCTGACACCGACCTCGGTGATGGCCGAGGCCAGTACCTTACCTCTGGATTCCAGGCTGTCGGAATAGTTTGGATTGGGAATGCCAGACTCAATGGATGCCAGCAGGGCATCATCGCTGTCGCTGTATTCGCCCCTGGCGGTCAGTGTCAGGTTGCTGTTGGCAAACACGCCGACAGCAAGGGTCCGGGAGGGTATGCTGACAGCCAGACCGAGGCCGACATTGGCGCGGACAGTGTCGCCATCAAACTGCTTAAGTTCTTCCCGGAGTTTGCCCGCTCCGGCCTGTGTCCCCGTGCCATCGAGGTTGTCGATGGCAGTATCTATGTTGTCGATGGTGTCCTGGATATCATCAATCTGGCCAACGGTATCCTGCTCATCCGCCATTCTGATATTCAGTGAAGGCAGAATCAGACCGAAATCGTCTGCCCAGTCATGCTGGCTGGCTGCCATCAATGCCGGGTTACTGGTTGCTGCCTCGGCGGGCTGAGCAGCGGCAACACCGGTGCCGGCCATGGCAAAAGAGCGGGAAGACATGAACTGTTGCGGGCTGGCGTTTGCGGATGCAGCCGCCACCGAAAGGCCAATGACTAAAGGCAGCCGGGTAAGGTGATTACCGTTCATCAGATATCCTGTGGTCTGTCGGGTGGAGAGAGTGCTGAAAGCGAACAGCTCAAAGGTTATTGCAGTTTGCTGCAGCCTGCATGGGGCAAGCGGTTACGATTTGTCCTGGTCTGTAACCGGAGGCAGTTTTTTGCCGCTTTCAATGTCTGTCTGCATAAATGAGTCAGAGCTTGTGTTATTTATCATTGGTTTATGGAAGGTGGCGTGATTTTTTCATGGTTATTGGAAACAGTTCATCTCGGAGACTAAAAATGATCTTTCGCCGGATATTCCTTCCCGTCCTGGCGCTGGCTGTGGTCGCCTGTGCGCCAACCGGCAGTTACCGGGACAGCAGTGACCGTGACCAGACCAGCCTGGAGCCGATTACGGTCCGGGTCAGTGGTTTCGGAACCTATGAAGATGCTGGCAAGGACCGCCTGGACCCGCGGAAGCGGCTGATGGCCCGCCGTGCTTCCCGGATGGATGCCTACAGAAATCTGGCGGAACGGGTGTATGGCACGGTGATTTATGGCAGCTCCACGGTCAATGATTTCGTGCTGCGTAATGACAGCTTCCGCACCTATGTGGACAGCTATCTCCGGGGCGCCAAAATGGTGGCGGTCAATGAGCACAGTGACGGGGTTATCGAAACGGTTATGGAACTGAAGCTGGAGCCCAGGTTCCGGGCCTGCGTATCCCGGGTTGCCGATGACCAGGTGCAGGACCTCTGTCCGATTCCGGTACCCCGTGAGAACGACAGTACCGGTGACCTGCAGAGCAAGGGTGTTGACTCCCTGTACTATCTGGACTGAGACCCGGGCAGGGCATGATGAACATCCGATACACCGGTTCCATGAGGTTTTTCCCGATGGCATTACTGCGTTTTATGTTGCTGCTGATACTGGCCTGTGGGGGCGTTGCCCAGGCGGCTGAGCTTGAGGGTGTCGGCCATGCCAGCATCCGCGATGGTAATCTGGAGCAGGCCCGGGAACAGGCCCGCAAGGCCGCTATGAGGGATCTGGCCCTGCAGTACGGGGCCCAGGTGGATACCCGGGATACGGTGGAAAACGGTGTGCTGACCGAATCCAGCACCCGGGTGGCGTCCAGTGCCCTGCTGCGCAATTCCCGCATTGTGGATGAGTCGGTCCATGGTTCCCGGTTGCGGGTTACTGTGCGGGCCCAGGTCTCTGAGCAGAATACCAGCTGCGGTACCGGCGCTGCTGCCGGGCTGGGGAAACGGGTTGCGGTCACCGGTTTTCCGGTGCGTTACCCGGAACAGGCCCGTCTGGGCCGGATTGATGATGCCGGGGAAATAGTATCCCGCCAGCTTCAGGACCGGCTGCTGGCTTCCGGTCGCCCGGTGCAGGTATATGGCGCGGCCTACAGTCGCATGTTTGACAATCTTCTGGATGCTCCCACCTCCGGTACCGGCGACAACAGTCTGTCCAATGTGCTGCCCCTGGCCCGGGAAATGGGTGTGCAGTTTGTGGTGACCGGAGTTATCCGTGACCTGGGGGTGTCCGATCCTTCAGCCTGGGGCACATCGGTACTGACCCGCATGCAGCGCAGTCTTGGTACTCTGGACCAGAGTCGCCGCTTTGTGGTGGATCTGATGATGTTTGACGGTTTCAGTGGCGCACAGATTTTCCGGCAACAGTTTGCAGCCACTGCAGTGTGGGATGCGGCTCCGGGGACTTCCGGTGGTTTCGGCGCCCCCGAGGTACAGAAGACAGCTTATGGTCAGGCGGTGGCCGGGGTGATTGCGGATATGGCGGATACCATCTCTGGCGTTCTGGCCTGTCAGCCGTTCATGACCCGGGTGGTGCGGGTTAACGGTACGGAGGTTACCCTGGCGTCCGGTGCTGCGGCCGGCCTGCGACCGGGGGATGAGTTGCACCTGTATCGCAGTGCCCGCTATTTCGATTCACTGGGTGGCACACCGGAGCTGACCGATGCCAGGGTATCGGTGATCCTGGACAGTGTGCACCCGGATTTCAGCAATGGGCGTATGGCCAGAACCGGTGGTGAGATCAACATCCAGCAGGACGATATCGCCATCGTCTGGTGACCGGGTCCTGTGGATGAATTCGGGTCAGGCCAGTTCGGCGGCCAGGTCCCGGATTTTTCCCACCATGGCTCGCAGTCCATTGCCCCGGGTCGGTGATATGTGGCGGAACAGGTCCAGGGTCTCGAACAGTTCGTCGATATCCGTTGCCAGCAGTTCCCGGGGAGTCTTGCCGTTGAGGGCGGTGAGAATAATGGCGGCGAGTCCCCGTACAATCAGGGCATCGGAATCCATCAGCAGATAGAGCTTGCCGCTGTTCTCGTCGTAGTGGTGAATCAGCCACACCTGGCTCTGGCAGCCGTGGACGTAGTTGTCTTCCACCCGTGCATCCTCGGGAAACTCGGGAAGCTGGCGGCCCAGATCAATGATATAGGCGTAACGCTCCTCCCAATCGTCGAGAAACTCGAAGGCGTCCAGGACATCGGTGATGGTGGTTTTGGTACCCAAGGGGTTATTCAGAAAGGCCTGTTGTTCAGAGCTCATTACAGCATTCCCAGTTGCAGCTTGGCTTCGTCGGTGAGCATGTCGTTGTTCCAGGGCGGATCAAACGTGAGATCGACGGTGACCTTGTCTACATTGGGTACGTGTTCAACCTTGCGTTTGACGTCTTCACAGATAACCGGCCCCATACCGCAACCCGCTGCTGTCAGGGTCATCAGGATGCGTACATGGTTGCCTTCGTCGGTGCCGTTCTCTATCTCGCAGTTGTAGATCAGCCCCAGATCCACCACATTGACCGGGATCTCCGGGTCATAGCAGTTGCGCAGGGCTTCCCAGACCTGATTCTCGTTAACGGTACCGTCTGCCGGCGTCTCGAAGCTGCTTTCCAGAGGCTGTTTGCCCAGGGCGTCGGCATCGTGTCCTTCAATGCGGGCGAGGTTGCCGTTGACCGCAACGGTGAAAGTGCCACCCAGTGACTGGGTAATGGTCACAAAGGTATCCGCAGGAATCATGATTTCCGTTCCCGCCGGAACAAGGCGCGCTTCCACCTCGCGTTTGGTCAGGACTACTTCCCGTTCTTGCATGCCCGAACTGGCCTCGCTGCTAACTGTTGTCTGCCTGGAAGTCATGGCCCGTGGGCGATTCAGGCAACGGTGAAACTTTCTCCGCAGCCACATTCAGCAGTGGCGTTGGGATTGCGGAACTGAAACATGGAGTTGACGCCCTCGGTCACGAAATCGATTTCGATACCGTTGACCAGGGGCAGGTGTTCCTCTTTGACAAATACATCGACACCGTCGATGTGGAAAACCCTGTCGTCTGCGTCCGGCTCGCTGACCCACTGGGTCTCGTACTTGAAGCCGGAACAGCCGCTTTTCTTGATGGCCAGGCGGATTCCCCTGGCTTCCGGGGTCTTGTCCAGTTGTTTGCGTACGTGTTTGACGGCGCTGGGCGTCATGGTGACGGCAACCGTAGGCGTGAAGATTTCAGCTGTCATGATTCCATCTCCATCAGGCAAACAGGCGCTGGATTTTCTGCAGGGCGGCGAACAGTTGGTCCACCTCTTCCAGCGTATTGTAGAACGCAAAGGAGGCCCGGGCTGTACCGGGAACTCCGTAGAAATCCATCAGTGGCATGGCACAGTGGTGGCCGGTGCGGATGGCAATGCCCTGCTGGTCCAGCAGGGTACCTATATCACTGGGGTGCAGGCCGGCGATTTTAAAGGACATGACCGGTACTTTCTGTCCGGCGCTGCCAATGAGTTCCATTCCCGGAACCGTTTCCACCAGTTGCCTTGCCCGTATCAGCAGAGCCTGTTCGGCGGCTTCCATGGCGTTGCGGTCGAGGCTGTTCAGATATTCAATGGCGGCACCCAGTCCTACCGCTTCGGCTATGGCCGGGGTTCCTGCTTCGAACTTGTAGGGCAGGGTATTCCAGGTGGTGCCCTCAAAGGACACCCGCTCGATCATTTCGCCGCCGCCCTGATAGGGAGGCATTTCCTCCAGAAGAGCAGCCTTGCCATAGAGTACGCCAATTCCGGTAGGGCCGAATACCTTGTGGGAGGAAAAGGCGTAGAAATCGCAGTCCAGCGTCTGTACGTCCGGGCGGAAGTGGGGAACGGCCTGGGCTCCGTCCACCAGGGTAATGACGCCCCTGGCTTTGGCTTTGGCAATCAGGTCTGCCACCGGGTTGATGGTACCCAGCACGTTGGAAGCATGTGCAATGGCCAGAATCCGGGTGCGCTCACCCAGCAGACGGTCAAAGGACGCCATATCCAGTTCGCCATCGGCGGTGATGTCCACCGGAACCACCCGGGCGCCGGTACGTTCGGCGACCATCTGCCAGGGTACTATGTTGGCGTGGTGCTCCATGCGGCTGACCAGGATTTCATCGCCGGGATTCAGGCGCGGAGCCAGGCCGTTGGCTACCAGGTTGATGGCCTCGGTGGTGCCCCGGGTCCAGATAATTTCCCGGGTGCTGCCGGCGTTCAGGAATTCCCGGACAATGCCCCGGGCGCCTTCAAAGGCCGCGGTGGCCCGGTCCCCCAGAGTGTGGGCGCCCCGGTGTACATTGGAATGCATTTCCCGATAGTAGCGATCCATGGCGTCCAGCACGGCCACCGGCTTCTGGGCCGAAGCGCCATTGTCCAGATACACCAGGGGCTTGCCGTTCACCTGCTGGGACAGTATCGGGAAATCCCTGCGGACAGCTTCCACATCGAACAGTGACTGGCTGGCGGTGTTTGCCACGGACATATCGGTCATGAACCTCAGGCCTCCTGGAATGACTGGTCGAAGAACCGGTTAAGCCGTTCCTGGGCGGTATCCCGTACAGCTTCTTCCGGAATTTGTGCCACCAGCTCGTTGATAAAGGCCATGGTCAGCAGCACTTTGGCGTCATGGCGGCCTATGCCCCGGGAAACCAGATAGAACAGGGATGTTTCATCCAGCTGGCCGATGGTGGCGCCGTGGGCACATTTGACATCGTCGGCGTAGATTTCCAGTTCCGGTTTGGTGTCAATTTCGGCACCGTTGGACAACAGCAGATTGCGGTTGTTCATGTTGGCATTGGATTTCTGGGCATCCTGATGGATGTGAATCCGGCCACTGAATACGGCATGGGACTGGTCTGCAGCGATATTGCGATAGGTTTCCTCGCTGTTGCACAGGGGAACCCGGTGATCAATGGTGGTGTGGTTGTCGTAATGCTGTTTGCCCTGGGTGACCACCACGCCATTGAGCTTGCATTCGGCACCTTCTCCCAGAAGCTGTACCTGCAGGTCGTGGCGGCGCAGGGGCCCACCGAAACCGATGCAGTGGCTTTCAAAGCGGGAGCTGCGTTGCTGGTGTACCCCGGTAGCGCCTATGCCGAGAACATTGTCGCCCTCCAGATTGAGGCGGATGGCGGTAACATGGGCGCCTTCCTGAAGATTCAGTTCGGTGACCGCGTTGACCAGAACCCTTTCCGAACCTGTGGACAGGTATTCTTCCACCAGGGTCATCCGGCTGTGCCGGCCCGCGTCCACGTAGATACGTGGATAGGCGGAACCACTGGTGTCTCCGGTCACTTGATGGATCAGATACAGGGGCTGGTCCAGCACCGCATCCGGTGCCAGACGAATCAGCAGGCCGTCGTCGAAACGGGCGGAATTCAGGGCCGCCAGCTGGACGCTACTGGTATCCAGAGTCTGGTCCAGTTGCTGCGCCAGTTCTGTGGCTTCGGCATCATCCAGATCACAGAAGCGGCGGACTGTGATGCCGGCCTGCTCCGGAAAGTTACTGGCCTCCGGTACCACCACGCCATTGCTCAGGACGATCCGGTAACCTGAAACCTCAGGAAAATGACCGGTCTGCCCTGAGGGCAGGGTAGCCGCCAGGTCGTCGGTCAGTTTCAGGTATTTGCTGGAGTACTTCCAGTTCTCGGTTTTCCGTGTCGGCAGGGGCGTGTCCACCAGAGCTTCGGCGTGCTGTTTGCGCAGTGCCTGCAGGGGCTGGGGCAGCATCTGGCCGGTTGCCGTCAGGAACGGGGCCGGGACAAGGGCTACTGATTTCATTCCGCGACCTCCTTAGTTGGCTGAGTGGTCGGCAGTGTCTTCATCCCGGATACCGAGCCAGCCATAACCCCGTTCTTCCAGTTCCAGTGCCAGTTCACGGCCGCCGGATTTGATGATCCTGCCGCCAGCCAGAACATGCACGAAGTCCGGAACAATGTGGTCCAGCAGGCGCTGATAGTGGGTCACCATCAGAATGGCGCGGTCTTTGGAACGCAGGGCGTTGACGCCGTCGGCAACCACTTTCAGGGCGTCGATATCCAGGCCGGAGTCGGTCTCGTCCAGGATCGCCAGTTGTGGCTGCAGCAACAGGGCCTGCATGATTTCATTACGCTTTTTCTCACCGCCGGAGAAGCCCTCGTTGACGCCCCGCTTGAGGAATGCCGGATCCAGGTCAACCTGACGGGATACGTCCCGGGCCAGCTTGATAAAGTCGGTGGCATTCATCTCTTCTTCGCCCCGGTGGGCGCGCATGGCATTAACCGCCGTGCGCAGGAACTGCAGGTTGCTGACACCGGGAATCTCCACCGGATACTGGAAGGCCAGGAACACACCTTCGCGGGCACGTTCTTCAGTGGCCAGTTCCAGCAGGTTTTCACCGTTCAGGGTGACTTCGCCTTCGGTAACCGTGAATGCATCATTGCCCGCCAGCACCTGGGACAGGGTACTTTTGCCTGATCCGTTGGGGCCCATGATGGCGTGAACTTCCCCGGCCTTGATTTCCAGGTTAATGCCCTTGAGGATCTCTTTATCCTCAACGGATGCGTGCAGGTTCTTGATGCTCAGCATGTGTACGCTTCTCTCTGTTTTAACCGTCTGAATTCTGTTTGCGTGTCCCGGATTCCGGCCCTTAGCCGACGGAACCTTCCAGGCTGACTTCCAGCAGCTTGCCGGCTTCCACCGCAAATTCCATGGGCAGTTCCTTGAACACTTCCTTGCAGAAGCCGTTTACGATCATGGAAACTGCCTGCTCGGGATCTATGCCGCGCTGTCGACACAGGAACATCTGCTCATCACTGACCTTGGAAGTGGTGGCTTCGTGTTCCACGATGGCGGACTTGTTCCGGCTTTCGATGTAGGGGAAGGTGTGAGCGCCACAGCGGTCGCCGATCAGCAGGGAATCGCACTGGGTAAAGTTACGTGCGCCCTCGGCTCCCGGGCCGAATTTCACCAGACCGCGGTAGGCATTGGAGCTTTTGCCTGCAGAAATACCCTTGGAGATGATGGTGCTGGAGGTGTTCTTGCCCAGATGAATCATCTTGGTGCCGGTATCGGCCTGCTGGAAATTATTGGTGAGTGCCACGGAATAGAATTCACCCACACTGTTATCACCCCGCAGAATGCAGCTGGGGTACTTCCAGGTCACTGCCGAGCCGGTTTCCACCTGGGTCCAGGAAACCTTCGAGTTTTTGCCAAGGCAGGCGGCCCGTTTGGTCACGAAGTTGTAGATGCCGCCCTTGCCGTTTTCGTCGCCCGGATACCAGTTCTGTACTGTGGAGTACTTGATCTGGGCATCGTCCAGCGCTACCAGCTCCACCACAGCCGCATGCAGCTGGTTTTCGTCGCGCATGGGGGCGGTGCAGCCTTCCAGATAACTGACGTAACTGCCTTCATCGGCAATGATCAGGGTGCGCTCAAACTGACCGGTGTTGGCGGCGTTGATCCGGAAATAGGTGGACAGCTCCATGGGGCAGCGTACGCCCTTGGGCACATATACGAAGGTGCCGTCGGAAAACACCGCTGAATTCAGTGCGGCGAAGAAGTTGTCGCCGTGGGGAACCACGGAGCCCAGATACTTGCTCACCAGTTCCGGATAGTCACGGATGGCTTCTGATATGGAGCAGAAAATAACCCCGGCCTTGGCCAGAGGTTCCTTGAAAGTGGTGGCAACGGAGACCGAATCAAAGACCGCATCCACTGCCACACCTGCCAGTTTCGCCCTTTCGTGCAGGGGAATACCCAGTTTTTCATAGGTTTTCAGCAGTTCCGGATCCACATCATCCAGACTCTGGGGCATGTCTTCCCGGCGCTTGGGAGCGGAATAGTAGGAGATGGAGTCGTAGTCGACCTTGGAATAACCTACCAGGGCCCAGTCCGGCTCTTCCATTTCGAGCCAGCGGCGGTAGGCTTTCAGGCGCCACTGGAGCATGAACTCCGGCTCTTTCTTGATGGCGGAAAGCCGTGCAATTACATCTTCGTTCAGGCCGGGATCAAACGTGTCGGACTCGATGTCGGTGACAAAGCCGTGTTCGTATTCCCGTTTGATCAGCTCGTTCACCTCTTTATCGGTGGTCGCCATGATCGGTCGCTCCGTATTCTCTCATCGCGGGCTCAGGGGCCCAGGTATGCCGGCAGCCTGTTTTTTCTGGCCTTCGGGCGGATGTCTTTGATTCAGGTGTTGCGGTGATCGTCACACGTTGCAAGTCCGTCCCGCAATCATTCTTCTGGATGACAGACCGGCTGGCCGGAGCTGCATGGTTGCACGCCCAAAGCCCGCCGGATCTGATGCTTCTGGCGAGGGATTATACAATACCATAGTAAAGTAGTCAGGTATTAAATTGCGCGTGACGGTGATTATACCGCAATCACTGTGCGGGGCACCAAGGCCGGGCCTGCGGGAGCAGGCCTGGCCACAGGGTTGTCGGGGGCTGGGTCAGGGCTGAAGTATCCGGGTCAGGTAGCTGAACTCCAGGGCTTCCGGCAGGTGTTCCGGTTTGGGAATTCGCACAATGTGTCCGCTGCCCGGGGCATAGTCCATGGCTTCGCCATTGCGGTTTTCCATGGTCTGAGCGGAGAACCGCAGGTTGCCTGCCGGGGTAATCAGTTCCAGCTGGTCGCCGGGGGCAAACTTGTTTTTGACATCGATGGTCAGCCAGCGCTCATCGGCATCGGCAATGGTGCCGACCACCTGCTGGGTGCCGGCAAAAGAGGAGCCCTGTTCGTAGGTCTGATATTCCTCGGGCAGGTGCCGGCGCAGGAAACCTTCGGTGTAGCCCCGGTTGGACAGGGCTTCCAGCTCGTTCATCAGTTCCATGTCGAAGGGACGGCCGTGGACGGCTTCGTCGATGGCCCGGCGGTACACCTGGGTGGTACGGGCCACATAGTAGGTGCTTTTGGTACGGCCCTCGATTTTCAGGGAGTGCACCCCCATCCGGGTCAGTTCGCCCACATGCTGGACGGCCCGCAGATCCCGGGAGTTCATGATGTAGGTGCCGTGCTCGTCCTCGTAGGCGGGGATGAAGCTGCCCGGTCGGTTGGGTTCCTCCAGCAGCATTTCCCGGGGTTCAAAGGACTGGACGCCGGTGTCGGCGGAGGTGGCAATCAGGTCGTCATTCTGGTCGTGGCTGTGCTGTACCTGTTTGTAGTTCCAGCGGCAGGCGTTGGTGCAGGCGCCCTGGTTGGCATCCCGGTGATTCCTGTATCCGGACAGCAGACAGCGCCCGGAGTAGGCCATGCACAGGGCGCCATGGACAAAGACTTCAAGTTCCATGTCCGGTACCCGCTCCCGGATCTCCCGGATTTCATCCAGTGCCAGTTCCCGGGACAGGATGACCCGGCTGACCCCCTGGCGTTTCCAGAACTCTACCGTGGCCCAGTTCACCGCATTGGCCTGGACCGACAGGTGAATGGTCTGCTCCGGCCATTTTTCCCGTACCAGCATGATCAGTCCAGGATCGGACATGATCAGGGCATCGGGTTTCAGTTCCAGCACCGGCTCAAGGTCGTTCAGGTAGGTGCGCACCTTGGCATTGTGGGGCGCGATATTGGAGACCAGATAAAACTGCTTGCCCAGCTGGTGGGCCCGGTCAATGCCTGCACCCAGGGCCGCAACGTCTTTGAAACTGTTGTTGCGTACCCTCAGGGAGTAACGGGGCTGGCCGGCATATACAGCATCGGCGCCATAGGCAAAAGCGGTTTCCAGGTGTTCAGGGGTGCCCGCGGGCGCAAGCAGTTCCGGGATGTTCATGGTGGCTCCGGGGATTACAGTCGGGTTGATCACGGTCAGGGAAACCGCCATTTTAAAGGATGGGAATTTTGCTGCAATTCAATCGCCGCGCTCTTGATCCGGCTCAAAGGTATTATTGATTCCCCTCAGCTAACATGTGTACGCTGTCGGCAATGGAATGTTGCATCAACAGGAAATGCAGGAGGAATTTGGCATGACATCAGAGCCTCTGGGGCCGGAGCTAGCTCGGGCATCCCTGAGTGCGCGGGTGAGTTCACTGATCTGTGTCCAGCTTGCCCGGGGCAAGGTGGGTGTGGAGGTTGTGGCTTCCCAGCTGCATATGAGCCGGTATACGCTGCACAAAAAACTGAAGCGTGAAGGGTTGACCTTCGCCAGCCTGCTGGAAGATGTCCGGCGTAAGCAGGCACTGACTTACATGCAGGATAAAACCAAGCCACTGGTGGAAATCGCCGAGCAGCTTGGTTTTTCGGAATTGAGCGCTTTCAGCCGGGCGTTCAAGCGCTGGATGGGCACTTCCCCGGCTGAATACCGTTCCGTCAGACTTTCCTGAACACCAGCGATGCGTTGGTGCCACCAAAGCCGAAGCTGTTGCTCATGACCAGTTCAAGGTTCTGGTTGTCCATGCGTTCCCGGACAATGGGGTAACCTTCGGCGCCTTCATCCAGAGTCTGGATATTGGCGGAGGGCGCGATAAAGCCTTCCCGCTGCATGATCAGACTGTAGATGGCTTCATGGACACCGGCGGCACCCAGAGCGTGACCGCACAGGGGCTTGGTTGAGCTCAGGGGTGGAATCTTGTCCCCGAAGGTTTCTTTCAGGGCCTTCAGCTCGGTGATATCCCCCGCCGGCGTACTGGTGCCGTGGGTATTGATATAGCTGATATCGCCGTCCAGATTGCGCATGGCCTGCTGCATGCAGCGAACAGCACCTTCACCACTGGGGGCGACCATGTCGGCGCCGTCGGAGGTGGCTCCGAAACCGACAATCTCGCCGAGAATGTTGGCGCCGCGGGCTTCCGCGTGTTCCAGGGCTTCCAGAACCAGAGTTCCGCCACCACCGGAGATGACAAAACCATCCCGGTCAGCATCGTAGGTGCGGGACGCCGTTTCCGGGGTCTCGTTGTATTTCGTGGACAGGGCTCCCATGGCGTCAAACAGCAGGCTCAGGGTCCAGTGAATATCCTCGCCACCACCGGCAAGCATGACGTCCTGGCGACCCATGGCAATCAGGTCGGCAGCATGGCCAATGGCGTGGGCACTGGTGGCGCAGGCGGAGGTGATGCCGTAGTTCACGCCGGTAATACCGAAAGCGGTGGCAATGGTTGCGTTGATGGCGCTGCCCATGGTGCGGGGGACCCGGTAGGGGCCAACCCGGCGGATGCCTTTTTCCCGGTGGGTGTCGATGGCATCCAGCAGTTCCACGGTGGAGGCACCGCCGGTGCCGAAGATGGCTCCGGTGCTGTGGGCACGGATCTGTTCTTCAGTCAGGCCGGACTGCTCGATGGCTTCACGTGCGGCCAGGTAGGCGTAGCCTGAGGCGGGGCACATGAACCGAAAGAGTTTCCGGTCAATCAGTTCCTTCAGGTCCAGATTGATCTGGCCGCAGACATGGCTGCGCAGGCCGTTGTCACGGGCTTCTTCGCTGAAGCCGATTCCGGACCTGGATTCCTTCAGGGACTGGGTAACTTCTTTCTGGTTGTTGCCGAGGCTGGAGACAATCCCCATGCCGGTGATTACAACGCGACGCATCTTGTTAACTCCTAAAAATCATCGGTAGAGGTGAACAGGCCAACCCGGAGGTCTTTGGCGGTGTATATTTCCTTTCCATCCACTTCCATGCGGCCATCGGCTATGGCCATGGTGAGCTTGCGCTTGATCATACGCTTGATGTCCAGGTGATAGCGAACCACCTTGTTGTCAGGCAGGACCTGGCCAAAGAACTTGACCTCGCCGGCACCAAGAGCCCGGCCCTTGCCTTCTCCGCCACTCCATGCCAGGTAAAATCCGACCAGTTGCCACATGGCATCCAGGCCCAGGCAGCCGGGCATAACCGGATCACCTTCAAAATGAACCTTGAAAAACCAGAGGTCGGGGTTGATGTCCAGCTCTGCCACAAGGCTGCCTTTGCCATAGATGCCGTCATCCGCACCCACATGGAGAATGCGGTCAACCATCAGCATTTCGTCGATCGGCAGGCGCATGGCTCCGGGGAACAGCTTGCCGTGGCCACAGTTGATCAGGTCTTCTTTGTCAAAATGATCCGGGTACATAGTGCCAGTATCTCTGTTACAGAATGGTTTCCTTATACTTTAGCTTGAAATCGGAGATGGGCTATTGACCTTTAGTGGATGATTGCCATTTTCTGCACCGGCCGGTTGTTCAGCCTTCCCGGCCGTCGGGCCTGGGACTGGCCAGAACCAGAGTATAGCGGGCCAGAAACAGGCCAAAGGCCAGGAGCCAGAGCAGAGTGCTGGTGCCAATGCCCGGGTGCCAGGGTATCAGGCCAAGGGCGGTCAGCACCCGGATCAGGGCTGCAGCCTGTATGGCAACGAATGCGGTTACCATGCCCCGGGGCAGGACCAGTGGCCGCCCGCTATGGCCCAGGGCGACCCGGGCGGCAACACCGAGGATCAGGCAGCTGATGGCGCCGGCACCAGCGGCATGACTCCAGGCGTTGGTGGGCCAGCCGGCAAGCAGGGAGCCGGCCAGCAGGAACAGGGCTGCGGGAACCCAGAGAATGGACAGGTGCAGAATCCAGAGCAATGGCTCCCTGCGGGCAAGCCAGCCGTGCCAGCCGGCCAGGCGAATCAGCATCAGGGTGCCGGCTGCCAGGGCAAGAATTCCGGCAATGGTGTTCAGGCCACTGATCAGGGTGACCAGCAGCAGGACCATGGTGAACAGGGCTGAAAGATCCAGTGCCGGGCGGACTTTTACTGCGCTGCTATCGAGACCCTGCTGGCGCAGCCAGCCCTGGGTGAAGGCCGGGGTGATACGGCCGCCGATTATGCTGATCAGGGCCATGGCCATAATCAGTGCCCCATGACTGTAAGCCATGTCGTGCCGGGTCAGAAAACCCAGCTGCATCAGCCAGAGCAGGCCCAGCACCACCAGGATCATGAGTTGACGTTTCTGGCGGGCATGCCAGATCCGCCAGCCCGCATCAGCCATTACCAGTGGCAGGAAGGCCAGGTTGACACCGTACACCAGCCAGTCCGGCAGTCCGGCGCCAAGGGCCAGTACCAGGCGTCCTGCCAGCCATACCCCCCAGAGCAGAAGCAGGCGGGTGCCGTGGCTGCGTTCGGTTCCGGTCCAGACACAGACGGCGGTCAGCAGAAAGCCGGCAATGGCCGCCGACAGAAAACCAAACAGCATCTCGTGCTGGTGCCAGTAGAGTCCGGGCAGAGCCAGGGGCATATGGATAACGCCGCTGACTTCGAGAACCCAGAGCGGGATGACCAGCAGGCCCAGCAGGGCCATGGACAGGAAGAAAATCCGGAACGGATAGCTGAACAGTTGCCTCAGGCTGGCGGATTCTGTGGTGTTGGACGTGGGTATGGCCTGCATGGTGTTTCTCCGCAAATAAGAAGCATTTGCCTGCTATGCTAATGCCCGGTAAATGCCATTAACATACCTATAATCGGGTAGGGATTGCGTACAATGTCCGCCCCTGCCAATTTTCGACAATGGAACTATCTGTTTATGAGTGCCTACCTGATTCTGAAGATGCTGCACATGACCGCCGCCTATCTCACGGTCTCACTGTTTGCCCTGCGGTTGTTGCTGGATGCAGTGGGGCGCAGCGGATGGCGGCAGACGCCGTTGCGCTGGATTCCCCACGCCAATGACACGGTACTGCTGGCGGCGGCCATCAGCCTGCTGTTCGTCACCCCCTGGATGCCCTTTGTGGATGGCTGGCTGACTGCCAAAATCTTTTTGCTGATTGGCTACATTATTGCCGGGGTCTTTGCCCTGAAGCAGACCAACCGCCCGGCTGTGCGAATTGCTGCAGCTGTGATAGCGCTGGTGCAGGTTGGGGCAATTTTCCATCTGGCCATGACCAAACCGGTCTTTGCCTGATTATTTCTGCTGTTCCTTCACATGTCGCGTCAGTTCCTGTAGCTGTTCCTGAACAGCCTGGAGCTGGCGCACTATCTCGTCCCTTTCATCGTGGGCTTTCTGGGCCTGTTTCCGGTTCTGTTCCTCACCCATGACCTCCAGTATGGCGCCGATCATCATGTTCAGGAAAACGAAGGCGGTAAGGAAGATAAAGGTCAGGTAGTAGAGCCAGCTCAGGGGGTAATGCTCCATGGTGGCATACATGACATCGGTCCAGTCCTCAAAGGTGGCTACCCGGAACAGGGTGAGCATGGCTATGGCCACATCGCCCCAGAGTTCCTGGTCCACGCTGGCAAAATAAATGGCGCCTACGGCCGCATAGATATAGAAGATGATGAACATCAGCAGGGCGATATAGCCCATGCGTGGAATGGCCTTGAGCAGGGAATTGATGAGGAATCGCAGTTCGGGAATGACCGATACCAGTCGCAGTACCCGGAACACCCGCAGCAGGCGGCCCAGCAAAACTGCTTCCGAATTGTCCAGTGGGATCAGGCTGCCGATCACCACGATGGTATCGAACAGGTTCCAGCCATCCAGCAGAAACCGTTTCTTTTCCGGACAGGCGAAGAAGCGGAACAGGATTTCCACCAGAAAGAACACAGTAATGGCGCTATCCAGAAGCGTCAGGGTGTGTTCCACCAGGGGCGGCAAATCATAGGTTTTGGCACCAATGGTCAGAGCCGAGAGGATAATGATGGCAATCACGCTCCCCTGGAACAGATTGCTGGCCTCAATGCGGTGTAACTGACTGAGCCCGTTCATGGGGCTTGTTTCCAGGGACATTCCAATTCTCCAGATGATTTTCCGGTGGCGGGAATTCTAATGATCCTGGCAGTTCCGGGGTAGTGCCGGACAGGAAATTGTGCCGGCTCAGGCCTGTTGCAGGATAAGCTGCCACTGCTCCTCAGTGACCGGCATCACCGACAGGCGGCTGCCACGGCGCACCAGCGGCAGGGCTTCCAGGCCGGGTATCTGTTTCAGCTCGTTCAGGGGGATCAGGCGGGGCAGTTTGCGCACCAGAGCCAGATCCACCGCCTGCCAGCGGGGAGCGTCCCGGGTGCTGGCGGGATCCAGATAGGGTGACTCAGGGTCAAACTGGGTGGGGTCAGGATAGGCGGCTCTGACCACGGAGAGAATTCCGGCAATGCCGATCTCCCGGCAACTGGAATGGTAGAGAAACACCTGGTCACCCACGGCCATCTGCATCAGATAATTCCTGGCCTGGTAGTTGCGGACACCATCCCAGGGAATCGCCTGTGTGGGTGCTGCCGCGAAATCGTCAATACCACATTCCGAAGGTTCGGATTTGACCAGCCAGTTTGCCATGGATGTATCCCCGGGAAATAACGGGGCGATTATACGCGATTCAGGGCCCTGTGCGGGGCCCTGAATCATTTGCTGGAGCGGTCAGTGCTGGTGCGGGTCCTGTTTTCTGTTCATGGGGAAAAACAGGTTGGGTGAGGCCAGTTCGGGAAGGTCTGTTTTGTCTTCATTGGCGGCCCATTCCACCCGTTCCGCAGTACGGATGGCATAGTGCATCCAGGCCAGTGCCGCAGCCACAATGACAAACATCAGCATGAAGCAGCTTTGCCAGATTCCGGTGAAGTCACTGAGCACTCCGAAGGTGAGGGGCAGGATAAAACCGCCCAGACCGCCAATCATGCCGACAACTCCGCCAACAGCGCCCACATGCATGGGGTAGTACACCGGGATGTGCTTGTACACGGCAGCTTTGCCCAGGGACATGAAAAAGCCCAGAGTGAAGATCAGCACAACAAACAGGGGCAGGTTCATGGCCAGTGTGAAGCGGATATCACCGTCAATACCATGCACCACATAGTCTGTTGGCGGGTAGCTCAGCAGGAAGGTGCAGACAACGGACGCGACGAAGGTCCAGTACATGACCCGACGTGCACCGAAACGGTCAGACAGCCAGCCACCAAGAATCCGGAACAGGGATGCGGGAATGGTGTACATGGCAGCAATCATGCCTGCGGTCTTGATATCCAGTCCGTACACGCCGATCAGGTAGTGGGGCAGCCACAGGGCCATGGCTACGAAAGCGCCAAAAACAAAGAAGTAGTAAAGTGCGAAGCGCCAGACCCGGAGCTCCCGCAGGGGCTGCATCTGTTCCATAAAAGACTGTGCGGTTGCACTCCTGCGCTCTGCGGCAAGAGGGTCTTCCCGGGCCAGTAACAGAAACAGGATGCCCATGATGGCCAGAACCGTGGCGTAGATCTGGGCAGTCTGTTCCCAGCCGAAAGCCACCAGCAGGAAGGGCGCTCCGAAGTTGGTAACCGCAGATCCCACGTTGCCGGCGCCGAATATGCCCAGGGCAGTGCCCTGCCGGGAAGGTTCGAACCAGGCTGCGGTGTAGGCCACGCCGACTATAAAGGCGCCGCCGGCCAGTCCTACGCCCAGGGCCCCCACCAGCAGCATGGCGTAGGTTGTGGCAAGGGTGAGCAGGTAGACACAGACGGAGGTGGTCAGCATCAGAATGCCGAACACCAGACGTCCGCCATATCTGTCAGTCCAGATCCCCAGAAACAGCCGGCTGATGGAGCCGGTCAGGATTGGGGTGGCCATCAGCAGTCCCAGCTGGGTATCTGACAGTCCCAGATTCTCACTGATACGTATGCCGATGATGGAAAAGATTGTCCACACGGCGAAGCACAGGGTAAATGCGAAGGTGGACAGACCGAGGGCTCGGTATTGCTCTCCCGGTGCCGGAGTAGGGGCCATAACTTGTCTCCTGTGGGGCACCCGGAATCTGTCTCGGGGCGCCCGGTTTGTGGGTGGCAGAATTCGGGTCTCAGGGATTGCGGATATAGGCGTCACGACGCAGGTAGAACCACCAGTTCACCACCATGCACAGGGCATAGAAGATGGCGAAGCCATACATGGCCACCTCCGGGGTGCCGGCCTGGATCTGCTGGCCCATGACCCGGGGGGCGATAAAGGCGCCATAGGCGGCGATGGCGGAGGTCCAGCCCAGTACCGGGCCTTTCTGCTGCTGGTCGAAGATGTAGCCGATACTGCGGAAGGTGGAGCCATTACCTATGCCGCTGGCGGCAAACATGATGATGAACAGGATCAGGAACAGGGCGAAGTAGCTGTTGGGATCGGTGGAGTTGTAGGCCAGCATCATCACATAGCCGGTTGCGACCGAGGTGATGACCATCACGGCGGAGATGATCTGGGTGACGATGGAGCCGCCCATCTTGTCGGAAATCCAGCCGCCTACCGGACGGATCAGGGCACCGACAAACGGTCCCATCCAGGCCCAGGTGAGGGCGCTGGGAGCCTCCGGATTCACCACCCGGATCAGGGTGCCGTCTGCCCCCACAGCCATCATGTTGCCGAAAATAACGCTGATGGACAGGGGCAGGGCGGCGGAAAAACCGATGAAAGAGCCGAAGGTCAGGATATAGAGCAGGGTCATGGACCAGGTGTGCTTGTTGCTAAAAATGGCAAACTGATTCCTGATGTTGGGCTTGATGTCACCGGGAATCAGGCGCAACAGAACAACGGTGAGAACGATGGTCAGGGGCAGGGCTACCCACATATTCATGATGCCCAGGGCAAACACGCCGGCAATGGAGGTCAGCACCCCGACCCCATAGAGGCCGAGAATCTTGCCGAAGGCTGAGATGGCTGTACCCGGATTCGGGGTCACCACCTTCAGGTTGTTCATGCCGAACCAGCCGGCAAATGCCAGGGGGATCAGGAACACCAGCCAGATAAACCCGGCATTCTGTATCCAGGTATCGGTACCTGCCTCAATGCGCCCGATCAGGGTTCCGCTGGGACTCTGGAGCAGCATGGGGTCACCGGCCAGAGCGCCGAATACCCCGGCGGTCATCACCAGGGGAATCAGTATCTGCATGGTGGTTACGCCGAAGTTACCCAGTCCCGCGTTCATGCCCAGGCCGTAGCCCTGTTTGCTCTTCGGGTAGAAGGCGCTGATGTTGCTCATGGAGCAGGCAAAATTCCCGCCGCCAATTCCGGACAGCAGGGCCAGAGCCTGAAACACGATAAACGGTGTGCCCGGGTTCATCAGGGCAATGCCGGTTCCCAGTGCCGGAAACATCAGCAGAGCGGTGGTCAGGAAGACGGTGTTCCGGCCACCGGCAATCTTGATCATGAACGACGCGGGAATGCGCAGGGTGGCACCGGACAGGCCGGCAATGGCGGTCAGGGTAAACAGCTGATCCACGGAGAAGGGGAACCCCAGGTTTTTCATCTGGGTGGTGATCATTCCCCACATCAGCCAGACGGCAAAGCCCACCAGCAGGCTGGGAATGGATATCCAAAGGTTGCGGGAGGCAATACGCTTGCCTGTCTGCTCCCAGAATGTCTCATTTTCCACATCCCAGTGCTCGATGTCCCCATTGGTTTTTCCGCCGGCATCCTGATTCGCGATGGTGGCAGTGGTTCTGGTCATGGTTATGACTCCCTCGATTTACAGGCCTCAAACCGCTTTGTGCGCGGTATCCGGGCGTTACAGGGGCATTGTGCAAAGCCCGGCAGTCGGGGCGGCTTGATATTTATCAAGGGGGCTGGAGGGGGCTGGAACAGGGCTGGGTAGAGCTTTTTCTGAGGTCGGTTTTGGTGTCTTTAAATTATTTAAAATCAATAAGATGCAATAGGGATATTCCCAATTGGGTAGGCTGGAGAAGGTTGAGGGGCAGTGGAGGTAGCCATTCATTTCCGGCACAGAAACGGCTGCAGCTATTGCGCCTTGTCCAAGGTCATCCCGCTGTCTTGACCGGTAGGGGCAGGAACACTAGAAGTTAAGGTAATCACACAGCAACCCGGCAGGTGCCCCATATGAACGTGTCACAGCTTCTCCGTTTGCCCTTCTCGGGTGATGGTGCCTGGAGTGAGCTCCAGCGCCTCAACCTTTCGGTTCCGTTTCTGGCCTGGGTGGTGGTTGTACCCATGTCCTTTCTGCCCCCGGTCATGCTGTATTTTGCCGGTACCCACTATGGTGACAGCTTTCTGCAGGGCTTCGGTGGCCGGGAATGGCGCTTTATTACCACTATCCTGTTTCTGGCGGAACTGCTGACCTTCTTCGTTATGGGCTGGCTGATTCATGCTGTGCTGGAAGCCGACAAGCTGCACATCAGCTATCAGGATGCCTATCTGCTGGCAGCCATAGCCCCCCTGCCTCTATGGCTGTCGTCTCTGGCGCTTCTGGTGCCGGTGCTTGCGGTGAGTGTAGTGGCGGTGTTTGCCGGCATGTTCCTGTCCTGTGCCCTGATCTATCAGGGCATTCGGGCTCTGTGTCAGCGCACGGACAATGACGTGGTTGCCATGTCCGTCAGTTACACAGTGATGGCCGCCTCTCTGCTGGCCTGGGGCGTGCTGATGGCTATGGTGTGGGCCTTCTGATCAGGCGCTGAAGGGTAGAACACCGTAGTAGATAGCACAGAAGTGGCAGGCGCTGCCGCCGATGACGAACAGGTGCCAGATGGCGTGCATGTAGGGAATCCGGTCTGCCAGATAGAAAGCCACGCCGGTGGTATAGACGATGCCTCCGGCCACTGTCAGGGCCATGGCGGTTTCGCCGAGGCTGGCCATCAGGTCGGAGGAGGCAAAGATAATCAGCCAGCCCATGGCGATATAGATGCCCACGCGAACCAGCTTGAAGCGGTTTTTGAAAATCAGTTTTAGGATCATGCCGGTCAGGGCGAGGGACCAGATAATGGCAAACAAAGTCCAGCCCAGGGTGCCCCGCAGATTGACCAGCAGGAAGGGGGTGTAGGTCCCGGCAATCAGCAGAAAGATGGCGCAGTGATCCAGGGTTTTGAACAGCTTTCTCAGTTCCGGATGGCGACTGCCGTGGTACAGGGCGGAAGCCAGGTAGAGCAGGATGAGGGAGGCGCCGAAAATGCTGAAGCTGACGATTTTCCACACATCACCCTGCTGACTGGCGCCGGCCACCAGGGCGATGGTTCCGATTACACTCAGGGCGGCTGCCAGGCCGTGTGTTGCGCTGTTCAGCCATTCTTCTATGCGGTAGTGGGCGGAGCGCGGCGGAAGTGAAGTTGATTCCATTGATCGGGTGTCCCTGTTGAATATTGCTACAACTTACTTCAGCGTACAGGTGTACGCAAATATTTGTACTCCTGGGGTTTCTGAGGTCCGGACAGCTCCGCCATGGTCACCGGGAAATACATGGCGATGGCTGCAGTGGAAGGTTCCGGACGAATGTTGTGTCGGCAGTATAGGCCGCCAGACTTCGGGCTGCCAGGTCAGTACAGCTGTTCCGGAAGTTCGGCACAGGTCCCGGACAATGTCAGCCCTTTGCCGAACCTGTTTTCAGCCGTGAGAAGGTTGCAGGGACCACCCCAAGCCAGGATGCCAGCTGATTATCCGGTACCCGCCGCACCAGCTCCGGATACTCTTCCAGCAGCAGTTGATAGCGCTCCTTTGCCGGCATGGTGTGTTTGCGGAATTCCCGCATGCTGGTGAGTTCGGCCAGCTCTTCCGTTAATGAAAGTGCAAACCTGGGCCAGAGGCCACCGTCTCCGTGGGACTGCACAGTGGAGCGGAAACTGGCAAAGTCGGCTACCCAGACTGTTGCCGGTGTCACTGTGCTTAGGCACAGAGTATTGCGAACAGTTCGTGCACGCCCGAAGACAGGCCAGACCAGATCCCCTTCGGTAAAGAAATGATGAATGGCAATCTTGCCACTGGGGGCTTCCCGGAACAGGCGCATGACGCCGTATTGTATGAGGTATACATTGGCCCAGGGCTGGTCGTGCTTCTCCAGTGGGGTATCCGCATCCAGCCGGCACTGCCGGAAAAGGTCGGCCAGGGTTTCCAGCAACCGGTTGTCGGGGCTTTCCGGACGGATTCCGAACACCCGGCTGAGGCCGTTGAGCAGTACCATCGATTCCGGCGCCGAGTCCTGCTCACAGATGTCCGGATTGTGCTCTCCGAGAAAGCATGGAGATGAGGACATGTCTGGCCTGAAGATAGTGTTCATGGCATGGACCCTGTGTGGAGTGGCCGATTAATTATGCTAGCAGATCCGCTCCATCTGAAATGACTTAAATCATTAAGCCTTTGCAACCCGATCGATAAGGCCCGGTCGTGGAATCTGTGCCGCAATGGCGCTAATGGCTGGTCCCCTCCTCATAGTGGATCTTGTTCCAGACGTTGTACTTCCCTGACGGTTTGTTCATGGGAATGCGCTTTTCCT
Source organism: Marinobacter sp. (assembly GCA_041591245.1). Lineage (GTDB taxonomy): Bacteria > Pseudomonadota > Gammaproteobacteria > Pseudomonadales > Oleiphilaceae > Marinobacter. The sequence continues at coordinate 24,723 of JBFHSI010000004.1, forward strand.
CCTCCAGGGTCTGGGCGTTATAGACAATGATTTCGCCGTCATGGTCCCAGATGCTCAACAGCAGATGCTTGCCATAGCGGTCAAATTCCACATGGGCCGACACTTTTCCGGGGGCGGGCTGAAGGGTTTCTACTATCTCCAGTGTCTGCTTATCGATGACATGGACCTTGTCCCGGTTGGGCCCGAAGAACACATCCACCCAGGCGTAGGGCGAGTTTTCATGGCTGCGCATGAAGAATCCGGGGCCTTCGGTTTTCAGGGTCTTGATGACGGTCCAGCTATCCATATCGATGATGGAAACTGCGCCGGTGCGGAAATGGGGAGTGGCCAGGACCCGATGCCCCTGATAGTTCCAGGTAATTCCGGAGCCCAGGTGGGGCATGCCCGGCAGGGGCAGGGTGGCGATGGTGTTCCCTGAATCCAGATCAATGACCCGGGCATGTTTTCCGTCCCGGGCGGCTCCGATCAGGTGGTCATAGTCCGGGTCAAAAAAGAAATCATCCAGCCAGGTGCCGGTGTGCATCCGGCGCACCTGTGCCCGGCCGTCTGTCACCGTGACTTCCCAGGCTTCCGGGATATCCTTGAGGGCGGCAATAAAGCTGCCTCTGGGGGGCGCCGTGTAGACAGCGCTGACCCGGGAGCTTTGCCCTGATCCATTGTCCACCGGCAGTATGTCCATCAGCTCGAGGTTCCTGCTGTCAAACAGTACCAGGGTGTGGGGCAGGTAGTTGGCCGCCATCAGGTAACGGCCATCGGCTGAGACCGCGATATTGCGCATGTTGATACCTGCCCGGACTTCGGCAACCACCTTCAGGTTGTACAGGTCGTACTTGCTGATCCAGCCATCCCGGGAGCCGAAATATACGTAACGGCCATCAGGACTGTACTTGGGGCCGCCGTGCAGGGCGTAGCGGCTGGCAAACCGGGTGATGGGGGTCATGGTGTCACCGTCCAGCAGAGTGACATGGTGATCGCCGATCTCCACCACCAGAAACAGATTCATCATGTCCGCCTGATACACCGGCTGATCCGGAAGTGAGCCCTCAGGGTGGGGAACAAGGCGGGAGGCGTGAATTTCATCGGCGCCCCACACAGGAGCGATTTCCGGGGGCTGATAGATGTATTCCGCCAGGGCCGTGATTGATGTCCGGGCCAGGGTGTCTGCGAACCCGGGCATCTGGGTTGAAGGCCTGCCATTCAGGATGGCCTGCTCTGCCTGGGCTGGTTTCAGGCGGGACAGGTTGTCCGGCAACAGCGCCGGCCCCATGCCTCCGAGCCGGTCAGCGCCGTGACAGCTTGCACAGTGGCTCAGGTACAGATTCCGGGTATCCGTGTCCGGGCTGGATATGGCAGCCAGGGGGAATATCAGCCAGGCCACCAGGGCCGGCATCAGAAGGCGGGTATGAATCATGCTGGCTGGCCTCCCGCCTGTGCCGGGGCGGGCCCCTGCAGGGCACTGTGCCAGCCAGACTGGGCCGGCCGGGCCAGTTTGGATGCCAGTGTCACCACTTCCCCGACAATGATCAGGGTGGGGGGCATGAAGTCCTCCCGGCGAATGGTGTCCTCAAGCCCGTCCAGGGTGGTGGTGGCCATGTGCTGCAGAGGGGTGGTTCCCCTTTCCACCAGTGCCACCGGGCAGCTTCCCGGCAGTCCGTGGGCCATCAGTTCCCGGACAATGGTGGGGGCGTTGTTCAGTCCCATATAGAACACCCGGGTCTGTCCGGGAGCCGCCAGCATGGGCCAGTTCAGCTCCAGCGTCCGGTCGGATTTCCGGTGCCCGGTGACAAAGGTTACGCTCTGGGAGTAATCCCGGTGGGTCAGGGGAATGCCGCAGTAACTTGAGCAGCCGGCGGCCGAGGTAATGCCCGGGACCACCTGGAAATCTATGTGGTTGTCCACAAGAAACTCCGCTTCCTCCCCCCCTCGGCCGAAAATATAGGGGTCTCCACCCTTGAGCCGGACAATGCGGCGCTGTTTCATGGCCAGCTTTACCAGCAACTCGTTGGTCTGATCCTGGGGCACATAGTGGCAGCCGCTGGCTTTTCCCACATGGATCCGTTGCGCAGAGGGGTTCACCAGCTCCATGATCTGGGGCGAGACCAGACGGTCATGGACAATAGTATCCGCCTGCTGAATCAGCATCAGCGCCCTCAGGGTCAGCAGCCCCGGATCGCCGGGGCCTGCCCCCACAATAGCCACTTCGCCCGGGCGCAGGGGTTGCTCCGCCAGCTGGAATTCCACCAGGCATTTCTTGCGTTGGCTGGATGTCATGATGCTGCTCCTCAAAGATTGTGGGCCGGAATTTCGGTGACGGGCGCGGCTACCCGCCGGGGCGTGTCGACAATGCCGATCTCTTCATTGCTCAGGTAACAGCCGGGGTCTTCTTCCCAGAAATCGCCGGATATGCTGTAGGCCCGGACCCGGGTATTGCCGTTGCAGATGGCCAGGTATCGGCACCCGGCACAGCGGCCTTTTACCGGTCTGGGGTTTTGCCGGCAGCCCCGCATCAGGTCATCGTCAGCCCGGGACCAGATTTCGGAAAAGGGTTTGTTCCGGACATTGCCCAGGTTGTAGTTCCACCAGAAGGTATCCGGGTGCACCTCTCCCAGATTGTCGATATTGGAAATGTTCACTCCCGAGGCATTGCCGCCCCAGTCCAGCAGCCGCTGTCTCAGGGCGGAAACCTGATCCGGGTAGTGCTGTTGTGCCCATTGCAGCAGGAAGGGACCGTCGGCATCGTTGTTGCCGGTGACATATTCCCGTTCTATGCCGCGCCGGAGTTCGTCGTGACAATGGTTGAACAGCAGGGTCATGGCATCCCGGGTCATGTCATACCAGGCGTCCCGCTTGCGGTTGCGGCCACCGCGGCCGGAATAGTTGAGGTGCGAAAGGTAGAATTTGTCGATGTCGTGCTGGTCCAGCAGTTTCAGAATATCCGGAAGCTGGGAGGCATTGTCCTGGGTGAGGGTAAAACGCAGCCCCACCTTGATGCCTGCCTGTTTGCACAGGGCCACAGCCTTCATAGATGCGGCAAAGGCTCCCTGCTTCTGGCGGAAACTGTCGTGGGTCTGCTCCAGGCCATCGATGCTGATGCCCACATAGTCATAGCCGGCACCGGCAATCTGTCGGATATTGTCTTCACTGATCAAGGTGCCGTTGGTGGACAGCCCCACATAGAAGCCCAGCTGCTTTGCGCGCCGGGAAATATCGAAAATGTCCGGGCGCATCAGAGGCTCTCCGCCGGAAAGAATCAGCACAGGTACCCCGAAGGCCTTGAGGTCATCCATCACGGTATAGACCTCCCGGGTATCCAGTTCCCCCTTGAAATCAATATCCGCAGAAATGGAATAACAGTGTTTGCAGGTAAGGTTGCAGCGGCGGATCAGGTTCCAGATCACCACCGGGCCTGAGGGCTTGGGGGCGGGACGCACCGGTGCCGGATGCATAAGGCTTTTGATGTACCGGGTCATTCTGAACATGTAGCTTCCTCGCTTAGGGTTGTTGCAGGCGCAGGCCGGTCTTCTTCAGAATGGCCGAACTGTAAAGAATGCTGTGCTGGCGGCAGGCATCCCCCAGCAGCTCACGGATCCGGGCGGCCTTGTCCTCGACTTCCTCTTTGCTGGTGCCGTGCACCATGGCGAACAGGTTGTAGGGCCAGACCGGAAGGTGCCGGGGGCGACGGTAGCAGTGGCTGACAAAAGGCAGATTGCCGGTAGCGGTTCCCAGGCTCTGGGTCTGACTGTCGTCCACATCCCAGACGGTCATGCCGTTGTAGCGGTACCCGAGACGATAGTGGTTGGGCACCGCGGCTATGCGCCTGAGCACGCCCGCTTCCTGCATGCGCCGGAACCGGGCCAGTACTTCCTCTGCCGGCAGCTCCAGTTGCCGGGCCAGCTCGGACCAGGGATCGGAGACCAGCGGCAGACCTTCCTGGGTGGCGACAATGAGTTGCCGGTCCAGCTCATCAAGGCGGTAACCGGACGAATCAGACGCTGAAATGAAGCCGGACATGGAACTCTTCCTCTTTGGGCATGTTGTAGACCGGGTAGCCGGTTTTCTGCTCGATGGCCTGGATAACCGGTGGAATGGCATCCTCGGTTTCCGTGGCCAGCACGAACCACATGTTCAGGTGGTGCTCCCGGCGGTAATTGTGGGCAACCTCCGCAAACTGGTTGACCAGCCCGGTGACCCGGTCGAACTCGGAATCGGGAATGCTCATGGCCGCCAGGGTCAGACCTCCGCCCAGGGCGCCGGCATGGAACATGGGGCCGAAGCGGGTCAGTACACCCTGGTCTAGCAGCCGGCGCAGGCAGTCCAGAAGCTGTGATTCAGGGATCTGCAGTTCCCGGGCAACGGCAGCATAGGGCAGCTCCACCAGCGGCAGTCCGTGCTGCAGCCGGTTGATAACTGCTTTTTCTGTTGCACTGAGGGCAGTGCCGGCGGTCCGGGTCCTGTCAGTCATGACCGACATAGCAGCCTCCCCGCTGTTTGTACGCCTTGCTGCTGAACAGCACTGAATGGGGAAAACGCTCCAGCTGCTGTTCCCGGATCAGCTTCCCGAGCTGTGTCAGCACCCGTTCCCGGCTGATGCCGTGAATCATGCAGAACAGGTTGTAGGGCCAGTCCGGAAGGCGACGGGGGCGGCGATAGCACAGGGTGACTATTGGCGATCCGGCCATGACGCGGCCCACATCCCGGACCCGGTTGTCGGGGATGTCCCAGACCACCATGGCGTTCGAGGTGTAACCCAGGGTGCGGTGTCTGACTACCAGCCCCAGGCGTTTGATCAGCCCCTGTGCCTGCCACTGGCGGATGGCGTTAATCACTTCCCCCTCGGACAGGCCGGAGTGTTCGGCCAGGGTTTCATAGGGGCGTGGGGTCAGTGGCAGTCCGGTTTCCAGTTGCTGGCGCAGGCGTAGCAGGCCCCAGGGGCTGGGGGGTGGAGCCTCCCCGGCTTCCGGCCTGACCGCCAGGTATTCGTTGGTGGGGTTCATGGCAGTGCCTCCCAGTCAATTTCGAAGCCCAGATCAATGTGGTAGCCCTCGGTCATCGGCAGTTGCAGAATCGGCAGCTGAAGCTGGTGCTCCAGGTGCCGGAGCCGGTCCTGCAGGGTGTCCTCATCCGGAGCAGTCATGACAAACCAGAGGTTGTAGGTGTGCTCCCGGGCATAATTGTGGTTCACCCCCGGGGCACGGCTGATCCGGGCTGCCACCAGATCCATCTGCTGTTCCGGCGCAGCCACGGCAGCCAGCAGGCTGGCGCCTGCCCGGCTGTGTTCAAAAACCGGCCCGACCCGGGTAATGACCTGACGCTCCTGGAGTGACTGCAGCCGCCTGATCACCTCTGCTTCGGATATACCCAGGGTGCGGGCCATTTCCAGAAAGGGCCGTTCACTCAGGGGCAGATTCCGCTGGTACAGGTCGATCAGCTGCCGGTCAGTGCTGTCCGGTTTCATGGTCCTTGTCCTCCAGGCCGGGTCCGGGTCAGTACACGTCGTGCTGGGTGTTGTAGACGTTGAACTTGCCGGTGGGGGTCACCAGCCGTTCGTCGTCGATAACCGCCTTCAGGGTGCGGGTCTTGTCATCCACCACAACAATGGCCGAACGCTGTTCCTTGCCGTTCCACACCGAGAACCAGACTTCGTCTCCGGCCTTGTTGAATTCCGGCTGGACCACCCGTTTCGGGCCGTCACCCAGGTTGGCCCACTCGGCGATGGGCAGCACTTCGTAACCGGCATCCAGGTCATCGATGTTGTAGACCGCCACACTCTGGCTGACGGCTTCAGCCGGGTTGAGGGGGGTATCCACATAGAGGTTCCGGGATTTCGGGTGGGTCTTGATAAACAGGGAGCCGCCACCCTGGCCGTTCAGGGTACGGACCACTTTCCAGGCCTCGTCCGGATGACCTTCCGGATCGGTGCCGATGAGCTGAATGGTCTGGTCTCCCAGGTGGCTGGTGGCCCAGACCGGACCATGTTCCGGGTCTGTAAAGTTAGCGCCCCGGCCCGGGTGGGGAATCTGTCCCACATCCACCAGTGCTTCCAGTTCCCGGTCCTGGGAGTCCACCACGGCAATCTTGTTGGACTGGTTGGCGGCGGTCATGAAGTAGCGCATGCTGCTGTCCCAGCCGCCATCATGAAGGAAGCGGGCAGCATTGATGGTGGTGGTGCTCAGGTTGTCCAGGTTCTCGTAGTTCACCAGCATGATCTTGCCGGTTTCCTTCACGTTCACGATGAACTCCGGGTGTTTGTGGGACGCCACTATGGCCGCAACCCGGGGTTCCGGATGGTATTCCTGGGTGTCCACGGTCATGCCCCGGGTGCCCACGATTTTCTTCGGCTCCAGGGTTTCCCCGTCCATGATCACAAACTGGGGCGGCCAGTAGGTTCCGGCTACCGCATAGGTATCTTCATAGCCTTTGTATTTGGAGGTCTCTACGGACCGGGCTTCCAGCCCCACCTTGATCCTGGCGACGGTATCCGGATGCTCCATCCACAGATCCACCATGTTGATCAGGGCATCCCGGCCGATCACGAACAGGTAACGGCCGGAAGCGGACATGCGGGAGATGTGCACGGCATAGCCGGTTTTCAGAATCTCCACGATTTTTTTGGACTTGCCGTCGATCAGAGCGATTTCACCGGCATCCCGCAGGGTGACACTGAACAGGTTTTCCAGATCCAGGTTGTTCATCTGTTTGCTGGGGCGGTCCTCGGGAGGCACGATCACTTCCCAGGTCGCCAGCATCTCTTTCAGACCGTATTCGGGGGGCTCCGGTGGCTCGTGCATCAGGTACTTGGCCATCAGCTCCACCTCCGCTTCCGACAGTTCGCCGGAGGTGCCCCAGTTGGGCATGCCTGCAGGTGAGCCGAAGTTGATAAAGGCTTTCAGGTACTCAATGCCCCGCTCCTGGGTGATATCCGGCGTCAGGGGCTTGCCGGTAGCACCCTTGCGCAGCACGCCATGGCAGCCGGCGCAGCGCTGGAAAAATATGGTCTTGGCTTTTTCGAATTCCGCTTCGGTGAGATCCGGTGCGCCGGGAGAGCGTACCGTTCTGGTGGATTCCGGATTGATGGTACTGGGGGCCGCCTCATAAGCCGCGGCCGCCGGGTCCGGGTGTGCTGGTGCAGCATGGGCCGTCACCATTCCAAAGGTGGCTATTGCCGCCGCCAGTGGTTTGACAATCAAGTGGACTACTCTCATCGGGTTCTCTCCTTGGATTCAAGAGTCCTATTAGGTTTCTTGGAATCGGCGCCATGAACATTGATGAATGTCATCGGGGGGCAGTCTGTAGCCGGCCTACCCACACAGAGATATACCCAATGATTTCAGGGGGTAGGGCTTCCTAATTAATGGATATCAAGGACCGGCTCGGGCTCCGTTGCCAGGATGTGGGTAACACAGAATGGAGGTGCTTGAGTGAAGGGGGTATGCACGGAGGACAACACCGGTTACCGGTGGCTGGCGGGAGCGCTGCTGATGCTGCTGGCGGCTCCGGTGATGGCGGATTCCACTGTCCCCGACGGGGCACCGCAGAGACAATCGGAACTGGTCAATCTGGTGCTGCAGGACTGTGGTTCCTGCCACGGCATGACGCTCCGGGGTGGTCTGGGGCCGGCGCTGCGCCCGGAAAACCTGGACCGGTTACCGGCTGAAGCCATTGCGGCCCTTATTGCCGAAGGTGTGCCGGGTACCGCCATGCCGCCCTGGAAGCCCCTGCTGTCAGCACAGGATATCCGCTGGATTAGCCAGCAGCTGAAAGCCGGTTCGCTGGTCTCGCCCTGATGCAAAACCATGAGGATGAATATCTGATGAGTCTGAACCCGAGCTGGCCATGCCAATGGCTGTCGCTGCTGTTTCTGCTGGCGTGTCTGCAGGGCTGCCAGAGTACCGGAGCAGTATGGCCACAGCCGGCAGGAACCGGTGACCTGGGGCTGATTATTGAGCGGGCATCCGGCTCGGTGCTGGTCATCAATACCAGCCGGCACCAGGTCCTCGGCCGTATCGAAGGTCTGGGGGACCTGTCCCATGCCTCCGTGGTCTATTCCCGGGATGCCCGTTACGGTTATGTGTTTGGCCGGGACGGTGGTCTGACCAAGGTGGACCTGCTGACCGGGACCATTGCCGCCAGAGTGGTCCAGTCGGGCAACAGCATTGGCGGTGCCATTTCCCAGGATGGCCGTTATGTGGCGGTATCCAATTACCAGCCCGGTGGCGTCAAGGTATTTGCCAGCGACACCCTGGAGCTGGTCGCGGAGATTCCGGCCGGCTATCGCAGGGAAGATGGTACTGATGGGGTTTCCAAAACCGTGGGCCTGGTGGATGCTCCGGACAACCGGTTCCTGTTCAGCCTGTTTGATGCCGGCGAGATATGGATGCTGGACATGCCGGAAGGCAAGCCCGTCGTCACCCGTTTCGATGCCGGCAAGGCCCCCTATGATGCCCTGATCAGTCCCGACGGCCGATACTACATTGCCGGTCTGTTCGGGGAGGATGGCCTGTCCCTGCTGGACCTGTGGTATCCGGAGCAGGGCGTAACGGAAATACTGCCCGGATATGGCCGGGGAGAACGGCGTCTGCCGGTCTACAAGATGCCGCACCTTGAAGGCTGGGCCATTGCTGGTGGCAGGGCCTTTGTACCGGCGGTCGGGCATCATCAGGTACTGGTTGCGGATATGGATGACTGGTCCCTGAGCGAGCGGATTCCGGTGCAGGGACAACCGGTATTTGTGATGGCGAGCCCGGACAACCGGCAGGTGTGGGTGAGTTTTGCCCACCCGGACAATGATGTGATCCAGGTGATTGATACCCGCACCCGGAAGATTATCCGCACCCTGGAACCGGGCAAGGCGGTACTGCATATGGAGTTCACCCCCAGAGGGGAAGAGGTATGGGTATCGGCAAGGGACAGTAACCGGGTGACTGTCTACAGTACCCGTACCCTGGAGCCGGTGGCGGAGCTGGAAGCCCGCAGCCCGAGTGGCATTTTTTTCACCAGCCGGGCTCACCGGCTGGGACTTTAACCCGACATCCGCAAAGGCAGGACAATGACCTTCTACCAAGCTGCAGGTAATGAAATCGAACTGTTCCAGGCTGCCGCAGACCATGGCTTGCCGGTACTGATCAAGGGCCCAACCGGCTGCGGGAAAACCCGGTTTGTAAGCTATATGGCAGAACAGCTTGGCCGGCCGGTGTACACCGTTGCCTGCCATGATGACCTGAGCGCTGCGGATCTTGTGGGCCGGCACCTGATCGGTCCGGAAGGCACCTACTGGCAGGATGGTCCGCTGACCCGGGCAGTGCGGGAAGGCGGCATCTGCTACCTTGATGAGGTGGTGGAAGCCCGCAAGGATACCACTGTGGTACTGCACCCGCTGGCGGATGACCGGCGGCAACTGCCCATAGAGCGTACCGGTGAGCTGCTGACAGCGGCACCGGGATTTATGCTGGTGGTTTCCTACAACCCGGGTTACCAGAGCCTGCTCAAAGGCATGAAGCCCAGTACCCGGCAGCGTTTCGTATCGCTCCGGTTTGACTATCCGTCAGAGGCGGACGAGCAGACCATTGTTATGGCCGAGTCCGGTTGTGACCAGGATCTGGCATCCCGGCTGGTGACCCTGGCCCGGGCCCTCAGGAACCTGAAGGATCACGATCTGGAAGAGGCTGCGTCAACCCGTCTGCTGATTCACAGCGCACTGATGATCGGCTCCGGTTTGCCACCACAGACAGCCTGTCGCGCCGGCATGATCGAACCTTTGTCAGACGATGAGGAGACCGTAAGCGCACTCATGGAGGTGGTGTATGCCGTATTCGGGCGAGAGTACGCAGACTGAGCATGGCGCCATGGTGCCGGTTATCTGGTATCTGCTGATTCCGGTGCTGGGGTTTGCGGTGCTGCTTCCCATCCCGTTTTCTCTGAACCCCGGCCCTGAGTGTGTCAGCCGGCCCCGTTCAGAACTGCAATGACGGTAATAACCACCGGTGCCCAGGCCTGGGCTGCGAAGCGCCAGGCCCGGGGGGCTCGGCGCATCTCCATGAAGTGGTCGGTCAGCAGTACGGATTTGACCACAATCAGCCCCAGGGCAAGACAGCTCAGTAGTTCCGCGCCCATACCGGCCTGCAGGGCCAGTACCGGCAGGGCGGTGCAGATCATCAGGGCAAGATAAACCATTCCCATCATTCAGGAGCTCCCTAGGCAATAACGTAAACAAGGGGAAACAGGACCAGCCACACCAGGTCCACCATGTGCCAGTAACTGGCACCGGATTCCATGCCGTTCATGTCCGAACCGTCGTAATCTCCACGGCCCACCTTGACCGCCAGTACCGTCAGCACCACCTGTCCCAGCAGTACGTGCATGAAATGGAAGAAGGTCAGAAAGAAATAGAACATGAAGAAGGTATCGGTCCCCAGGTTATAGCCCTGCTGGTACAGGTTGCCGTATTCCCAGACTTTCCCGCAGCTATAGATGCTGGAGACAGCGATGGCGGACCACAGCAGCCGGTTACTGCCGGCCTCACCCAGGCGTAGCCGGTGTACTGCAGATGCCACCAGATAGCTGGCACTGATCAAAGCGATGGTGTTGACCAGTCCGGTCCAGGGGTGCAGAGCCTGGCGGCCCAGATGAAAGGTTTCCGGATCCAGACTGCGGGCCACGGCAAAGCCGATAAACAGGATGCCGAACACGGCCAGTTCCGCAAAGATGAAAATCCATACGGCCACATCACCAGGCAGGGCTCTGGCCGGGGTCCGGGAGATTACGGTGGAGGCTTGGCTGTTCATATCAGTGGGTCAGGTTCATATAGAGTTTGGGAAGTCGCAGGGGCAGCTGGGCCGGGTCGCGGATGACCACGAAACTGTTGCTGCCGAAAATGTAGGGCAGGTATTCACTGGCCTCGTCGTCAATGGTCACGCAGAAAGGAATCAGCCCGGCCCGGTGGGCTTCCTGAACGGCCATGCGGGTATCCTCGACACCGTAACGGCCTTCGTACAGGTCCAGGTCATTGGGTTTGCCATCGGTGAGCAGCAGCAGGATTTTCTGCTGTTCGGGACGTGGCTGCAGCAATCGGGTTGCCTGACGGATGGCGGCGCCCATGCGGGTGTAATAACCCGGTTCCAGCGCCTGGATCCGGCCCCGGATAGTGTCGCTGTAGGTCTCATCAAAACCCTTGATGTGGTGAAAGCGGATGTGATCCCGGCGCCGGGAAGAAAAGGCGAACAGGGCAAACGGATCCCGACTGGCCTGCAGGGCTTCCGCCAGCAGCTGCAGGCCGTCCCTGGCAATGTCGATTACCCGCTGGTGATTGTTGATATGGGTTTCGGTGGACAGTGAAATGTCTGCCAGTACCAGGCAGGCCAGATCGTGCCGGTTTTGCAGACAGCGCCGGAACAGTTTGTGCTCGCTGTCACCCTGGCCCCGGTGTTGCTGGACCAGTCGTTCCAGGCAGGCATCCAGGTCCAGTTCTTCTCCGTCCAGCTGGCGCCGCTGCCACTGTCTCAGGGGCCTCAGGGCACGGAACTGCCGTTGCAGGCGCCGGGCTGGCCGGCGCAGAGTTTCCGGCAGTTCCGCTGCAACTGCATCCCGTGCCAGCATGGGCTGAAGGCAGCAGAATCTGTCCCGGTAACTCTGGCTGCGCCAGTCCCATTCCGGCAGGTGAATGCCCGGGCCCAGACGCAGGTCATCGTGTTCTTCCGAGGGCAGGTCCAGATCGAAGCGGATGGACGAAGAAGTTTCCCGGCGGTCGCTGGAAACAGAAATCCGGTCCAGGTCATCGGCTACCGCTTCGGCATTGTCCTCTTCAGTGTCGTCACCGGCCCGGTCCACAGGGATGAATTCCGTCCAGGAAAACAGGCTTTCCAGGCGGAACACCATAAGCCCCTGATCCCGGTCAAAGGCCTCCACCCGTTCGGCCTGTCGGCGTTTGCGCTTGCTGGTGGTGCCACCGGACCGGGACTGATTCTGATCATCCCCGGTGACCTGGTTCACCGGATTGTTCCGGGCCAGGGCCGGATACAGCCAGAGCATCACCGGCCAGGGATCGGTAGCTGCATCCGGCAGTGCGGGAACACTGCCCGGATGGATCAGGGCCTGGCGAATGGCCTGTTCCCGCAGGGCTTCCCGGGGTGGCAGGGTATCCGGCTGCGGACGCTGATTCAGCAGATGACGGACCAGCCGCTGATACAGGGTTTCCAGCCCGGGCCAGCGCAGAAGCAGCTCCTGAACCATGGTCTGGTTGCCGGTGAACCAGTCACCCCCTGTCGATACAGGAGCAGCGGCCAGTGCCGCCAGCCACAGGAACAGGTCCCGGTTCAGGGTCCGGGAGGGAAACAGGGCAATGCGTTCCGGCAGGCGCAGGTTCTGGTCATCCCGCCAGGCCAGTTCAAACTTGCGGTGGGTACCCGCAAGCCGGTGCAGGAATTTCCGGCGCAGGCGGAAGCTCCTGGGCTCTGAGGTTACCAGATTGAGGGCAGGGTCGCCGCCCAGGGCACGAAACAGAATACCCAGGCTGCGGGCTTCCTGTTTCAGGCCGACAGCGCATTCGGGAAACTCACCCAGTGCCTGCCGGGTAATGAAATCATGCCACCTGTAACCTACCCATTCTTCCATATCAGATTCCCGCTGACAGCACCGGCCCGGAGGGATTCCGGGCCGGATTCAGGCTCAGGCCTCCTGGGTGGCCGGACCGCGGATTTCATCAACGGGTGATGCCTGGCCCTTGATAAAGAAGCTGCCCAGATACACCACCAGTCCGGACATGAAGAAACAGCCGGAAACCAGGCGCAGCCAGTAGAACAGGGAAATGCTGTCCTGGGTTGCCATGAACGACAGGGCCTGGCCACTGTCCGGTATCCTTTGCAGCCAGACCTGCAGCACGCCGGCACCGGTGAGAAACAGGGTGATAAAGACCATGGAGATGGTCATCAGCCAGAACCCCCACATTTCCAGTACCTGTGCGGTATTGCTGTTGCCGTAGGGGCGGCCGCGCATGATTGGCATGGCGTAGGAAATGATGGTCAGTACGATCATTACGTAGGCCCCGTAGAAGGCCATATGACCGTGGGCGGCGGTAATCTGGCTGCCGTGGGTGTAGTAGTTCACTGGCGCCAGGGTATGCAGGAAGCCCCAGACTCCGGCCCCCAGAAAGGCCATTACTGCGGTTCCCATGGCCCAGAGCATGGCGGCCTTGTTGGGATGATTGCGCTTCCGGCGATTGATCATGTTGAAGGCGAACAGCACCATCATGAAGAAGGGCACGGGTTCCAGGGCGGAGAATACGGAGCCCAGCCACAGCCAGTATTCGGGCGGCCCGATCCAGAAGAAGTGGTGGCCGGTGCCGATCAGGCCACTGATCAGGGCCATGGCAATAATGACGTACAGCCACTTCTCGATCACTTCCCGGTCGACACCGGTAATCTTGATCAGCACATAGGCCAGGATGGCGCCCATGATCAGCTCCCATACACCCTCAACCCACAGGTGCACCACAAACCACCAGAAGTACTTGTCCAGGGTCAGGTTGCCCGGGTTGTAGAAGGCAAAAAGCCAGAGCACGGCAAGGCCGATCAGACCGGTGATCAGCACAATGTTGACCACGGTTTTACGTCCTTTCAGGGCAGTCATCAGGATATTGAACAGGAACCCGACCGCCACTACGGCTATACCTATCTTGGTGATGGTGGGTTGTTCCAGAAACTCCCGGCCCATGGTGGGCAGCAGCCGGTTCATGGTGATATCTGCCAGGGTGGCATAGTCCACCAGCAGGTAGCCGAGAATGGTCAGGGTGCCGGCCACGGCAAACACCCAGAACAGAATCCAGGCCAGCAGCGGGCTGTACAGCTCGGTTTGTGCCTCTTCTGGCACCAGGTAGTAGGTTGCCCCCATAAATCCGAACAGCAGCCAGACAATCAGCAGGTTGGTATGCACCATCCGGGCGACGTTGAAGGGGATCTCCGGAAACAGGAAGTCGCCCACGACATACTGCAGGCCGAGCACCAGGCCGAATACGATCTGGCCGGCAAACAACAGCAGGGCGAAGATGAAGTAGGGCATGGCGACCCTTTGGGATTCGTATTTCATGTCTGCTGCCTCAGCCTTCGATGTTGGGTGGCCAGTTGTTGTCATCAATCTTCGAGGTCCATTCCAGGAACTCTGCAAGATTGTCGATTTCTTCGTCGGTCAGGTTGAACTGGGGCATCTGCCGGCGGCCGGGAACATTGGTCGGCATGGCCCCCATCCAGGCCCTGAGGAAGCCCTTGAACGCGGTACTGTCGCCCCCGCCGCGGCGATCAAAGACATTGCCCAGTTCCGGGGCAAAGTAGGCGCCTTCACCCATCAGGGTATGGCAGCCGATGCAGTTGTGTTCTTCCCAGACGTGCTTGCCCTGGATAACCTGTTCGGTAATCTGCTCCCGGTTGTCTCTTTCGGGCATGGCACGTAACTGAGTGTCAAACGTCAGGGCCAGGAACAGCAGGACGAAGAATGTGCTTCCCCCCAGATAGATGTTCCTGGCCATGCTTTTGGTAAAGCGTTCGGCCATTGGTCTGACTCCTTGTTGCTGATGAAATACCTGACTTCCCTGCTAGGATATAAAGCTGCGGCAGAAATCCCGTTGATGATTGTCAATGATGGCCGGAGCTCCCACTATTGCGCCGGAGAGTTACCTCCACAGAGGTAGGTGCTAGACTGCGGGGGCTGTTTTGTCGTGAACCCTGTTCTCCGGAGTATCCATGGCTGCCGCCCTGGCGTTGTTTCTCAAGCTGCTTCCCCTGTATCTCACAGTTGTTCTTGGCTGGATTGCCGGCCGCTATCTGCAGGCCAGTGCCCGGCACATCGCCGGAATCATGCTGTATATCCTCACGCCCTCCATTGTCTTCTCCGGAGTAATGGCGGCACCGCTTTCCCCGCAGGTGATCCTGTTGCCCTTTCTGGTATTTGCCATGGCCTCGGTATTGGGAATCCTGCATCTGAAGCTGGCGAGGAAGCTGATCGGGGATGCCAGCGCCAATATCATGCCCCTGTGTGTGGGATCCGGGAATACCGGTTA
>JBFHSI010000005.1:0-36494 GCA_041591245.1 Marinobacter sp.
CCACCTACGCAGCGGCCCTGCAGTATGGCGATGGCACCGTCGGCGGTGGTCCGGCTCATGCCTTCCTGGTAGAGGTTGGCGTAGGACGTCAGTTCGTCCATCTTGAAGTCTTTCTGGTAATAGAGTCGCCCTTCCTCCACAAGAATGACGGACAGGCCGCTTTTGGCGAGAATTTCCGCTGTGGTTCCGCCACCGGCACCGGTGCCAATCACAACCACATCCGCTTCGTGGGTCTGGTTTTCGGTCAGAGTGGCGCCATCAGTAACTTTCCAGCCGGCTTCCAGGCCCTGGGCAATACGATCGGTTAACGACATCATGGGTTCCTTGAATCAGCGTGGTCAGGCGTTGGTGAACTGGGGCAGGGCATCGGCCGCCCACTTGGGTGGTCCCGGGTAACCGGACAGGTGCCACTGGGATGCAGCGCCGTAGAAGGACACATTGCTGATTTTGGTAAGGGCGATATAACCGCTGTTGAACAGCCCGATACTGCTGCTGCGCCAGCGCTCCAGGAAGGCCGTGGCCTCGTCGGTGCTGACCTTGGGCCAGCTGGACCAGACCCGGGCGACAGTGATCCGGGTCGGGCCGAAATTCAGCAGGTCAAACAGCTGTCGCAGTTCCTTCTGGTTGGCCGGGCCGAACATGCAGATGCCGGCATCTATACGTTCAATGGTGGCGTCCACGGCAAGGGCACGATCAGCAGGCTGTGCCGGCAGGCCCGGACCGACGATGGCCGGCAGCAGGGCACGGAACAGGTCGATATCATTCAGGGTCAGGAACCGGAACTGATAGGCTGCACCGGTGGTCGGGTCAGGCTCATGGATGCGTCCGGCAGGGCTGCTGGAGCAGCCATTGAGTGCTGCTGTTGTGCCCACCGTTCCCAGCAGCAGGGCGCCACCGAGTCCGGTTTTCAGGAATCTGCGCCTGCCGGGTGCTTTCAGGTCCGCCTGTTCCGGCGCTTGCTGATGGTCTCGCATGTTGTCTTCACTTCTTGTTATTGCGTATTGGCGCCCGGGCCTGGCCCGGGAACATCTGTGTGAACGCGCAGGGGCGACTCAGCGGATGAAGAATTTGTAGACCAGACGGTGTATGGCGGTACCGTGGGGAGCGTACACAAACTTGCCGCTGTTGAATTTCTGCTTGCTGAAGATGGCCCTTTGATGGGAGAAGGTCAGGAAGCCCTCGCGGCCGTGGTAATGCCCCATTCCGGAATCACCCACGCCGCCGAAAGGCAGGTCATCCTGGGCAACATGCATCAGGGAGTCGTTGACGCACATGCCGCCAGACAGGGTATGGCTGATCACCTGCTGCTGCTGGCCCCGGTCATAGCCAAAGAAGTACAGGGCCAGCGGGCGCGGACGGTCGTTAATATACTGGATGGCGTCATCCAGTCCGTTGTAACTGACCACCGGCAGCAGCGGGCCGAAAATCTCGTCCTGCATGACCTTCATGTCCGGGGTGGTATTGAGAATCAGGGTCAGGGGGATTTTCCGGGAACCGTCACCCATGGCCTCGGCGGCCGGGTTGATTTCGACAATCTCGGCGCCTTTGGCCCGGGCATCATCCAGGTATCCCTGCAGACGCTGATACTGGCGGTCATTGATAATGGCTGTGTAGTCGTCGTTGTCCCTGAGGCTCGGGTACATGTTGGCAAAACTGTCCCGGAATGCGTCCACAAAGGCCTGGGTGCGATCCGCCGGGCACAGGACATAATCCGGTGCCACGCAGGTCTGGCCGGCGTTGAAGGCCTTGCCGAAGGCGATACGCTCGGCGGCATCGGTCATGGGGACATCCGGAGACACTATGGCGGGGGACTTGCCGCCCAGCTCCAGAGTGACCGGTGTCAGGTTTTCTGACGCAGCCCGCATCACCAGTTTGCCTACGGAGGTAGACCCGGTGAACAGCAGGTGGTCGAAGGCCAGGGATGAAAACTCCGCGGCCACATCCGCTTCCCCGGTGATTACCGATACCAGGTCACTGGGGAAAGTGGTTTCAATGATTTCCCGGAACAGTTCGGAGGTATGGGGGGTGAACTCGGACATCTTGATCAGGGTCCGGTTGCCGGCAGCCAGTGACGCTACCAGAGGGCCTATGGCCAGGTACAGAGGGTAGTTCCAGGGCACTATGACACCGACAACCCCTTTGGGCTGGTAGTGCACCTTGTTGCTGGCGGGCTGGAACAGGACGGAAACATGGCGCTTGGCCGGCTTCATCCAATCTTTCAGGTTTTTCAGGGTGTAGTTGATGCCCTGAATGGAGGGCATGATTTCTGCGATCAGGGACTCGTCCCGGGAGCGGCAGCTGAAATCCTGGTAGATGGCGTCGACCAGGCGGTCCTGGTTGATCAGCAGGGCCTGCTTCAGGCGCTTCAGGTTTTCCTGGCGCTCCGCCAGCGGGGGCATGGGATTTTTCCGGAACCCTTCTTTCTGTTCGGCAAAGACCCTGTGGGTCTGCTGAATCTGCTTGGTGCTTTCTGTAAGCTGGACGACGGTGGCTCCCATGATCTTCTCCCCGTGCGGCGCCTTTGTCTGTGAGGCTGCCTGTTGTTTTATGAGGTGGCGAAAAAATATCCAATTTGCGCCTGGGGGTATTATTAGAGTATATACTCTAGGGAGTCAAGCGGGGCCTCATGGCCTTTCAGGCCAGTGCCGGGTCAAACAACAACAGGTGTCTGCAGGTTCATGAAAACCAGAGACAAGATTTTGCTCTGCAGTCTGGAGCTTTTTAACGAACGGGGTGAGCGTAACGTCACCACCAATCATATTGCCGCACACCTGGCGATTTCGCCGGGCAATCTGTACTACCACTTCCGCAACAAGCCGGACATCATCTACGAGATTTTTCTGGAATATGAAAAACTGGTGGATTTCTATCTGGATATTCCTGAAGACCGGGCCATGACCGTGGATGATATGGCCTTCTACCTGGAATCGGTGTTTAACGGCTTGTGGAGTTACCGGTTTTTCCACCGGGATCTGGAATACCTGCTGGACAGTGATCCCAGGCTGCGCCGGGACTACCGGAAATTTACCGACCGCTGCCTGAGCGCTATCAGCCGGATCTTTGAAAAGCTGGCAGAGGCGGGAATTATCCGGCACCAGGATGAAGACTTGCGTGCGGCCATGTCGCTGAATGTGTGGCTGGTGATCACCAACTGGATGGCCTACCTGAAAACCGCACTGGGAGGGGAAGACTCGGCAAGCCTGAGTCTGGTGGAGTTGAAACAGGGGATCTACCAGGTACTGACTCTGGAGATTCCTTACCTGGCTCCCGAGTACCGGGATCAGGTCATGGCCCTGCGGGAAAAATACCGGCCGTCGCTGCCGGTCCAGGCCTGAGGGGAACTAATCCGTATCCGGAAGGTCACAAATATGTGCCGGGAATTCGGACGTTTCTGGCGCTCCTGAGTGAGTCCTCAGGTTTTAGCACGTCGCAAACCCTGACGTTTATGCCGGTCTGCTCATGGCAGACCGGTTTTTTCCAGGTTCAGATCCCGCTGTCAGGTTCCGGGGCTTCCAGCCAGCCGGTCAGGGCATCCCGGCATTCCTCCACCCCGCGCTTGGAAGTCGCCGAGAACATGATCAGATGTTCCAGACAGGCAACCCCTTTCAGTTTTTTCTCGATTCCCTGCATGGCGGTTTTGGCCTGGCCGAATTTCAGCTTGTCGGCTTTGGTTGCCAGAATCATCAGGGGCAGCTGGTTGTGTTCGCACCAGTCCACCATCATCTGGTCAAAATCCGTGAGCGGGTGGCGGATATCCATAACCAGCACCAGTCCGCGCAGGCTGCGCCGGTCGTTGAGGTAGTGCCCCAGGTGTTTCTGCCAGTCATCCTTCATATCCCGGGAGACTTTGGCGTAGCCGTAGCCGGGCAGGTCCACCAGCCGGCAGCCTTCCCGGTTGAGGGTGAAGAAGTTGATCAGGCGTGTGCGCCCCGGGGTTTTACTGGTCCGGGCCAGTTTGCCATTGGTGGTGATGGTATTGAGCGCACTGGACTTGCCGGCATTGGAGCGGCCGGCAAAGGCGATTTCAGCACCAAAGTCCGGAGGGCACTCATCCAGACGGGAAGCGCTGATCAGGAAGCGGGCACTGTTGAAAGAGACGGATTTTTGAGTCAGGTCAGGGTCCACGGAACTAGGCTTTCCTTTGGATTTCAGTTATCAGGGATTAATGTATAATGCTACACCAATTCCGGGTGGTGCGCTGTGCGTGACTGCGGTCAGTTGCAATATAGCATCTGGCGGGTCAGTGCCTGCCGACCGCACAACTAAGAATACTTTTAAAGATGAGAGAAGCGGAGCGAGCATGAAAAAACTGATCGCAGGAGTTGTTCTCGGTGTCAGCCTCACAGCGATGGCGCACGGGGCAGGAGATCCTCAAGCGGGCGCACAGAACGCAGCAGTATGTACAAGCTGTCACGGTCAGGACGGACAGAAGCCAATTATGGGTGTTTACCCGAAACTGTCTGGCCTGGGTGAGAAATATATTTACAACCAGCTGGTTGCGATTCAGTCCGGTGACCGTGCGGTTCCGGAAATGACCGGAATTCTGACCGGCAAGTCCGACCAGGACCTGCAGGATCTGGCTGCGTTCTTTGGCAGCAAGGAAATGGTCGTCAACCAGGCCAAGGCGGATCTGCTTGCGGAAGGTGAAGCCCTTTACCGGGGTGGCAACATGGCTTCCGGTGTGCCTGCCTGTGCCGGCTGTCACAACCCTCAGGGTCTGGGTAACGAGCCCGGCGGCTACCCCCGTCTGAGTGGCCAGAACCCGGAATATGTCATCAAGCAGCTCAAGGCTTACCGTGACGGCACCCGTGCCAACGGCGCCAATGCGGCCATCATGATGGGTGTGACTGCGAAGCTGACCGATGCCGAAATCGAGGCTGTTGCCAACTACGTGTCCGGTCTGAACTGAGCAATCCGCTCTTTCCGGCAAAAAAAGCCCTGCACACTGCGGGGCTTTTTTTTGGCTTAACGGTTTGTAACAGAGTCTTTTGCCCGGGCGTATGGAACTTTCCGGCGTGGCCGGGTCATAATCCCCTCACTTATGAAATTTGCAGATCGGAGATTCTCAATGATAAGAACATTCGGAACGGCTATTGTTCTGGCCATGCTGTCCCTGTTTGCTGTCACCGCCAGTGCGGACACCTGGGAGCAGGGCCGGCATTACCAGAAGCTGGATACTCCCGTGCCGACGGCCAGTAATGGCAAGATCGAGGTGGCGGAAGTCTTCTGGTACGGCTGTCCCCACTGTTACAACTTCAAGCCCATTATTGAAGCCTGGGAAAAGCAGCTGCCGGATGATGTGGATTTTGTTCTGCTGCCTGCGGCCCTGAACCGTTCCTGGGCTGCCCATGCCCAGACTTTTTATGCCCTGCAGTCCATGGGTGAGCAGAGCAGGCTGCACGACGCCCTGTTTGATGCGCTGGCCGGTGAGCATCGCCGACTCAATACTCCGGATGCACTGGCGGATTTTGTGGCCGAGCACGGGGTAGATCGGGCCGCGTTCCTGAAGAACTATAACAGCTTCGGGGTCAATGCCCTGATGCAGAAGGCCCAGTCCAAGATCCGGGGAGCCCGAATTACCGGAGTTCCAGCCCTGATCGTCAATGGTAAATACCGGATCAGCGGTTCTGATGCGGGCAGTTATGAAAACATGCTCAAGATTGCGGACTTCCTGGTTGAAAAGGAACGTGCGGCCATGGCCGAATAACCTCACAGCGCCTGTGACCTGGTGGTTGCAGGCGCTTCTTCGCTAAGGTGGGCAAGAGGTTATGTATAAACGCATTCGCAGACAATTGAATGGCGGTGCCCGGGTGGTGACCCAGCCCCGGGGCAGTTGTTCCGGGCTGGATGATGTGCCCGAGTTTGAGCCGCGCCGTTATATCCGTTTGCTGACATTCAATATCCAGGTCGGCATCAACACCTCATCCTATCGACACTACCTGACCCGAAGCTGGCAGCATGTACTGCCCAACCGTCACCGTTTTGAAAACCTTGACCGTATTGCCCAGCTGATCAGCAATTATGATGTGGTGGCCCTGCAGGAGTGCGATGGCGGCAGCCTGCGCAGTGCCTATATCAACCAGGTCCAGTATCTGGCAGAGGCGGCGGGTATTCCCTACTGGTATCAGCAGCTGAACCGTAATCTGGGGCAGATCGCCCAGCACAGCAATGGTTTGCTGAGCCGGTTCCGGCCACTGGATGTGACCGAGCACCGGCTGCCGGGCCTGATTCCCGGGCGGGGAGCCATTATTGCCCGTTACGGTTCCGAGGAAGATCCTCTGGTTCTGGTGCTGATGCACCTGTCCCTCAGCAAGGCGGCCCAGCAGCGGCAGTTGGGCTATATCCGTGAGCAGATTGCGGATTACCGGCATGTGGTGCTGATGGGGGATATGAACAATCATGCCGAGGAGCTGCTGACCCATACTCCGCTAAAGGATTCCGGGCTGATTCCCTTGCCGGATACGGCGTGCAGTTTTCCCAGCTGGCGCCCGGCCAAGGCGCTGGACCATATTCTGGTCAGTCCGTCGCTGGAAATTCGGCGTCCGGAAGTGGTGAGCTATCCGGTTTCGGATCATTTGCCCATTGCCATGGATGTGGCCTTGCCGGAGGGGTATCTCAAATCCTGTTAGCCGGGTGCTTGCTGGCCACAAAAAAACCCGGCAGAAGCCGGGTTTTTTGTGGATGCAAAATCAGAATTACTTGATTTTGGCTTCCTTGTAAGCAACGTGCTTGCGAACAACCGGGTCGTACTTTTTCAGTTCGACTTTTTCCGGGGTGTTACGCTTGTTCTTGATGGTCGTGTAGAAGTGACCTGTGCCTGCTGAAGATACCAGCTTGATTTTTTCGCGCATGATGCAGCTCCTTAAACTTTCTCGCCGCGGGCACGAAGATCGGCCAGTACAGCGTCAATACCTTTTTTGTCGATGATGCGCATGCCCTTGGTGGATACGCGCAACTTCACGAAACGCTTCTCGGACTCAACCCAGAAACGGTGGTTCTGCAGGTTCGGCAGAAAACGACGACGGGTGTGATTCATCGCGTGGGAAACGTTGTTACCGGTGACCGGGCGCTTACCGGTAACCTGACAAACTCTGGACATACTTGCCTCCGACCAAAACAGTGGTCTCAATAAATACGAATTCGTTTTTAATGCGTCTCTGGTTGCTGAGGAGCGCATTAGCCCCTGTTCGCGCCATTACACGGAACCCTGCTCGCCAGACGCCGCCAGAAAGGGACGCTTTTATACCAGAACTCCCCGGCGAACGCAAAAAATTGTTGGGAAATTGGTCAGTTTTCTGGTGCCATAAGCGCCAGTTTACATCAGTCCACGCTCGGCAAGCGACTGTATCTCGCCGTGGCCTATCACCATATGGTCCAGAACCCTGATATCCACCAGGCTCAGGGCCTCCTTCAGCCGGCGGGTCAGGCTGACATCCGCATCGCTGGGCTCAGCCACACCGGACGGGTGGTTGTGGGCAAAGATCACGGCAGCGGCATTGTACTCCAGGGCCTGGCGAACCACTTCCCTGGGGTAGACGGCAGCCCCGTCCACCGTACCCCGGAACAGTTCCCGGTACTGGATGATTCTGTGCCGGTTGTCCAGGAACAGGCCGGCAAAGACCTCGTGGGGGTAGGTGCCCAGCCGGCTGGCCAGAAAGCGCCGGGTATCTTCCGGGGATCTGAGTGGATCGCCCTGGCGCAGGGGTTCATCCATGACCCGGCGGGCCATTTCCATGGCCGCCTGGACCTGGGCATATTTTGCGGTTCCCAGGCCTCTGATGGCGCAGAACTGGCTGCGGGAAGCGGTCATCAGTCCCCTTAGGCCTCCAAAGCTGTCAATCAGTGACCGGGCCAGGGTAAGCACCGGCATTCCGGGAGTTCCGGTGCGCAGGAATATGGCCAGCAATTCAGCATCGGAGAGGGATTCGGCCCCGTGGGCCAGCAGGCGTTCTCTCGGGCGTTCATCGGTTGGCCAGGTTGATTCGGACATGGCGCCTCCTTGCAAGTCTGTCTGTGGGGCAGCGGGTGCATCCTGCACTGCGATAGCTGTCTCAGTGTTACAAAGCTTAACGGTGCCCGGTGTTGGCTGGCAGCAGGCTCCGGGCTGCCAGTGGTGCCGGTCCATGTTATCTTAGCAAGTCTTTCTTTTTATGTGAGTACGGAGCCCTTATGGCCACCAAACGAATTCTGCTGGGCATTACCGGTGGTATTGCCGCCTACAAAAGCGCCGAGCTGGTCCGCCTGTTGAAGAAGGATGGGTATGAGGTCCGTGTTGTCCTGACCCGGGGGGCAGAAGCCTTTGTGACGGCCATGACGTTTCAGGCTCTCAGTGGCGAACCGGTACGCACGTCACTGCTGGACCCGGAAGCAGAAGCCGGAATGGGACACATAGAACTGGCAAAATGGGCGGATCTGGTGGTTATTGCGCCGGCATCTGCCGATTTTCTGGCCCGGCTGGCCCAGGGCATGGCCGATGATCTGCTGACCACAGTGTGTTGCGCCACCGAAGCCCCCATTGCAGTTGCGCCGGCCATGAACCAGGCCATGTGGCGGAACCACCGGAGCCAGCGCAATATCCGCCTGCTGGAAGAGGATCCCCAGATCCGGATCTGGGGTCCGGACCAGGGCGAACAGGCCTGCGGTGATACCGGGCCTGGCCGCATGCTGGAGCCACAGGCACTGGCGGCTCTGGTTAGCCGTGAATGTTCCGGAGGCACCGGTGGGGTGCTGGCGGGCCGCCGGGTGGTGATTACTGCCGGTCCGACCCGGGAACCCATAGATCCGGTGCGCTACATCAGTAATCACAGCTCCGGGAAAATGGGCTATGCCCTGGCGGCTGCAGCCCGGGATGCGGGGGCTGAAGTGGTTCTGGTGAGCGGGCCTGTGTCCATACCGGCTCCACTGGGTGTGCGCATCTGTCCGGTGCTGACCGCTGAGGACATGCTCCGGGAGGCATCTGCCCAGGTGGATGAGGGCTGTGACCTGTTTGTGGCCTGCGCCGCTGTTGCGGACTATCGTCCGGGCGTCTGTGCCACCGACAAGATCAAGAAGACGGGAGAGGAGATGGTGCTGCCGCTGGTCCGCAATCCGGATACCCTGGCAACCATTGCGGCCCGCAAGGATGCGCCCTTTACCGTGGGGTTTGCTGCAGAGACCTCGGAGGTGGAAAGGTACGCCACCGACAAGCTGCAGCGGAAAAAACTGAAAATGATTGTGGCCAATGATGTGTCGGCTCCGGGCCTGGGATTCAACAGTGACCATAATGCGGTTACGGTATTCTGGCCGGGCGGCAAGGAAAGCATCGGGCCGGACAGCAAACAGAACATTGCCGGGCGCCTTATTGGTCTGATCGGCGAACACCTTGAGCAAAGTGCCGGATAGTCCGGCACCTGCATTTCAATTCGGATAAAGGACAGTTCATGACCAGAAAAAAACTTCAGGTACGGGTTCTGGATGACCGCATCGGCAACCAGATTCCCTTTCCGGAATATGCCACCGGCGGTTCTGCCGGTCTGGATCTCCGGGCCTGCCTTGATGAGGCGCTGACACTGGCGCCGGGTGACACCCGGCTGATCCGGACCGGCCTGTCGATCCATATCGGCGATCCGTCCCTGGCGGCCATGATCCTGCCCCGCAGCGGGCTGGGCCACAAGCACGGAATTGTGCTTGGTAATCTGGTGGGCCTGATCGACTCGGACTATCAGGGTGAGTTGATGGTGTCCTGCTGGAACCGGGGCCATGACCCGTTCACCATTGAGCCCGGAGAGCGCATCGCCCAGCTGGTACTGGTGCCGGTCATTCAGGCCGATTTCGAGGTGGTTTCCGCTTTCGATGCCAGTGCCCGGGGTGAGGGGGGATTTGGCTCTACAGGAACCCGGTAGGAGCGGGAAACGGCCACACAGGCCCATGTGCTGGCGGCTATACTGTGCGTAATTGCTTGCCCGGAACCAAAAAATTATAACCACAGGACGGACTATGAAGCTGGGAAAGAAAAAAACATCCGATACTGTTGCCAAGGCAAAACCCACTGACAAGGCAGGAGCCGGTAAAAAACGAAAGGAAGCCGGGGGAGCAAGGCTGCGGCGCCTGAATCCGGTGGCTGTAACCCAGGCTCTGGTGGTTGTTTTTGCCGGTGTGGTAGCCGCGGTTCTGATTCATTTTCTGGTTATCCAGCCGGCCATGTTCCAGCAGGCCGAGACCGAAAAGGGCTATGAGGTGGATGCGGCCAGGCTCCGCCTTGACCAGCAACTGGATCTGATCCAGAAAAGCGTCAATGGTCTGGCCACCCGGCCGGACGTTATCGCTGCAGTGTCCGGCCAGAACGAACTTCTGCCTGTGGCACGCCAGCTTGAGGCAGCCCTGCCCGGAATCCGGGAAGTCTATCTGTTCCCCTATCGGGGCATCCCCCATACCGCCACCGGCAATGGCCTGCTGGGATTTGCCGGTCTGGAACTGGCCCGGCGCGCGGAAACCGGACAGGCCCGGCATCCGGATGCTTTCCCCAGAGACAATCGCTGGTTCCTGCAGATGGCTGCACCGGTCAGGAGTCCGTCCAGCAACGCGGTGATCGGAAGCCTGCTGGTCATTTTTGATGCTGCGCAGTTGCAGCCGCTGCTGCAGGTGGTGAATTCCCGGCTGGGTGGTCAGCTGGCACTGGTGCAGACTGTGTCCGGTGCCGCCAAAACCGTTGTCAGCAGTGGCAGTGGTTCCGGTATCCCGGCAAGCCGCCGGTTGTCCAATCCGGACTGGTCCGTGGTCTATACCCCTGCGAATCCGCCGGCAGCACCTGTGGATATCCTTATGATCGCCATTCTTATCGGTATCCCTGTGCTGGTTGCCGCTATTGTGGTGTGGCTGCTTCTGAACCGCGCACAGCAAGGATTGCGGGAAGATGTGGGGGCCCTGATCAAGTGGGCGCAGAAGGTTTTTGGTGGCGACCGGGTCAAGTTGCCGGCGTTCCGCTGGGAGATGGTTGCGTCCACCGGCGAGATATTGTTCCGTCTGTCCCAGGCTGTGGACAAGCGTATTGCCCGGGTTCAGGAAAGCGCCAAGCCGAAGCCTGCAGCGGCCAGGGCACCGGCAGCGCCAGTAGCAGACGAGCCCCTGTTTCAGGACCAGGATATGCCGGATATCGACATGCTGGACGGGGATGAGGATGTGCTTGGCTTTGGTCCGGGCAGCCTTGCCGGTGAGGCCGGTATTGCAGACCTTGGTGTTGAAGAGGCCATGGTACCGGACGTGGCTCTGTCTCCGGATATTTTCCGGGCCTACGATATTCGCGGCATTGTTGATGAAAACCTGTCCCCGGATGTTGTCCGGGTGATCGGCCAGGCCATTGGTTCCGAGGCTGTGGCCCGGGGTATTGCCTCCCTGTGTATCGGTTATGACGGGCGCCATTCCAGCCCGGGTCTGGCGGATGCCCTGGCCCAGGGGGTTATGAGCGCTGGCTGTAATGTGATCAGTGTGGGGGCGGTCCCAACCCCGGTACTCTATTTTGCCACCTATGAACTGCAGACCGGATCCGGAGTCATGGTCACCGGAAGCCACAACCCGGCCAACTACAACGGGCTGAAAATCATGCTGGGGGGCGAGACGCTTTCGGGCGAGGCCATACAGGGACTGTATCAGCGTATCCAGACCGGGGACCTGGCCACCGGTCAGGGCAGTCAGTCCAGCGCCGATGTGCGCCGGGCCTACCTGGACCGGATTGTCGGGGATATTGCTGTGGCAGCACCTCTGAAGGTGGTGGTGGATGCTGGCAATGGCATCGCCGGAGAGCTTGGGCCCCTGCTGATTGAGGAACTGGGCTGCGAAGTGGTGCCCCTCTATTGTAATGTGGACGGGGATTTCCCCAATCATCACCCGGACCCGGGTAAACCGGCCAATCTGGCAGACCTGATTGCCAAGGTCCGGGAAGTGAAGGCGGATATAGGGGTGGCCTTTGATGGTGATGGTGACCGTATCGGGGTGGTGACCAATACCGGCAAGATTATCTGGCCCGACCGCCTGCTGATGCTGCTGGCCCGGGATGTGGTATCCCGCAACCCGGGTGCGGATGTAATCTATGACGTCAAGTGCAGTCGGCGTCTGGCCAGCGTGATTACCGAAGCGGGTGGGCGCCCGATCATGTGGAAAAGCGGGCACTCTCTGATGAAGGCGAAAATGAAGGAGACCGGTGCCCTGCTGGCGGGTGAGATGAGCGGTCATATTTTCCTGAGTGAGCGCTGGTATGGCTTTGACGACGGCCTCTATGCCGCTGCCCGCCTGCTGGAGATCCTGGGTATTGAAGACCGTCACAGCGAAGAGGTGTTTGAGGACTTCCCGGAAGATATCAGCACTCCTGAGCTGAATGTCGAGGTGACCGAAAGCAGTAAATTCGCCATCATGGAGCGCCTCGGACAGGACGGTCAGTTCGGGGAGGGCAGTATCAGCACCATAGACGGTATCCGGGTGGACTACGCTGATGGCTGGGGGCTGTGCCGGGCATCCAATACCACCCCGACCCTGGTGCTGAGATTTGAAGCAGAGACCGAAGACGCACTGGAACGGATCAAAACCGTTTTCCGGACCCAGTTGCAGAAAGTGGCTCCGGATATCGCGGTGGATTTCTGACCGTGGTTTACCCACCGATTTAACAACGGATTTTTAAGGCAGGAACATGGCGCTGGATCGTGATACAGCAGTACAGGTGGCCTCAGTTCTGAGCAAGGGGCTGCCTTATATACAACGGTTTACCGGAAAAACCGTGGTGATCAAGTACGGCGGCAACGCCATGGAAAATGATGAACTCAAAAGCAGCTTTGCCCGCGATGTGGTGCTGATGAAGCTGGTGGGTATCAACCCCATTGTGGTGCATGGCGGCGGTCCCCAGATCGGTGACCTGCTGGAGCGGCTGAATATCCAGTCCCGGTTCATCAACGGCATGCGGGTGACCGATGCCGAGACCATGGATGTGGTGGAAATGGTGCTGGGTGGTCAGGTCAACAAGGAAATCGTGTCCCTGATCAACGCCCAGGGCGGCACCGCCGTGGGCCTCACCGGCAAGGATGCCAATCTGATCCGGGCCAGAAAGCTGGAAGTGGTCAACCGCTCCCCCGAGCTGGAACGCCCGGAGATCATCGACATCGGTCATGTGGGAGAAGTCACCAGTGTCAATGTGAAGGTGATCGACATGCTGACCCGCAGCAATGTGATTCCGGTTATTGCACCTATCGGCGTGGGTCCGGATGGCACCTCCTACAACATCAATGCGGATCTGGTGGCGGGCAAGGTTGCCGAAGCCATGAAAGCGGAAAAGCTGATCCTGCTGACCAATGTCTCCGGTCTCAAGGACAAGGAAGGCAAGGTACTGACCGGGCTGACAGCACAGCAGGTCAATGAACTGATTGAAGACGGCACCATCTATGGCGGTATGCTGCCCAAGATCCGCTGTGCCCTGAGTGCTGTCGAGAATGGTGTTCGGACTTCCCACATCATTGATGGCCGGGTTGCCAATGCCTGTTTGCTGGAAATATTTACCGACGAGGGTGTCGGTACCCTGATTTCACGGAACTGACAGTTCTGCCTGAGGAGTTTCCGGATGAAGCGCCTGGTTACATGGTTGGTTGTACTCGCCCTGCTGGTTTTTCTGGTATTCAAGGCCGCGGTCTGGTGGCTGGCGGATCAGAGACTGGCAGAAGCCCGCTCGGCCCTGGAGCAATACGGTGTACTGGAACGCGGGGTCATTGCCTCCGGCACCGATGGACGCCTGCTGCTGTCCGGTGGCAGCTGGCAGGATTTCCGGCTGACCCGGCCCCTGGATATTGGTCGGGTGGAGCTGGATGCCGGCTCTCCGGTCAGCCTGCTGACAGCGCTGGCGGATCCCTCAGCCCTGCCATCTGAGTGGACACTGCAGGCGGAGTCCCTGGGGCTGGTGCTTGAGTCCACCATGTTCCGTAACTGGGTGACCGATGACGCAGAGGAAAGTGCCAGCGAGCCGCTGCTGTTCCAGTTGTCCTGCGCTCCGGACCCGCGCCAGCAGCTTGGTGCCGGGGATCTGATGCGCCTGGGAATCACCGGGCTGGCCGGTGAGTTCATGCTGCGCCAGACTCCCGAGGAGTTGCACGCAGAACTGAGCACCGCAGGCACCGGCAGTCTGGACCTGACCTGGGCGGATACCCGTCTGAGCCTGACAGATCTCGACGATATTGAAACCCTGTTGTCCCGGCAGGTCACCGTCACCCTGAGGGATGGCGGACTGATGCGCCGGATTGCCGCCTACTGCTCCCGGGAATCGGGTCTGGAAGCTCCGGGCTGGGCCGACCGGGCCCTGCAGGCGTTCCGTGATGGCCTGGCCGCCCGTGGGGTGGCCGCCAGTGACGGACTGCAGATGCTGTACCAGCGCTGGCTGCTGGAAGGTGGTGAGATAACCGCTGACCTGCAGCCCGGGTCCCCCTGGCTGGGCATTCCTGTGTACCCGGCTGACAGCACTCCTGGCCAGGGTTGGGCGGTATCCTATAACGGCACATTGATCACCGGTGTGTATCTGCAGAAGCTTCCCGCGCCCAGGGTGCAGGCCTCCACTAGCTCCCGGGAGCCGGCTGCCCGCAAGGAGATTCCGGGGCAAGAAGGGTGGTATGCTGACAGTATCGACAACGCTGGTCTCTGGATCGGTCACCGGGTTCGGGTGACCCTGTCCAATGACAATGTGGTGGAAGGCCGGCTGGACCGAGTTGGTGAACGGGAACTGGAGGTTGCCCGGCCGGTAGGTGGTGGTGAGGTTGCCTATCCCATGCTGCTGCGTGCGGTGGCCGGATTCGAGGTCTGGCGCCGGGGGCGCGGACAATAATCACCCTGAATCAGGGCTGAGGAAAATCCATGTCACAGTCCGCTGTGAAGTCCGGGAGTGTTCCCGGCGTCAAGGAAATGCTGGCGCAGCTGGTGGCCCTGCCATCCATCAGCTGTACCTCTGCGGACTGGGATCACAGCAATGAAGCGGTGATCCGGTTACTGGCAGACTGGCTGCAGGCCCTGGATTTTGCGGTAGAAATACTGGAAGTGCCGGACATGCCTGGCAAGTTCAATCTGGTGGCAACCCTCGGCCGAGGCCCCGGTGGTCTGGTATTATCAGGCCATACCGATACCGTACCCTATGATGACCGGCGCTGGCACAGCGACCCCTTTACCCTGACCGAGCGGGATAACCGCTGGTACGGCCTGGGCACCTGTGACATGAAGGGGTTTTTCCCGCTGGCTATTGAAGCCGCCCGGGAACTTTCCGCAGACAGGCTTAAGCAGCCGCTGATTATCCTTGCCACGGCCGATGAGGAAAGTTCCATGAACGGTGCCCGGGCACTGGCGGAAGCCGGCAAGCCAAAGGCCCGTTATGCCGTGATCGGTGAGCCCACGGAGCTCCGCCCTGTGCGTATGCACAAGGGGATCATGATGGAGCGTCTTAAATTCGAGGGGGTGTCCGGACATTCCTCGAACCCGGCACTGGGCCGCAATGCCCTGGAAGGCATGCATGAGGCCATGACCGGCCTGCTGGAACTGAGGTCCCAGTGGCAGGCCAGGTACCAGAATCCGAATTTTGAAGTGCAGGTACCGACACTGAATCTGGGCTGCATCCACGGTGGCGACAACCCCAACCGGATCTGTGGACAGTGTGAGCTGCATTTTGATTTGCGGCCGTTGCCGGGCATGGACACAGATGCCCTGCGCCAGGCCATACTGGACCGGCTCCGGCCCATTGCCGAGCGCCGGCAGCTGGACATGCTGTTTGAACCCCTGTTTGACACAGTGCCTCCGTTTGAAACGCCGGAAGATACCGAGCTGGTCCGGGTCTGTGAGCAGCTGACTGGCCATACTGCCCATGCGGTGGCCTTTGCCACCGAGGCGCCCTGGCTGCAGAAGCTGGGTCTGGAAACCCTGGTCATGGGACCTGGCTCCATTGACCAGGCGCACCAGCCGGATGAGTTTCTGGAGCTGTCCCAGCTGGAGCCAACGGTACGTATACTCAAAGGGCTGATCCGGAAATTCTGCCTGTAAATGATCTGCAACGACTGAACTGGAGACAGGGTTGAACGCAAACGACTGGTTGCACGGATTCCGGCATTCCTCCCCCTATATCAATGCCCATCGCGGGCGTACCGTGGTGCTGACCATCCCCGGGGATGCCATCGCCCACGATAATTTCATCAATATTCTCCACGACATTACCCTGCTGGCCAGCCTGGGGGTGCGCCTGGTGGTTGCCTTCGGGGCCCGTCCCCAGATTCAGGCCCGGCTCGACAGTGTGGGAGTGACCTCGTCCTTTTCCAGAGATCTGCGCATTACTCCAGAGCAGCATCTGCCCCTGGTGATGGAGGCCATAGGCGCCTTGCGCTCCTATCTGGAAAGCCGTTTGTCCATGGGGCTGGTGAATTCCCCCATGCACAATGCCCGGATCCGGGTAGCCAGTGGCAACTGTGTGACCGCCCGCCCGGTGGGGGTGCTGGATGGTATTGATTTCGGCTATACCGGCAAGGTTCGCCGCATTGATGCTCCGGGTATCGAAAAACTGCTGGAGCTTGGGCACATAGTTCTGCTGCCACCCATGGGGTATTCCCCTACGGGAGATGCCTTCAACCTTTCCTATGAGGATGTGGGCAGCCAGGTGGCTGCGGCCCTGCAGGCAGAGAAACTGGTGGTCTATATCAATGACTCCGGATTGCGGGACGAGGATGGCACCCTGATCCGGGAGCTGTCGGCACGGCAGGCATCGGAACGGCTGGCCACGGGCATGCTGGAAGGTCATGATGCCGCGCTGCTGAGGGCGGCCTGTGACGCCTGTGTCAAGGGCGTGCGCCGGGCCCACATTATCAGCTATGTGGAAGACGGTGCCCTGCTCAAGGAAATGTTCACCCGGGACGGCTCGGGAACACTGGTCAGCGGTGACAACTATGAACAGGTTCGCCAGGCCCGGGTGGAGGACATCGGCGGTATTCTGGGGCTGATTCAACCACTGGAAGAACAGGGGGTGC
Source organism: Marinobacter sp. (assembly GCA_041591245.1). Taxonomy (GTDB): domain Bacteria; phylum Pseudomonadota; class Gammaproteobacteria; order Pseudomonadales; family Oleiphilaceae; genus Marinobacter. Next base: position 17,001 of record JBFHSI010000005.1, read on the forward strand.
TGGTCCGGCGTTCCCGGGAAATGCTGGAAACCGAGATCGACCGGTTCGTAGTCGCCGAGCGGGATGGCACCGTGGTGGGATGCGCGGCATTGCACGGCTATCCGGAAGAAGGTGCCGGAGAGCTGTCCTGCTTTGCGGTGGATCCCTCCTATCGCCGGGCCGGCCGGGGCGATGAGATTCTGGTGATGGTGGAAAAGCTGGCGCGCAGCCAGGGGCTGCGCAAACTGTTTGTGCTGACCACCCAGACCGAACACTGGTTCCGGGAGCGGGGCTTTCAGCCGACAACGGTGGAGTCGCTGCCGGGGCCGAAACTGGCCTCCTACAATCCCAAACGGAATTCAAAGGTGTTCGTCAAACCGCTGTGACAGGCGGGTGAGAGCTGCGTCACGGTCGCTGGCAGAGCGCCGGGACAGGGTGATGGCGGCCTGATAGAATGCCGGAAAATTGTGATTATGGTCCGCCAGCAACTGGCGAAAGCCGTTCACATGCCGGTTGTATTGCCGGAACAGAATCAGGCTGGCGTTGTTCAGGCTTCGGGGATCTCTGCCCAGGGGGCCGGGTTGCTGCCAGTGCTGTGCCAGCCGGTTATAGTCCTGGCGCAGCTTTTCCAGAATGACCGCCTTGCGCTGGCGCAGCTGTACATCGGCAAGGGTCCCGCGCTGACGGTACAGGTGTTCGAGTCGGGTTCTAGCCTCCGCCACCAGTGCCCGGGTCTGCTCCTGCTGTTGCAGACGTTCCAGAACCGGAGCAAAGGCATCGGGCGTGCCTTTCTGTTGCAGCCACAGTTGCAGACCTTCCAGCTCAACCGCAGTGGCAAAGCTCTCGTTGAAACCCGTATCGTCGCGGATGTACAGCACCCGGTGGGCAAGCTCGTGAAACAGCAGGGCGACCATGGGCTCATCCGCCAAACCGGTGATGGCTGATTGCAGGGGGTCATCAAACCAGCCCAGGGTGGAATAGGCGGTAACCCCGCCGACCAGTGTGTCGTAGCCCATTTTCCGGAACCGGCGCTGCTCCTTTTGTGCGTCCTCCGGATCAAAGTAGCCCCGGTAAGCCTGGCAGCCCAACAGGGGATAGCACCACTGGTATGGGCTCAGGGAAAACTCGGATACCGCCACCAGATTGACTACCACCCAGGGCCGGTCCAGCTCCACATAGCGGGTGAAGGCGTCGTCTGCGGGCAGATGCAGCCGGGTGCGGGCAAAGTCCCTGGCCTGACGGGCCAGCTCCAGCTTGGCCCGCAGCGGGGCTGGGGTGCTCTGGTCGGCGATCAGAGTATCCACCGGGGTGCCGCTGGTGACCAGTGACAGGTGCCCGTGAATGGCCTGGCCATAGTAGTCGATGGTGCTACAGGCACTGAGGCAGGTGATCAGTAGCAAAAGAAGATATATCTGTCTAAGCTGTTTCATTGTGCACGGTGATATAATGGCGCAAATTGCCCGTCGGCGGCGGGCCAATACGGGTGTGTTTCCCATAGTAGCAGGTGGCAGCTGTCACCGTTTTCAGGGATGAGGGCCGGATCTGAAGTTTTCACCCGCTTCGGGCGATTCCGGTTTTGCAAGGTGTCAGGTAGTTCATGGATCCGAGAGAACGTCGTAGTAGTCACCGCAAACCCATCAAGCTGGCGGCCCAGATTCATCTGAGTGGTCTTGAGGCATGGCCCTGCCAGATTGCGGATTTCTGTGCCGAAGGTCTGTTTGTCCGCTACTCCGCGGCCACATCCCGCAAGCTGGATGAGGCCCTGGCATTCGGCAATCCTCCCGAACTGCTGTTGAGTTTCCGCAGTCCCGACAATCTCAAACGCCACGAACTGCATGTCAGCATTGTGCGACGAATTGATGGCGCCATGGGGGTGAGTTTTACCCGCCCCAATCCGGAAGCCGTGGATGCCATGCTGAGCCAGTGTGGCGCGTCGAAAACCCAGATGCGTTCGGCCCTGAGACCTGGAAGCGACAGCGGCCAGTTTGTGTTGCACCAGTCCGCCCGGGCGGTCATCCAGTTTATCGAACCCCTGATGGACAGCTGCTTTGTGCAGATGGTAGCGGCTCTGAAAGATGCTGCTGCCTCGGCATCCAGTGACCAGCAGGCCAATGAGTTCATGGATGCTTCCGGTCAGATCCAGGCCCGCCAGCGGGTTATCTGGCACCAGATGGCCCGCAGTCTGGAATCTCCCATGAAACCGGCCCCCAAGGGCTTTCCCGGTGCGGAACTGTCGGTGGTGGACAAGGGTGAGTTTGAGGACTGGCTGACCATCCGGGTCATGGTTACCAAGGCCGATACCCAGTACCGGGGTGACCTGCTGCAGCTGAAGCTGCGTATCGACAAACTGGGTATCGCCAATGCCACCGGCCATCACAACCCCCTGGGGCCCTCCCTGATCTGTGAGTCTTTCCATTCCGGCCTGAGCCAGCTCAAGGCCTCCCGGGATGTGGAAAAGGTCTGCCTCCGGGTGTTTGAGCAGACGGTACTGAAAAATCTGGGCCCTCTGTACAAGGAACTGAACAATATTCTGATCCGCCAGGGCATACTGCCGGATCTGGATCTCAGCAAGTACCTGAGTGATCGGGCGGCCGGATCAGCCCGAACCGGCGTTGCACAGAAGCCGGAACCCCCTGCACCCGAGCCCCCGGTGGCCGAAACAGGCCCCGAAAGGAAGGCGGATAGCGGCCGGCGTGGGCCAGCGCCAGGTGCCGGTTCCGGTTCCGGTCTTGGCGCCGGATTCCGCAGCTATAACCAGGCGGCGCAGACTGCATTTGCCACGGTCCGGAGTCTGCTCAATACCCTCAGCACCAGCCGCCGTGACCGGGGTGAGACGGAGGAGCAGGTTTTCCCGCCCGGCGCACGTCCCCTGTCGACCGGAGAACTGCACCGGGAGCTGCAGCAGCTGCAGGTCAGGGTTGCTGACGACCCGGCGCTGGCGGAGGTACCACTGAAGGAACGGGTGGTCGAAAAAGTGCGGGCCAGCGGCGACCGGCTGGATGAGGAACAGCAGGACACCCTGGACGTGGTGGACCGGTTTTTCCGGTCCGTGGTGGAAAGCCCCAAACTCAGTTCCCATACCAGGGACTATCTGCGTCAGCTTGAGGTTCCCGTGCTCAAGGTGGTTATGCGCGATCCCGGTTTCTTTGATGATGAGGACAGCCCGGTTCGGGGAGTCATGAACCGTCTGGCCCAGTTGGGTGCCCGGGGCGGCAGGGTCAATCCTCTGGTCCAGCGCAAGGTCGGTGAGCTGGTGCAGAAGATCACCAGTGAATTCGAGCAGGATACCGGAGTGTTTGAGGACACCCTTCAGGAACTGGACAGCCTGATCGAGCGCCAGAACCTGGTGTACCGGCGGAATGTGGAGCGGGTTACTGCCGCTGCTGAAGGTGCCCAGAAGGTGGCGGAATCCAAGGCGGCCATTGCGGACATACTGAACGAAAAGCTGGCGGGCCGGAAGGTTCCCAAAGTTGTGCTCAGTCTGCTGGATGCGGGCTGGCGGGACCTGCTGTCACTGACCTGGATTCGCCAGGGGCCGGACAGCGAACTCTGGCAGGTCTATCTGTCGGTAATCGACTCCCTGCTGATGTTCGCCGACAACCCTGACAGCGGGGTGAATCTGCCGGAACTGCTGCGAATCATCCAGGACGGACTGGCATCCATTTCCAGCAACCATATGCCGTCGTCCCAGATCCGCAGTGAGCTGAAGCGGTTTCTGGTGGCGAAACCGGACACACCGGTCGAGCTGGTTGAAGTTCCTGTTCCACCGCCTGCCGAAAAAGTCCGCGCCACCCTGTCCGAGCGCGAGCAGAAAAGCCTGCAGCGCTGGATCCGGCAGGCCCAGAAGCTGCGCACAGGGGACTGGCTGCGGGATCAGGAAGACCCGGATGAGCCCCAGTACATACGGCTGGTGTGGACCGCCCGTGGTTTCAGCCGGTTTGTTTTCGTCAACCACCAGGGCATGCGGGTGGTGGAGCTGGAGCTGGAGGATCTGGCCCGGCAGATGCGCAAGGGCATTATCGTACCGGACAACCAGTATGAACGGCCGCTGGTGGATGAAAGCATCGATCGCATGGTGAGCAAGGTCTACGATCAGCTGTCCTGGGCCACTACCCACGACGAACTGACCGGGCTGCTCGGCCGCCGGGAATTCGAGCGCATGCTCAACCAGCAACTGGCGCGCAGGGAAGACCAGCGTTCGTTGATACGGCTGGACCTGCGGCGTTTCCGTCTGCTCAATGATACCGCCGGTTACCAGGCCGGTGATGCCACCCTGAAAAAAATGGCCGGGGTACTTGGGCGCTTTGTGGAGGACGGCATGCCTCTGGCCCGCCTGGCTGGCAATGAGTTTGCCATGCTGGCCCCGTCGGAAACTGCACTGCAGGTGGCACAGGCCATGGTGGCTGCGGTGGAACAGCTGGAGCTGGTGTTTGATGGCCGCAGCTATCGCCTGTCCGCCAGTGCCGGTGTGGTTCCCGAGTTGCCCGCGCTGGTCAATGGTGAACGCTGGCTGAGAGCTTCAGAGCAGGCCCTGGCGAAAGCCAAGCACGATGGTCACGGAACCGTTGCCGAGTATTCCCTGGATCCTACTGATCTGGCCCGTCAGGAACAGATTGCGGAGAAGGTGGCGAGCCTCGGTGATCTGAATGAAGAGCGCATGCTGTTGCGCTGCCAGAAAATGATACCTCTGCATTCCCGGGCCCGGATGTCGGCCCAGTATGAGGTGCTGATCAGCATGTACGACGATGCCGGTAATCTGATTGCCGGCCGGGACTTTGTCCGTATGGCCGAGCGCTATGACCGCATGCAGGCGGTTGACCGCTGGGTGGTCGGGCATATGCTGGACTGGTTGCGGGAGCAGGCGCCCGATCCCCGCCACTTTGGCGGTATCTGTATCAAACTGTCCGGTTATTCCCTGAATGATCCGTCCCTGCTGGAATACATCTATGAGAAGCTGAGCGCCAGGGATGCCCCCATTGAACGGCTGTGGTTTGAGCTCACCGATGCGTCGGTCATTCATGATATGGATTCGGTAGCGGAGTTTATGGGCGAGATGCGGGAGCTGGGTTGCCGCTTCTGCCTGGGCAACTTCGGCACAGGCCCGGGCTCGTTCCAGGCAATGCGCGCCCTGCCGGTGGATCTGATCAAGATCGACAGTGCCTTTACCGGCCAGCTGACCACCAGCAATACGGACCGGGCAATGGTACAGTCCATTGTGGATATGGCCCACTATATGAAGCGGGAGGTGATCGCCTCCCATATCGAATCTCGGGATGTTCTGGATATGCTGACCCGGCTGGGCGTGGATTACGCCCAGGGGTTTGTAGTCGAGAAACCCCGTTTACTGGATCATCTGGTCTGACTACCGGTTCCTGATTATGTCCAAGCGTCACCCGATTATTGCTGTAACCGGTTCATCCGGAGCCGGGACTTCCACCACCGGCGAGACGTTTCAGCGCATGTTTGCCCGGGAAGGTGTGAATGCGGCCATGGTCAGTGGTGACAGTTTTCACCGCTACAACCGGGAACAGATGGCCCGCCTGGCTGCCAAGGGCCAGTTTGGTGAACGCAACCATTTTGCGCTGGCGGCCAACCACATCGATAAGCTGGAAGCGCTGTTTTACGATTATGCCCACACCGGGAACGGTCGCTACCGCCATTATGTTCACGATGAGGACCTGGAGCTGATTGCTGCGGGCCACAAACCCGGCACCTTTACCCCCTGGGGGGAGCTGCCACAGGATACCGATCTGCTGTTCTATGAAGGACTGCACGGAGGTGTGGTGAGTGAAAACTGCAATACCGCCCAGTATGTGGACCTGCTTATCGGGGTGGTGCCCATTGTGAATCTGGAGTGGATCCAGAAAATTCACCGGGATACCAACAAACGGGGTTACAGTCAGGACGAGGTAGTGGAAACCATCATCAACCGGATGGACGATTACGTTCACGATATCGTGCCCCAGTTCTCCCACACCCATATCAACTTCCAGCGGATTCCCCTGGTGGATACCTCCAATCCCTTTGTGGTGCGGGATGTGCCCACCGAGGATGAAAGCATGCTGGTGATCCGCTTTCGCGATCCGTCGGAAGTGGACTTCGGCTATCTGCTGCAGATGATCGGCAACAGCCGGGTGTCCCGCTACGATACCCTGGTGATTCCGGGTACCCGTATGGCTCTGGCCATGGACCTGATTGTCTGGCCCATGGTGCAGAAGCTGCTTGCCGGAAAACCCTTCGCCTGAGGGGCGCCTCAGGCGGTCAGTGTGTCGATTGCCCGGCGGGCTTCCTCCAGACTTTTCTCTTTCTGTTCCTCGCCCATGCTCAGGCCTTCGGCATAGACAAAGTGCAGGTCCTGCAGACCGAGAAAACCGAGGAAAGAGCGCAGGTACGGGGTCTGTGAATCATTGGGGGTGCCGGAATAGATGCCGCCACGGGCTGCCAGGATATAGACCGGCCGGTCCTGGAGCAGACCCTCGGGGCCGTTTTCGGTATAGCGGAAGGTGACTCCGGCCCGGGCTATGTGGTCGAAGTAGGCCTTGAGGGCGGAAGGAATACCGAAGTTGTACATGGGAACGCCGATCACCAGAATGTCTGCACTCCTGATTTCCTCAATCAGGGAATCTGAATAATCCACCACCTGCTGCTGTTCTCCACTGCGCTCGCCGGCACCGGCCAGGAAAGAACCGAAGCGGAAGGCATCCAGATGGGGTACCGGGTCGGCGGCCAGATCGCGGGTAATGGTGCGGATTTCGCCGTGAGTCTGGCGGAGTTTCTCCAGAGTGTGCTGGATCAGGTGAGAGGACTGACCGTCCTGGCCAAAGATGCTTGCGCTGATTACGAGTACGGTTTTCATGTTCAATGCCTCCGATGTGACTGGGTAGGTGATGGGGCTATTGAACCGGGTTGTTGGCGGGAATGAAATCGGAGAATTCTGGAAACTTTGTTCAGATTATCTGATGTTCTGGCTGTGGCGCCCCGGGAGGGCGCAACACAGCCATGGCGGGAGGCCTATTCGACGTTGCGGGAGTAGAAGATTTCCAGCATTTCCCTGCGCAGGCGGTTTTCGATGGACTCGGCCTGTTCCGGGCTCAGGTCGCTGGCGTTGACCCCGAAGACATAGTTGTTCAGATTGAAGTCCTTCAGCATCATCTTGGTGTGGAACAGGTTTTCCTGATACACGTTGACGTCAATCATCTGGTAGGCGTTGCGGGTATCTTCGGTCAGATAGTTCTGGATCGAATTGATGTTGTGGTCGATATACACCTTGGTGCCGTCCACATCCCGGGTAAAGCCCCGGACCCGGTAATCCACAGTCACCACGTCGGAATCGAAACTGTGGATCAGGTAGTTCAGCACTTTCAGGGGCGAGATCAGGCCACAGGTGGAGACATCGATATCCGCCCGGAAGGTGCTGATACCTTCATGGGGATGACTTTCCGGATAGGTGTGCACTGTGACATGACTTTTGTCCAGGTGCGCCACGATGGTATCCGGGTAGGGGCCCGGAGACTCTTCGTTATTGGACTCAGGGCCGGTTACTTCATGCTCGGCAATCAGCATGGTGACGGAGGCACCGTGGGGTTCATAGTCCTGGCGGGCTATGTTGAGAATGTTGGCGCCAATGATTTTGACCACATCGGTCAGAATCTGGGTCAGGCGCTCGGCATTGTACATCTCGTCGATGTAATCAATGTAGGCTTCACGTTGCTCTTCGGTCTGCGCATAACAGATGTCGTAGATGTTGAAGCTCAGGGATTTGGTCAGGTTGTTGAAACCGTGCAGCTGGAGTTTGGTTTCCATGCTCAGCCCCTCCGGATAATGGAGATGAATGACTGCAGAGCTGATTGACATACAGCTCTGCCAAGGCCGCCACCGACTACTGACCGGAATTGTTCACCTTTTGCGCAGACCGGCGGAGAGGGGCGTATTATGCACACCCCGGGGGGGCTTGAATAGTACTCTCAGGGACATTTCGCAGGGGCCTGTCCAGAGTGGCGCCGGAGCCGGAATTCGGTCGCATTTTCCGGCCCCGGATCCGGGGTGTCCGGGGGCTATTCCGCTTCCCGGATTTCGTAGCTGTGGCTGATCTCGACGCCGGCTTTTTCCAGCATGATGGAGGCGGAACAGTATTTTTCCGCAGACAGGCTGACTGCCCGTTTCACCTGGTTTTCCTTGAGCTGGTGACCGGTGACCACGAAGTGCAGGTGGATTTTTGTGAACACTGCAGGTACTGCGTCGGCCCTTTCGGCTTCCAGTTCCGCGTGACAGGCAGTGACATCCTGACGGCTTTTTTTCAGGATGCTCATGACATCAAAGGAGGAGCAGCCACCCAGTCCCATCAGCAGCATTTCCATGGGCCGCGGTCCCAGGTTCTCGCCACCATGGTCGGGGGGACCGTCCAGCTGAACGCTGTGGCCGCTGCCACTGGTGGCCCTGAAGCTGGCATTGCCGGTCCAGTCGACGGTTGCTTTCATAAGGGTGTCTCCAGATTGATCTCGGGGTGAACCGGCACGGCCGGTCCTGATTCAGAATGTGACGTCGGATGCTACCACAGTCCTTTGTTACCGGCAGCCGTTGCCGAAAACATGTAGATACATGTTGTATCCTCTTTCCTGTTGCCCGGTTGTGGCCTTCTTGTTATAAGTTGCTGTGATCTTGATATAAAAACCAACGAACCCGCAGGGAAAGCTGGGTGCATAAAAAACTATGGACCCCGCCAGTGTTATCTAGGAGGCACGACTCGCATTATGGCCACTATCGTCAAGCCGGTTGAGCAAAAAACCAAACATCTTGATTACTTTCTTTCGCAGTGTCATCGCCGGCGCTATCCCGCCAAGAGCACCATCATCTATGCTGGTGACAAAAGCGATTCTCTGTTTTACATCGTCAAAGGCTCCGTGACCGTTATCATCGAAGATGACGACGGCCGGGAGATGATCATGGCCTATCTGAATTCCGGGGACTTCTTCGGTGAGATGGGGCTGTTTGACAACATGGATTCCCGCAGCGCCTGGGTAAAAGCCAAAACCGAATGCGAGGTTGCGGAAATTTCCTACACCAAGTTCCGGGAAATCGCCCAGGAAGACCCCCGGGTTCTGTACTTTATCGGCGAGCAGATGGCCTCCCGCCTGCGCCAGACCACCCGCAAGGTGGGCGACCTGGCGTTCCTGGATGTGACAGGTCGTGTGGCCCGGACATTGCTGGATCTGTGCAAGGAACCGGATGCCATGACCCATCCGGATGGCATGCAGATCAAGATTACCCGTCAGGAAATCGGCCGTATTGTGGGCTGTTCCCGGGAAATGGTCGGGCGTGTGCTGAAAACCCTTGAAGATCAGGGACTGGTGCGGGTCAAGGGCAAGACCATGGTGGTGTTCGGCACCCGCTGAGCGTCCCGGATACTCTGCTCCAACCGGAAAGGCCGCATGATTCATGCGGCTTTTTTGTTGTTGCCGTTAGCCCCGATAAAGTCTGACAGCAACCGGACTACGTCCTCCGGATGGGTGCGGATCACCCAGTGCGGAGCGTCCAGATCGGTCCGTGTCAGTTTTCCTACCCATTTCTCAAGGCCTTCAAACAGCTGCTCTCCCACATAGTTGTCCCGGGTGGGAACAATGATCTGTACCGGACAGCTGGCAGGGCGGACCTCCGGACTTACCAGTTTGGGACCGAAATTGGCCCGGTACAGATTGATGCCGTAGCGGCCGTCGTCTTTCTGCTGTGGGCTGAAGCTGGCGTCGGCAAGGCCTTCGTGTTTCTGCAGTATGCCTGGCCAGAACCGGTCCAGACCGGCCTGCCAGATCAGTTCCGGCACAACCGGCAACTGGAACATGGCAATGTACCAGGAGCTGCCCAGCTGTTTCATAACCTGCCGGATACCGCCTTTACGGAGATCCGTCACCCGGTTGCGGAACCAGAAGGAAACATGATCCAGACAGGGGCCGGAAATGGAGGTGTAGGAGGTGATTCGGGATTTCAGCGGCTCCGTGGTCACCGACTCCCAGCTCTGTATGGAACCCCAGTCGTGGGCCGCCAGGTGAAAGTTCCGTCCCGGAATCAGGGCGTCGGCCACGGCTTTCAGGTCGGCCGCCAGCAGGGGCAGCCTGTAGTCCCGGATGCGCTCCGGTTTGTCTGAATGCCCGGCTCCGCGGACATCGTAACGGATTACAAAGTACTGCTCTGCCAGCTGTCGGGCTACCGGATCCCAGACGCTGTGGTTGTCCGGATAGCCATGGACCAGAATAACCGGTTCGGCCTCCGGACTGCCTTCGGTCACGGCGAAGAGTGTCAGGTCACCGCTGGTGATTCTGTGTTCTTGTTTTTGCATGGCTGGGCCTGTCCGGTAATAAACGGTTGCGCACAGGTTAGCCGGTTTGCCTCCTGGAGGCCGGGGCGGAAAGGGCCATATTATTGACCGTTGGTGTCAGGGCCAGTCAGTCGACAATGGCCACCGACTTGATCTGCATCCACACCTGAGCGCCGGGCACCAGCCCCAGCCGGTGCACGGCCCGGGTGGTCAGGCGGGACAGAAAGGGGGTCTGTCCTGCCAGCAGTCGCACCAGGGTGGTACCCGGGCTGATTTCTCCGGTGACCTCATCAATGCGGGCCGGAACCAGGTTCTGGATGCTCTGATCCTCATGGGCGCTCAGGGCCAGGCTCACATCCCGGGCCAGTCCCCGGATGCGTACCCTGGTGCCGGTTTCCAGCCGCTCTTCTGCCCGCAGCCACAGGTGGCCACTGTCAAAATCCGCCCGGCACAGGTGCCAGTCCGGATCCTGTGCGCTGATGCTTGCGGTCAGAATCACACCGCTGTCCTCATCCCGGGCAAAATACTGATCGGTCCGGGCCAGAGTATCCCCCAGGGGACCCTGGGCGGTGACCCGGCCCTTGTCCATCATCAGCACATGGTCGGCGAGCCGGGATACTTCCGCCATGGAGTGGGACACGTAGATCACCGGAATCGACAGGTTGTCCCGCAGGCCTTCCAGGTAGGGCATGATCTCCTGCCGGCTGTTGTGGTCCAGAGCGGACAGGGGTTCATCCATCAGCAGTAGCCGGGGGCTGGTAAGCAGGGCCCGGGCAATGGCCACGCGCTGGCTTTCACCGCCGGACAGGTTGGCGGGCCGGCGTTCCAGCAGGTGTTCCAGCCCCAGCCAGGCGATTGCCTGCTCCGGGGTAATCCGCCGTTGCGCCGGTGCTATGCGTTTGTAGCCGAAACTGAGGTTCTGCCTGACCGACAGATGGGGAAACAGGGCGGTATCCTGGAACACATAGGCCAGGGGGCGCTGGTGTACCGGCAGGCTGCCTGTTTCCCACTGCCAGTCCTCGCCGTTGACGTTCAGGTGCCCCTGCGCCGGCTGCAGACCAGCGATACATCTGAGCAGGGTGGTTTTGCCGCAGCCGGAATGACCAAACACCGCAGTCACTCCGTCTCCCGGCAGGTTCAGGTTCACATCCAGATGGAAATCCCCGAAATCACACCGGAAACGGGCAAGGATACCCGGCTGTGGGTTCATTTCATCATCCCCGACTGCATCCGTCCGTTCACCGAATACAGGGTGACCAGAACCAGGAAGGAGAAGGCCACCATACCGGCGGCCAGCCAGTGTGCCTGGGTATATTCCAGGGCTTCCACATGGTCGTAAATGGCCACCGACAACACCTTGGTTTCACCGGGTATATTGCCGCCGATCATCAGTACCACCCCGAACTCCCCGATGGTATGGGCGAAAGTGAGAACTCCGGCACTCAGAAATCCGGGCCGGGCCAGGGGGATAACCACGGAGAAGAAGGTATCCAGAGGGCGGGCCCGCAGGGTGGCAGCGGCTTCCAGATACTGGCGCCGGATACCCTGAAAGGCGTTATGCAGGGGCTGCACGGTAAAGGGCAGGGAATAGATGACCGACGCCACCAGCAGTCCCTCGAAAGTAAAGGGAAGGGTCCCCAGATCCAGCGCCGAGGTCAGCTTCCCTACCGGCCCTTCAGGTCCCATCAGAACCAGCAGGTAGAAACCCAGAACCGTCGGAGGCAACACCAGGGGCAGCGCCACAATGGCGGCGACGGGCTGGCGCAGCCAGTGCTGGCTGCGGGCCAGCCACCAGGCAATGGGGGTGCCGATCAGCAACAGCAACAGGGTGGTCAGGGTTGCCAGCTTCAGGGTGAGCCAGACCGGATCCCAGTAGATGCTCATGGTGTTGCCGACGGGCTGTCGTAGCCGTAACTGGAGATGATGGCACGGGCCTCGGCGCTGGCCAGGAATGCCAGCCACTGGCGGGCAGCTTCCTTGTCCTGTGACCGGGTCAGCAGTATGACCTGCTGGTCAATAGGGGCATAGTCCTCCTGGGGCACAGACCACAGGGTGCCGCTGTTGTGGTCCCAGGCCAGAGCCTGGGACAGGGCGATTAGTCCCGCCTGGGCATTGCCGCTGGCAACAAACTGGAAGGTCTGGGCAATGGAGTCGCCCCGTACCAGTTTGGCTTGCAGGGGCTGCCACAGGCCGGCTTTGGTGAGGGCCTGTCGGGCGGCCAGGCCGTAGGGGGCGGTTTTGGGGTTGGCAATGGCCAGCCGGTCAAACTGGCCCTGGCTGAGCCAGTCTTTGCCGTCGCTGAAGGCACCGGATTCCGGGCTCCAGAGTACCAGTCTGCCGCGGGCATAGGTGAACCGGGTGCCGGCAACACCCTGGCCGCTGGCTTCCAGTAATTGCGGCCGGCGACTGTCGGCAGCCATAAACACATCGAAAGGGGCTCCGTGTTCTATCTGGGCGTAGAGCTTGCCGGTGGAACCGTAGCTGGCGGAGGCTTCCAGGCCGGTAGTACGGGCAAAGGCCCTGATCAGTTCCCGGGTGGTATCGGTAAAGTTGGCGGCCACTGCAAGCCGGACATCGGCGGCGAAGCTGTTCGTGCTGGCACCGAACAGGCCGGTCAGGGTCAGGATGATGGACAGGGCTCTGGCCAGTGCTGGCAGGGCGGCACTCCTGTTACGGTTCATTCCGGTTATCCTGGCTATATTCGAGTGTATATAACGTTTTCCAGATAGTATCCGGAGTTCCGGGTCGATACAACGCCGGGGATCAGTTTTCCTGTGTACCGGTAGTGGCCAGCAGGGCTGACAGCTCTGCCAGTTCCGGGCGGGCGGCAAGGGCCTTTTCATAATCCCGGTACAGGGCCAGGACCCTTTCGCCAAGGGGAGACAGGCTGGCCCCTCCGCCCCGGGGGCCACCGGTGGCTGTTACCACCAGGGGCTCACGGAAACAGCTGTTCATGGTATCCACCAGTAGCCAGGCGCGCCGGTAGCTCATATTCATTGCCCGGGCGGCGGCGGAGATGGAGTTGTGCTGGCGGATCAGTTCCAGCACCCGGGCCTTGCCGGGGCCGAGGGCAATGGCATCCCCGGCCTTCAGTCTCAGTCTGGGCTGCAGGGCATGGGTGTTCCGGGTCATGGCTTGGGTTCTCCGTGGGCGGACGGGGCGGGTTCTTCCGTCAGCAGTTCGAGAAGGCAGGCGTAGACCTCGGCAGCATTGGTTTCGTTCAGCATTTCATGACGCCCCCCGGCAAACAGGCGCAGGGTAACCTGCTGTACTCCGGCATCCCGGATGGCCTGGAAATGGCGGGTTATGCCTTTGCCCATTTCCCCGACCGGGTCCATGGTCCCCGCCAGCAGGTGTACCGGCAGGTCCTTGCGCCACAGGGCCGGATCAATGGTCCGCATGCCCTGAATAAAATCATGCCACAGGCCGGTGCTGCAGGGAAAACCGCACAGGGGATCGGCGATATAGCGGTCAACCTGGTCCGGGTCCCGGCTCAGCCAGTCGTAGTCGGTGCGGTTGGGGGCAAAGGCGCGGTTGAATTTGCCGAAGGTCATGCGGGCAATAAGCGGGCTGCGATGGTGTTTGCCGTAGAGCCAGCGCAGTCCGGACACCAGCAGCCCGGAAACTCCCAGCTCGGTGCGGTTGATGCGGTTACTGGCGCTGAGGATCAGGCGGTCCAGTGCATCCGGGTGTTGCTGGGCGCAGCTCTGGGCAATAAACGAGCCCATGCTATGGCCGAACAGGGTCAGGGGCAGATCAGGGAAGCGGGCGCGGGTATCTGTGAGCACCTGGTGCAGGTCACCGGTTACCCTGGCCCAGCCCTGCTGGTCGGCATAGTGGCCAAGCTGATCCGGCGGGCAGCCTGGGCCATGACCCCGGTGATTGTAAGTGACGGTGGCAATGCCCTGTGTCCCCAGCCAGCGGGCCAGTTCGCCATAGCGGCCGGCATGCTCGGCCATGCCGTGGGCGATGACCAGTACCTGGACCGGGGTGTCGGGCTGGAACACAGTCCCGGTTATAGAGTGTTTATCCGGTGCGGTCAGGGTCAGCGGCAGCTCGGTCATGGAGTGTCCTCGGGTCTGTTGGTGCGGGGCGTTGCCACTCCGGCGGTTTCCACAGGTGCCGGAGCCGTGACCCCAAACTGCCCGGGCGGGCCATGTCCCGGAACAGATCCACGTATTCGTGGGTCCAGAGGACCAGAAGATTGCCTGATGACACCGGGCGGGTGATGCCGTACTCGGGGGGCGACTGCATATCTTCATCCACAAAGGAGCCGAACAGCCGGTCCCAGATAATCAGGATGCCGCCGTAATTGCGGTCAATATAGCCGGGATTGCGGCCATGGTGTACCCGGTGGTGGGACGGGGTGTTGAACAGCCACTCCAGCCAACGGGGCAGGCGACCAACTACCGTGGTATGGATGAAAAACTGGTACACCAGGGACAGGGCATAGGTCACGCCGATCCAGACCGGGTTGAAACCCAGCAGGGCCAGGGGCAGGTAGAAGGCCCAGCCGCCGTTGAAAATATTGGTGGCATTCTGGCGCATGGCAGTGGAGAAGTTCATGCGCTCAGAGGAATGGTGCACCACATGGGCGGCCCATAGCCAGCGCACCCGGTGACTGGCCCGGTGCATCCAGTAATAGCAGAAATCCACACCCAGGAATGTGAGCACGGCGGTGACCGGGTTCAGCTCCAGGTCCAGCAGCCGGTAGTGGTAGCACAGGGCATAGACCGGAAAGGCGATGATACCGGCAAACAGCAGTTCGGTAACCTGATAGCCGGCTCCCAGCGCGAAATTGAGCAGCGCTTCCCGGGTATCCATCAGTTTCGGGTTGTGGCGGATTCTGAGGTATTCCCAGACCGTGACCGCAATGAACACCGGTGTGGCGAAAACAAAGATCAGTTGCCGCTCGTCCAGAGCCAGCCAGGGTGAAATCTGCTGCCAGAGTATCAGCAGTCCGCTGTCGTTGAGGACTGCCTGGAACATGTCCGCCAGTGCCATGGGCCACCTGTTGCTGTTGTTATTGTCCGGAACCTATTGTGACATGGCCCGGGCGGCAGCCGTCTGTCGTTTCCCGACAGAATCAGTGGCGGATTCCGTCAGGCCGGTTGCCTGTGGTTGTGGTAGATCTGCTCCAGAAACCGGAATTCGGATTTCCGCTGGTCGGTCCAGGCCCGAATCTCTTCCGGTATCCGTTCCGGGTCCGGCCAGGGTACCGGATAGGCGGCAGGCTGGAACAGGGGGGCAAAAAGGGCGGCAGCGGTCAGGTCTGCCCGGGAGAAACTGTCGCCGGCCAGATAGGGGCGAGCCCGATAGTTTTCCGCCAGTTCGGTCAGCAGGGACTCCATCACCTGTCGTGACTGGTCTGCGGTTTTGTCATTGATTTTCATGTACCGGCGCATCAGATCTTCCACCTTGCTGAAGATCAGGGAGAGCAGAATCCGGTTATAGAAAGGGGTGCCGGCGGTGAGCATGGGAATCACCAGTTTCGGGTACTGCAAAAGATGGTGGTAGGAATAGCAGCGCACCGCAGGCCCCGCCAGCTGATCCAGGCGCTGCTCCCAGTCCAGGGCCAGCGCCCGGGCATCGGGCTCGGCCGGTGTCAGCGGGTGTTCGGGAAACTGGTCATCCAGATAGTCCAGAATGGCGGCTGAGCCCTGGACCAGGTGGCCGTCATGGTCCAGCACCGGGACCGATGTGGGGCCTCCGGTGAGTCGGCGAATGGTTTTGAGGTGCTGCCCCGGTACCAGATTGATGGTGTCGTGGCTGAGGCCCTTGAATTCGAGGGCCCAGCGGATTTTTTCGCAGTAATGGGAAATGGCAAACTGGTAGAGTCTGAGGGCCATGGCATGTCTCCTGGTAACGCAGTCCAGCATACTCAACGGTGGTAAGAATAAAAAGCCATGACCTGGCCGGGGCCATGTCAACGGGCTGTAGCATTCAGGGGCTAGACTCCGGTCGTTTACGGCAGGAGTTGCACATGACTGAATTGCGGGCACTGACACCACACGCGGCCATTCCGGCGGAGCAGGCCGCCCGGGACAGCGGGCAGAGGCGCCTGCTGCGCACCTTCCTGCCGGAACTGGTGCAGCTGGAGCGGGTGCTGGCGGAGGCTCCGGCCCAGGTCCGGACCTCGGTGGTCGGGCGTATTCCGGTCAGGGACATGAACCTGCCCATCTACCGGGCGGAACTGGGCAGTACCCGTCCGGATGCCCCTTCGGTACTGGTGGTGGGTGGCGTTCACGGCCTGGAACGGATTGGTTCCCAGGTGGTGATTGCCTGGCTGTCCTCCCTGCTGGCCCGTATGGGCTGGGACGAAAACTGCCGGCAGTTGCTGGAGAAAGTTCACATAACCCTGCTGCCCATCCTCAATCCTGGCGGCATGTATCTGAACCAGCGCAGCAACCCCAATGGCGTGGATCTGATGCGCAATGCGCCCATTACCGCCCAGGACCGCAGTGCCTTCATGCTGGGGGGGCAGCGCCTGTCTCCCAGGCTGCCCTGGTATACCGGTGATCCGGAGCAGGGCATGGAGCCGGAGAACCTGGCACTGGAGTCGGTGATCCGGGAACTGCTGCCGGGGCGTCCTTTCAGCCTGTCCCTGGATTGCCATTCCGGATTTGGCTGGCAGGACCAGATCTGGTTTCCCTACGCCTACCGGCGCCGTCCCATGCGCCGGATTGCCTCGGTAATGGCCCTGAAACTGATCTGGGAACAGGCCTATCCCAATCACGACTACCGGTTTGAGCCCCAGTCCCGCCACTACCTGACCCACGGGGATCTGTGGGACTACTTCTACAAGCAGGTCAACCGGGATCAGGACGGTGTGTTCCTGCCCCTGACCCTGGAAATGGGCTCCTGGCGCTGGATCCGAAAGCGCCCGCGGCAGCTGCTGCGGCTCGATGGCCTGTTCAATCCGCTGGCTCCACACAGGCATCGCAGGGTTTTGCGTACCCACCTGACCTGGATGGATTTTCTGGTGAATGCCGCTGCCAGCCATGAGAACTGGTTGCCGGTTCAACAGGAAGAAGCCATGCTCAGGGAAGCGGCAATCATGCACTGGTACCGGGAAGTACAATGATATGGACTGGATACTGCTTCGGGGGCTGACCAGGGAACAGGGGCACTGGGGGGATTTTCCGAAACGCCTGCAGCAGGCGTTTCCGGGGCAGCGCTTTCATACCGTGGACCTGCCGGGTAGTGGCGTTCACTTCCGGGAGCGCAGCCCGGATACTATTGCCGGTATCCGCGAACAGGTGTGTCGGCAGGTGGGTCATATTCCCCGGCCCATCAGCATTCTGGCCCTGTCCATGGGAGGTATGGTGGCGCTGGACTGGGCAGCCCATGCCCCGGAGGGGGAAATCCAGAATCTGGTGCTGATCAATACCAGTTCCGGTTTCAGCCAGCCCTGGCAGCGCATGCGTCCGGGGGCCTGGCTGCGCATTGTCCGTCTGCTGTGCCGGCGTGAGCTGTTTGAGCGGGAGCGTGACATTCTGGCACTCACATCGAACCGGGAGTTACCACTGGCGCTGGTGAAACAGTGGTACCGGATCCAGCGTCAGCGTCCGGTCACTGCCCGCAATGCAATGAGGCAGTTGGCGGCTGCAGCCCGTTTCCGGCCTGTCAGCAAGCGCCCCCTGCCGGAGGCCCTGTTGCTGGCCAGTCGCGGTGACCGGCTGGTGCACTGGCGCTGCAGTGCGGCCATGGAGGAGCGCTGGCAATGGCCCCTGAAACTGCATCCGGATGCCGGTCACGATCTGGTTCTGGATGACCCGGACTGGATCATCCGGCAGCTGCAGGCCTGGTTGCCCGGGTGAGGGCGGTTGCTTGACGCAACTGTTTTTTCCGGGCAGTCTCAGTGCCTGTTTGCCACTAAACCCGGGCGCCCTGTGGGCCCGGAAACGGAGCCAATAACAATGAAAATCTTCGAAACCAGCACTGCCCCCAACCCGCGCCGGGTACGCATGTTCATGGCGGAAAAAGGCCTGCTCGACAAGGCTGACTTTGTCCAGGTGGATATTCAGAAAGGCGAGAACCTGACCCCGGAATTCGCCGCCCGTAATCCCATGAAAAAAGTCCCGGTAATGGAGCTGGATGACGGCACCTGCATCGCCGAAACCATGGCCATCTGCCGCTATTTCGAGGAAAGCTATCCGGACACCCCGAAACTGCTGGGGGAGTCGCCCATCGAGAAAGCCCTTGTGGAGCAGTGGCTGCGCTGGATTGAACTGTCCTTCTTTATGCCCACCGGCATGTGCTTCCAGCACACCACCGGCTACTTCAAGGACCGGATGAACCCCATCAAGGAGTGGGGGGAGGAATGCGGAAAAAGCGTCGAGAAGTTCATGAAATTCCTCGACCGTCATCTGGAAGGCAAGGAATTTATCTGCTGCGACCGGTTTACCGCTGCCGACATCAATGCCTTTACCACCATTGCCTTTGCCCGGGTGGTGAATATCCGTATCAAGCCGGAGCAGAGCAATCTGCAGGCCTGGTTTGACCGCATCAAGGCGCGTCCCTCGGCACAGGTATGACTGCTGCCTGCATGGATTCAACCGGAGATTGCCATGATTGATCTTTACACAGCACCGACTCCGAACGGTTACAAGGTGTCGGTATTGCTGGAAGAGATGGGGGTTGAGTACAACCTGATTCCCGTGGACCTGTCGCAGGGCCAGCAGAAAACGCCGGAATTTCTGGCGCTCAACCCCAATGGCCGGATTCCGGTGATTGTGGACCGGGACAACGACGATTTTGTGGTGTTCGAGTCCGGAGCCATCATGGTGTATCTGGCGGAAAAATATGGTCAGTTTTACCCTCAGGACCCGAAAATCCGTTCCCGGGCCCTGCAGTGGCTGATGTTCCAGATGGGCGGAATCGGTCCCATGATGGGCCAGGCCAATGTGTTTTACCGGTATTTCCCGGAGACCATAGAACCTGCCATCGACAGGTATCAGAAGGAGTGCCGGCGGTTGTTTGAAGTGCTGGACCGCCGGCTGGCGGAATCCCCGTACCTGGCCGGTGATGACATCACCATTGCCGATTTTGCCAACTGGTGCTGGGTGCGTACCTACAAATGGTCGGGTGTTTCAGTGGACGGGCTGGATCATCTGAACCGCTGGATTGACGAACTCTGGGCGCGGCCCGGTTGCCAGGCAGGAGTACACAAGCCGGAACGGCTGAAGGATTCCGGGGCTCTGGTC
>JBFHSI010000006.1:0-32962 GCA_041591245.1 Marinobacter sp.
CCGCCAGCACCACTGCCACCAGCTGCCACAAACCCATGCGCTCCCGCAGGACCACCATGCCCAGAGCCACATTCACCAGAGGCGTCAGGAAATAGCCCAGGCTGGCCTGCAGCACATGACGGGTTTCCACCGCATAGATATAGATCCCCCAGTTACCGGCAATCAGTATGGCGCAGCCCAGAACCCGCCACAGCTGACGGGGATTATCCATGACCGCCGCCAGCGCCCGCCAGCGATTCATTCCGGTAATCACCAGGGCCAGAAACAGGCAGGACCAGATGATGCGGTGGATCAGGATTTCATAGGCGGGCACCCCTTCAAACAGGGCAAAAAACAGCGGGAATGACCCCCAGATTGTATAGGCGCCAAGGCCATACCAGACGCCCCGGGTTACTTCAGTCACACTCTTCTCCTTAGTTCCGCCGGCCGGATTCATGCCTCAGCCTTGCGGCTTACCACCAGGGCCACACCGACAATGGCCACCAGGCCACCGGTCATGGCCAGCAACCCCAGGCGTTCGTCAAACAACAGATAGGCTTCCAGGGCGGTGACCGGCGGCACCAGATAGAACAGGCTTGCCACCTGGGAGGCAGCCCCCTGACGAATCAGCCACATCAGCAGAAGAATGGCACCCACAGACACCCCCAGAACCAGCCAGGCCATGGACAGCTGCAGCTGCAGACTCCACTCCACTTCCCGGGATTCCAGGGCAAAGGCGCCAATGGCAAACACCACGGATGCCGCGGCATACTGGATCAGGGTACCGGCCACCAGATCCGCTCCGGTACCGTGGCGTTTCTGGTAGATAGTCCCCAGGGAAATCCCCGCCAGGGCCACCAGTGTCCACAGCAGTGGCCCCAAAGGCAGGTCCGCAGAACCGGTTCCACCCGGGCCGTATTTCTCTGCCAGTACCAGGGTCACCCCCACCAGACCCAGGCCCAGTCCCAGCCACTGGCGGCCGGAGACAGACTCTTTCAGAACGAAAACCGCCACCGCGGCGGTCACCAGGGGCTGGGTTCCCACAATCAGGGAAACAATACCGGATGCCATGTTGCCGGCAATGGCGTAATACACGCCCCCCAGATAACAGCCATGTACCAGCATGCCGATCACTGCCAGGTGTCCAGCGGCCCGCCAGCCCGGCCAGCGGGTTTTCATCAGCCAGGCAAGGCCCGCAAGCATGATCAGGGTCAGCAGCATGCGATACAGCAGCAGGGTAAAGGGTTCGGCAAAAGGCAGTCCGTATTTGGCACCGATGAAGCCTGTGCTCCACAGCCATACGAACAGGGCAGGAACGAGAATGGACTGGAAAATTGAACGCATAGGTCGAAACCGGATTCTGTATCTGGGTCAGGGTTATTACTGTAAAAGCTGGCCAAAAAACAAAACAGATACAGACAACCGGTTTAACGACCGGTACAGATACTCAGCTCTCCAGTATGGACTGCAGCTTCTGGGTCAGCTCCACCGCTTCCGCACCCAGGGCGGTCAGATAGCCACCATCCTTCTGGGTAATCAGACCTTTTTCGTGCAGCTTCTGCGCCGCCTGAACGATTTCCGGAGCCGCCGTATTGGCATGAACCTTGATGCCCTCGAGGCCGGAGGTGGACGGGAACCGGGCCAGAAGATTGAGCTCGACAAGATGATCAGCAGAGAAGGGCATGGCATTTCCTCGTATTATTGTGGGATCACTCCCAGCATAGTCGGTTAATTCAATGAAACTTACCAGAATTCTCAGTAACCGTGATGGTATCAGCCGGAAACAGGCCAACGCCTTGATCTCATCCGGTAGAGTGATGGTAAACAATGAAATCTGTCGCGATCCGGCCCGGGACACCGACCGCTTCGCCAGCGTTGCCCTGGACGGCGAGATTATCCGTCCGGGCTCCAGTGCCCACTATCTGATGCTGCACAAACCGGCGGGCTATCTCAGCGCCACCACAGACGACACCCACACCACAGTGCTGGAACTCATCCCTGCCCCTCTGCACCCGGGGCTGCATCTGGCCGGCCGGCTGGACCGGGCCAGCACCGGACTGCTGATTCTCAGCAACGACGGACTCTGGTCGCGCCGGCTGACAGAGCCGGAAATCCGCATCCCCAAGGTCTACCGGGTCACCACCGCCAGCCCCATAAGCCCCGATACCGCCGAACGTTTTGCTGAAGGCATCTGGTTCCAGTTCGAGCAGCTGCGCACCTCCCCGGCACAGCTGGAATGTCTTGGGCCCAGGGAAGCCCGGCTGACCATTTACGAAGGCCGCTACCATCAGGTCAAGCGCATGTTCCATGCCGTCGGCAACCGGGTCACCTCCCTGCACCGGGAAAGCATGGGGGCCATCCGCCTGGACCCGGATCTGGCCCCGGGTGCCTGGCGGGCACTGAGCGCAGAGGAAATCGCCTCGGTGTGAACCGGCACCATGGGTATATGTCCACAGGGGACAAGTCCGCCGTGTTTCGCTAACCTGCCAGTAACCTCATTACATCCGGAGTTTCTGTGACCAATCTGCAACTGGATATTGTTTCCGACATCGCCTGCCCCTGGTGCGCCATTGGCTATGCCCGCCTGGAAAAGGCCATGGCCGAACTGAAAGACGAAATGGACTTCAGCATTCGCTGGCATGCCTTCGAGCTGAATCCGGATCCGGAGGCCGGCGGCGTTCCCATCCTTGAGGCCCTCAGCCACAAGTACGGGCGCACTGAGGAGGAAATGAAAGCGGGACAGGCCAGCATGATGGCCATAGCTGCCGACCTGGGCCTGAACTTCGACAAGCTCCAGGACCGGCTGACCAGCAACACCTTTGATGCCCACCGGCTGGTGAAATGGGCCGGACCGCAGGGCCGGCAGACGGACATGAAGCTGGCCCTGTTCGAAGCCTGCTTCGGCCGTGGCGAAAACATGTCCGATCCGGAGGTTCTGGTCCGTTGCGCCGAAGCCGCCGGCCTCGACGGTGCTGAGGCAAGGACAGTTCTGGACTCAGGACAGTACGGGGATGAAGTAAGGGCCGATGAGGCGCGCTACCAGCAGGCGGGCATAAGCTCTGTACCCGCCTATATCGTCAACGGCAAATACCTGATTTCCGGAGCCCAGGAACCGGAATCCTTCGTGCAGGCGTTCCGGGAAATCATCAGCGAAGGGCACTGAGCCCGGAAACCACCGCCTCGCACACCTCATCCTGATTGCGCCCCTGACCGTTGACGGTCAGGTCAGCGTATCGGGTATAGAGACCGAAACGCTCCTGGAACAGGGCCTCCAGGGTCTGATCCGGGTGCCGGCAAATGCCCCGCTGGCTGGCATCGCCGATGCGCTCAATCACCGTATCCAGGGGAATATCCAGAAATACCACGGTTCCCTTGCTGCGCAGATGGGCCATGGCCCGGTCACTGTACACCGCGCTGCCGCCGGTGCTGATCACCTGGTCCCGCACATCCAGCCCCAGCAGCACCTGCTCTTCGATCCGGCGCAGGGCCTGATAGCCATCATGATCCACAATATCCTGCAGGGTCCGGCCGGCCTGCTCCTGAATCAGCAGATCCGTATCCACAAACCCCAACCCCAGGCGCTTGGCCAGCAACACGCCCACAGTGCTCTTGCCACTGCCAGGCATTCCGATCAGCACCAGATTTCCAGCTTCACAACGGGACAGCATACAACCTCCGGACAAATGAGAACTGGCCTACACTACTCGAAACGTAACATTATTCCGACACTTGTTACGGTTTCTTCCCGACTCCGTGCCCGTATAATCCGGACAGAGAGTCCATTCATGAGTGAGCAATGACAAGCCGTAGACACAATCTGACCCTGATGCTGACCCTGATGCTGACCGGCCTGTCCGCGCCGGCACTGGCAGACAGCGTCAAGCGCATTGTCCATCCGGATGGCACCGTTGAGTTCACCAATGTCAAAAGCACCAGGGGCCCCAGAGCCTCCACCGGCAATGACACGGTTTACCGCTATACCGACGACAATGGCGTCATCGCCTACAGCAGCGTCCGTCCGGCAACCGCCGATTTTGATGTCATCCGCTTCTACTGTTACGCCTGCGACCCTTCATCGAAAGTGAACTGGCACACCACGCCCCTGTATCTGAAACCCTGGCGTGAGGAAATCCGCACAGCCGCACGGGAATACGGCGTGGACCCGGCGCTGGTAAGGGCGGTGATTCATGCCGAATCCGCCTTCAATGAAAAAGCCAAGTCCCCGGTCGGGGCCCTGGGGCTGATGCAGCTGATGCCGGGAACCGCCAAAGAGGTGGGCGTCAGCGATCCCCTGCAGGCGGAAGACAACATCCGTGGCGGGGTGCAGTATCTGGCGAAAATGCTCAAACGCTTCAAGGGTGATGTGCGCCTGGCAACAGCGGCCTACAATGCCGGCCCCAATGCCGTGGCCAGATACAAAGGGGTTCCCCCCTATGCCGAAACCAAAGCCTATGTGGAGCGGGTCGGCATTCTCCGCGAACGCTACGCCAGCCGCTGACCTTCCCTCTCAGTCCCTCACCAACCATAAAAAACTCCCGGATACAGAACCTGAAGGCCCTGCCCGGGAGTCTCTGCAGCTGCCGACCGATTATTCGGAAGCAGCAATCAGGCTGGCGTTACCACCGGCAGCCGTGGTGTCGATGCACAGGTGACGCTCGATCACATAGCGCTGATCCAGAGTATGCTCGGTTATCAGCGGCAGCAGAGCGCCGGCACGATGGGCCAGGGCCTCGCGGTAGCTTCGCAGCAGAGCCTGTTCGGCGCAACTGACCACCGCGGCAAAGCCGTGACAGGTGACCAGCGCCTGCGCATCCACCAGACCTTCCGCACCCACTACCGGCAGCCCGGCACTGGCAGCCTGTTCCAGCATATCGGCCACACCCGGTGCAATCACCACCACCTTGTTGCCCTGGGACAGTGCTGTTGCCGCCTGTTCAAGGGCGGTTTCCCGGTCCGGCCCCAGACACAGCACCACACCCCGGGCATGGTTGGAGAGCCGGTTCAGCTCGCCTGTGGGTCCCGGCATATCTTCAGGCTGGGCATCCAGAGCCGCCGGTACCTGGCCAAACAGCGGCTGCAGTTTTTCTGCTCTCTCCTCCGGCCGGGGCGCGGCCAGACTGGCCAGCTTGTCGATCAGCCCCTGTACCTGTTTCGGTGAGACCACGGCGGCCCCGGACGGTGCCGGACGTTCAACACCGGCAGCCTTGATAAAGCGGCGCACATACTGGGGACCACCGGCCTTGGGACCGGTGCCCGACAGGCCTTCACCACCGAAGGGCTGGGAGCCCACAATGGCGCCGATCTGGTTGCGATTGACATAGGTGTTGCCCACCCGGATACGGCGGCTGATACGCTCAACCCGCCGGTCCACACGGCTGTGGATACCGAAAGTCAGGCCATAGCCCTTGGCATTGATGGCATCCACCACCTTGTCGATGTCTTTGGCCTCAAAGGTGGCCACATGCAGTACCGGGCCGAAAATCTCCTCTTCCATCTCTTCGATACCGGATACCTTCAATACCGCCGGGGACACATACAGGCCTTTCTCCGGCACCGGCAGTTTCTTCAGCAGACGGCCACGGCTTTCGAAGGCCTGGCAGTGGTCGGTAATCTTTTTGCGGGCGGTTTCATCGATGACCGGCCCCACATCGGTAGACAGATCCCAGGGATCGCCAATACCCAGTTCTTCCATGGCACCGTAAAGCATTTCCAGCAGATGCCCGGCAATGTCCTTCTGCACATAGAGCATGCGCAGGGCGGAACAGCGCTGACCGGCACTCTGGAAGGAGGAGGCCAGGACATCCCGGACCACCTGTTCCGGCAGTGCAGTGGAATCCACAATCATGGCGTTCAGACCACCGGTTTCCGCCACCAGCGGGGCATCCGGAGCCATGTTTTCCGCCATCACCTTGTCAATACGCTGGGCGGTTGCGGTGGAACCGGTGAAGCACACACCGGCCAGACGGGCGTCAGAGGTCAGCGCTGTGCCAACGGTGGCACCAGTGCCCGGCAGCAGCTGAATGGCCGCCTCAGGAATGCCCGCCTGATGCATCAGCTGCACCGCACGGACCGCCAGCAGGGAGGTCTGTTCCGCCGGCTTGGCCAGCACCACATTGCCCGCTGCCAGATTCGCCAGAACCTGGCCGGTAAAGATGGCCAGGGGGAAGTTCCAGGGAGAAATACAGCAGATCACACCCCGGGCGTCGCCGCTGTCCTTGTAGCGGATACCTTCGTTGGCATAGTACTGGGAGAAGTCCACTGCCTCGCGGATTTCCGCCACCGCATCCAGCAGGGATTTGCCCGCTTCCCGGGTGGTCAGTGCAAACAGCTCGCAGGCGTTTTCCTCGAACAGATCCCCGACCTTGCGGATACGGGCTGCCCGCTCTTCCGCAGACAGGGCGGACCAGGCACCGAAACCGTCGCAGGCTGCAGCAATGGCCGTTTCAATATCGGCTTCCGAGGCGTGGGTGATATGGCCCACCAGATCATCCGGGTTGGCCGGGTTACGAACTTCCAGCTGCTGACCGCCAGACACTTCACCGGCGATCACCGGACCGCCCTGCCAGAGGTGGCTGCGATACTGACCGCGGCCCTGCTCTATGGCCTCCAGAGTCACAGGATCGGTAATATCCCAGCCCCGGGAGTTTCTGCGCTGGTCACCGAACAGTTTTGCCGGCGGCACTATGGCCTTGCTGGAAATGTTCTCGCCCATGGCCAGCACAATATCGATGGGATCCCGGGCAATCTCTTCCGGGGTAATGCTGGTATCCACAATCTGGTTTACAAAGGAGCTGTTGGCCCCGTTTTCCAGCAACCGGCGAACCAGGTAGGCCAGCAGATCGCTATGGGCACCCACCGGCGCATAGATGCGGCAGGGAACCCCGCTTTCGGCCAGAACCTGGTCGTGCAGGGATTCACCCATGCCGTGCAGACGCTGGAATTCATAGTTCTTCTGGTCGCCGGCCAGTTCCAGAATCGCCGATGCCGAGTGGGCATTGTGGGTGGCGAACTGGGGATAGATCCGGTCGGTCAGGCCCAGCAGGTGCTTGGCACAGGCCAGGTAGGAAACATCACTGCAGGCCTTGCGGGTAAATACCGGGAAGCCGTCCAGGCCCATCACCTGGGCACGCTTGATTTCCGCATCCCAGTAGGCACCTTTCACCAGGCGTACCATGATCCGGCGGTCCAGCTTGCAGGCCAGGGCATAGAGCCAGTCCAGGGTCTGGGAGGCGCGTTTGCCGAAGGCCTGAACCACCACCCCGAAACCGTCCCACCCGGCCAGTTCGGGATCGGACAGAATGGCTTCGATCACATCCAGGGACAGATCCAGCCGGTCCTGTTCCTCGGCATCGATATTGAAGCCCATATTGGCCGCGGCAGCCTGTTTTGCCAGGCTCAGTGCCCTGGGCACCAGTTCCGCCATAACCCGGTCCTTCTGGCCATACTCGTAGCGGGCGTGCAGTGCCGAGAGCTTGACCGAGATACCCGGGTTCTTGCGCACGTCGCCCTGGCAGGCCCTGGCAATACTGGCAATGGCGTTGGCGTAGGAATCACAGTAACGGCGGGCATCGGCGTCGGTGCGGGCCGCTTCTCCCAGCATATCGTAGGAATAGGTATAGCCCCGGGCCATGTAGCTGCGGGCTTCTTTCTGGGCCTCGTCAATATCACGGCCCAGAACGAACTGGCGACCCATTTCCTTCATGGCCTGGTTGGCCACAGTACGGACCACCGGCTCACCCAGGCGCTTGATCAGCTTGCGCAGGGTTTCCCCCACACTCTGACGCTCGGTATCCTTGAGCAGATTGCTGGTCATCAGCAGTGCCAGGGTGGTGGAGTTGATCAGCGAAGAAGACGCCTTGCCCACATGGGCACTCCAGTTGCCGGAGGTAATCTTGTCTTCGATCAGTTCCTGGATGGTGGTGCTGTCGGGCACCCGCAGCAGGGCTTCCGCCAGGCACATCAGGGCCACCCCCTCTTTGGTGGTGAGCCCGTACTCTGCCAGGAATTTTTCCATAACCGTGGGCCGGGCGTTGGCCCGGACGCTGCGCACCAGGTCCGCCGCACGGGCCGACATGGCTTCCCGCACGGACCGGGGCAGGTCTGCCTCAGCTATCAGCCTGTGGATCACCTGATGCTCATCGGCAAGGTAATGATCGCGGATAGCCTTTCGGCATTCGGTAAGATCAGTCGTCACTGATGGCATGGGTGTCATAGGGGTAGCCTCATAGTTGTTTGTCCTATCCGCATTTTACCCAGAAGGCTGTGGGCGATTTCCCCATAAAAAGCAAATACGCAATACATAACGACCATTCTATAAAATCCAGAAAAGCTTTTGTCTCGTCTTTCCTTTAGAATTAGCCAATACGACCAATAAAGCTGTATTACCGCTGCCTGAAACCCTCATCATCCAGCATAGTCTGCCGGCCCCCGCTGTACACACTCCGGAGACAAAGGCAGGCCCACCAGAAGGAGATGTCCTTGGCTGAACTGGACAGAATTGATCATGCAATCATCCGGGAGCTGCAGAAAAACTCCCGCATCACCGTGACCGAACTGGCGTCCCGGGTGGGGCTGTCGAAAACCCCCTGCCAGGTGCGCATGCGCCGGCTGGAGGATCAGGGTTACATTACCGGCTACACGGCTCTGGTGAACCAGACCAAACTCGGGCTGAGCCACATTGCCTTCGCCCAGGTCACCCTGCACGACACCAGCAGCCAGTCCCTGGCCGCGTTCAACAAGGCGGTAAAACAGATAGCCGCAGTGGAGCAGTGCCACATGATTGCCGGCAACTTTGACTATCTGCTGAAGGTGAGAACCCGGGATATGGCCGAGTACCGGCAGGTTCTGGGTGAGCAGATTTCCGCCCTGCCCCATGTACTGCAGACCAGCACCTTTGTGGTCATGGAGAATGTGCGGGATGCCGGGCTCTGAGACTGCGGCCAGACCAGGAAGGTAAACAGCGGATCAGCTGGCCGGAGCAGGCTTCGCCTTCGCCAGCTGGGACCGGGTCTGCAACCGCCCTTCCCGGCGGATCTGGGCATTGGCGTAACGCCGTTGCTGCTCATCGGTTTCCGGAATCACCGCAGGCACAGGTACCGGCTGATCATTTTCATCCAGCGCCACAAAGGTAAAGAAGGCAGACAGGATATGCCGGGTCTCGCCGGTGTAACTGTTCTCCGCCTCCACCTTGGCACCGATTTCCATGGAGGAGCCCCAGCTGCGGTTCAGGGACAGGCTGAACAGCAGGGTATCGTTGCCCTTGGCGGGCGCCCGGAAGTGGATGGAATCCACCGCTGCGGTTACGCACACATGTCCGGAATGGCGTTCGGCAACCACCAGGGCAAGGCGGTCACACTTGGCCATGATCATGCCGCCAAACACCGTCTGGTGGGCATTCATGTCATTGGGAAACACCTTGTATACGTGTTTCTCGATAGCCGAGGCAGAGACCGGCCTGGGTTTCGGTTCGGGTACGGACATAACAGATTCTCCTGGCTAGTGACGGGCCCTGAACAAGTATTCACCAGTCACCATATCATTACGAACCGCCTCCAGTATCGAAGGGTCTAGCCCGCTCCCGTCGGCATCATGCAGACCACAGCGGGCCAGCGCCTTGCGTACATGGATACCGGTGCCCAGGTATTCGTAGAGCACCCGGGCACAACAGGGCATGCGCTCGCTGTTATCGGAAACTCCGATTTTCACGCCGGTCAGCCGGGTCAGACGGTTGCGGAAGCTGGGGAACAGAATGGTCTGGGTGATTTCGTGGCGGTTCAGGGTTTCATAATCCACCAGGAACAGCCGGTCCGTGAGCAGACAGGCTACGCCCTGATAACGGTTATGGCAGGGAGCGTCTGTACCGCTCGGGCGCATCCGCTCAGTGCGCTGGAACACCACCCGCCCATCCCGGCGCTCAAGGCATACCAGGTTCTGCAACAGCTTGCCCGGTGTGGACATGGACAGATAGTACTCGTAGTAATAGCCAAGATACCGGTCGATATCCTCCCGACTTGCCTGCAGCAAGCCATCAAGGTGACGGAGCACGGTTTCTGATGCCGACTCCTGCCCGCAAGCAACGGCGGACGGACTGGCCTGGACCACCTGCTGGAACTGCTCATGGGGCAACAGAATGTCCTGCTCCTCCACCCCGAAAAACTCACACAGGCGGCGCATCACACTGGCCGAGGGCTTGTGCCGGCCACTGAGATAGCGGTTGAACTGGGGACGATTGATATCCAGCCGGCGGCAGACCTCGGCAATGGACTTGTAGTAACTGCACAGCAGGCGCAGATTCAGCGCCAGATCCTGATGCATTCCGGACTCACCCATAAACTCAGCTCCACGGACCAGGCGCGCCACAGTCGCTGGCGCACTCTGATGCACCCCGGGCGCCAGAATACGCCAAGGCGACGTCAGTTCGCGAATTCTATCAGTGGTACCCGGTTGTTTAAATGAGCTTTCCTGACAAAAACAACCTCCGGAGATTCCCATGCTGGATTTTCTCAATGACCTGCTCTGGGGCAAGGTACTTATTGCCCTGCTCCTGACCGTTGGTATCGGTTTTACCGTGGCCTCCCGCTTCGTGCAGTTCCGCTATTTCGGGCGGATGTTCCGTATCCTCAGTGCCAGCCAGGCATTCCAGAAAGACAAGCACGGTCACCTGAGTTCGTTCCAGGCCCTGCTGCTGTCGGTTGCCGGCCGTGTCGGTGGCGGCAACATCGCCGGTGTAGCGGTTGCCATCACCCTGGGTGGCCCGGGTGCCATCTTCTGGATGTGGGTTGTTGGCCTGATCGGTATGGCCACCAGTTTCCTGGAATGCTCCCTGGCCCAGACCTTCAAGGAGTCAGACACCGACGGTACCTACCGGGGCGGTCCGGCCCACTATATTGCCCGTGGCATGGGGCCAAACTGGAAGTGGCTGGCGGGCCTCTACTCCGCGCTGCTGCTGGTTACTTTCGGTTTTGGTTTCACCGCCCTGCAGTCCTATGCGGTCGCCACTTCGGTAAATGATGCCTTCGGCGTCCCCGTGTTCTACACCGGCATTGGCCTGGCCATGATTGTGGGCACCATTGTCTTTGGCGGTGTCCGCCGCATTGCCCGGGTGGCGGAAGTGCTGGTTCCGGTGATGGCCGGCGGCTACCTGATCATTACTGCCGTTGTCCTGGCCCTGAACATCGGCCAGATCCCCGATGTCATCATGCTTATTGTGAACTCTGCCTTTGGCCTGGATCCGGTTGTCGGCGGTGGTATCGGCGCAGCCATCATGATGGGGGTCAAACGCGGCCTGTTCTCCAACGAGGCCGGCCTGGGCAGCGCGCCCAACGTGGCCGCAGTGGCCTATGTTCCCCACCCTGCCAACCAGGGTGTGGTGCAGGCATTTTCCGTGTTCATCGATACCCTGATCATCTGTTCCTCCACCGCCTTTATCATCCTGCTCAGCGGTATCTATGATCCGGCTACTGTCGGCGATATCGGCGGCGTTGCCCTGACCCAGTCCGCTCTTGCCGACCACGTAGGTGACTGGGGCCGGAGTTTTGTCAGCATTGCCCTGCTGCTGTTCGGATTCAGCACTATCCTCTACAACTACTATCTGGGCGAAAACAGCATCAGCTTCTTCCGCACCGGCAACGACAATATCTTCAACACCTTCCGGGTTATTGTTATCGGCCTTGTGTGCTGGGGCGCCACCACCGATCTGGGCACCGTATTCGGCTTTGCCGACGTCACCATGGGCCTGCTGGCGGTAGTCAACCTGATTGCCCTGATCTGCCTGTTCAAACCGGGCCTGCGGGTGCTCCGGGATTTCGACCAGCAGATTGCCAGCGGTATCGAACAGCCAGTGTTCGACAGAGCTGCTTTCAGCGACCTGAACATTGATTCGACGGCCTGGGAACTGGAACCGGAAGATGTCGCCCGGGTCCGGTCTCAGCCAGCGACTGCTGCAACGGCGGTTCCCGCAAGCGAACGCGCCTGAGCAACTGGTGCCGGCTGCTACGGGCCGGCACTTTCTCTTCCTTTGACGCCACACCTTTTTAAGGTAAGGAAACCATGAATACGCGCATTGAACACGATCTGCTGGGTGATCTGGCGGTACCAGCTGATGCCTGGTACGGCATTCAGACCCAGAGGGCCCTGGACAACTTTTCCATCACTGGAGTGCCCATCAGCCACTTCCCCGACTTTGTGCGGGCCCTGGCCATGGTCAAGAAGGCCGCAGCCATGGCCAACAGGGATCTTGATGTGCTGGCTCCGGCCAAGGCCGAAGCCATCATTGCCGCCTGTGATGACATCATTGCCGGAGAACTCCATGACCAGTTTGTGGTGGACCTGATTCAGGGCGGCGCAGGAACCTCCACCAACATGAACGCCAATGAGGTCATCACCAACCTGGCCCTGTCGAAAATGGGGTACGGCAAGGGCGAGTACCGTTACCTGCACCCCAATGACGACGTCAACCGCTCCCAGTCAACCAACGATGCCTACCCGACAGCGGTATGCGTGGCGGTGCAGTTCGCCTCGGAACCTCTGGAGCAGGCTATTCTCCGGCTTCAGCAGCGGCTGTCGGAAAAGGGCCGGGAATTCGCGGATATCGTGAAAATGGGCCGCACCCAGATGCAGGATGCGGTGCCCATGACCCTGGGCCAGGAGTTCGAAGCCTTCGCCGTAAACCTGGGCGAAGACATCGACCGCCTGCGGGAAGTCAGGCAGCTGCTGTGTGAAGTAAACCTGGGTGGTACCGCCATAGGTACCGGCATCAACACCCCGCCCAGATACCGTAGCCTGGCGGTGAACTACCTGGCGGAGATTACCGGCAAGCCACTGGTTTCCGCCAGCAACCTGGTTGAGGCATCGTCAGACATGGGCGCCTTTGTCGCCTTCTCCGGTATCCTCAAGCGCTTCGCCATCAAGCTGGGCAAGATGTGCAACGACCTGCGTCTGCTTTCCAGTGGCCCCCGCACCGGTCTCGGAGAAATCCTTCTGCCACCGCGCCAGCCCGGTTCCTCCATCATGCCCGGCAAGGTCAACCCGGTTATCCCGGAGGCGGTGAACCAGACCGCCTATCAGGTGATTGCCAGCGACCTGGCGGTTACCCTGGCGGCAGAAGCTGGACAACTCCAGCTCAACGCCATGGAGCCGCTGATTGTCTACAACCTTCTCAACTCCATGAAAATGCTGGAATCCGCCTGCACCATGCTGGATGAGCGCTGCATCCGGGGTATCCGGGCCAACGCCGAACAGTGCGCCCGCCATGTGGACAACAGCATCGGCATCATTACCGCGCTGGTACCCCGGCTGGGTTACGCCAACGCCACCCGCATTGCGGCACAGGCCCTGAATACCGGCGCCACTGTGCGGGAACTGGTGCTGGCCGAAGGCTTGCTGGACGCCACCGAGCTGGACCGCCTGCTCAGCCCCCGGACCATGCTCGGGCCTGCCGGGAGCGACCAGTGACGCCACGGATTCTGGTGGTCTACAGCGGGGGCACCATCGGTATGGTGTCCTCTGCCGACGGCTATGTTCCTGCCGCCGGTTTCCAGGACCGGCTGCAGTCGCGCCTGGCTTCCCGGCAGAGCCAGCTGCCCGGGTTCGACCTGGTGGAACTGGACCGGCTCATCGACAGCGCCAACCTGGTTCCCGGGGACTGGGCCGGTATCGCCCGGGTACTGGTCAGTGCCTGGGAGGATTACGATGGTTTCGTGGTGCTGCACGGCACCGACACCATGGCCTATACCGCCTCGGCCCTGTCTTACCTGCTGGCCGGGTGCAACAAGCCGGTGATCCTGACCGGTGCCCAGATTCCCCTTGGCCATCCCCGCACCGATGCCCTGGACAATATCATCACCTCCCTGCTGATGGCTGCCACACCGGCCATCAGCGAAGTGTGTATCTGTTTCCACGGCCGCCTGCTGCGGGGTAACCGGGCACGCAAGCTGAAAACCGCCGAGCTGGATGCCTTTGATTCCCCCAACCTGCCCTGGCTGGGCCAGGCCGGCACCGGCATTGAGTTGCGCCATGACCTGTTACTGCCCGCAGGCTGTCCCGACTTCCGGATACCGGAATTCCAGCCATCCGCAGTGGCGGTACTGCCCCTGTTCCCCGGCATCGACGGCACCCTGGCCGAAGCCATGCTGTCCCGGCCGGGACTGCGCGCCCTGATCCTGCAGAGCTATGGTGCCGGCAATGCACCGGATACCAACGCCGGACTGATAGCCGCCATGGGCCAGGGCATCGCCGCCGGCATCACCCTGGTCAACCTGAGCCAGTGCCCCTATGGCGCCGTCTCCCAGGGTGCCTACGCTACCGGTTCGGCACTCGCCGCCTTGGGGGTATTACCGGGAGCCGACCTGACCCCGGAAGCCGCTTTCGCCAAACTGCACTGGCTGATTGCCAGCGGCGCCTCCGGACAGGAACTCCGGAACGGTTTTATGAATCCCCGTGCCGGCGATCTGACCCTCATTCCCTCCTGAAACCGGGAGGGGGCTGCCCCTTCCCTGTGCACACGCACCAAATCCATTCACCAAAGACACCTTCCCGGCAGCTTCCCAACCCCCTCTTTTACATGCCAGCATGTATATTTAAAGCATTCATCACCTTGTGGCACAGCGGTTGCAAAGACATTCCCAACAGCGCAATCCAATGTTTCACAAACAGGCGAGGAACCCTTGATGAATCTGCAACGCTTCAAAACCCTCTGGGGTCACACCGGATCACTGGAACAGGCCATCGAGCAGGTTCATGCCGAAGGTTTTCAGGGACTGGAAGCCCCCATCCCCGGCACCTCCCTGGAAGCGGAGCGGTTCGGCAAGGCCCTGAGCGACGATGGTCTGCTGTGGATTCAGGAAATCTGTACCGCCGGCAGCTATGTGCCCCGGCGCCACGCCTCTGTGGAGGAGCATCTGGTAGATTTCGAGCACCAGATCCGCTCTGCCGTCAAAACCGGGGTAAAGCCCCTGTTCGTGAATGTCATGGGGGGGTGCGATGCCTGGTCCATCGATGACTCGGTACGCTTCTTTTCCGAAGCCCAGAACATTGCCGACAAGCTGAATACCCCTGCCAGTTTCGAAACCCACCGGGGCCGGAGCTTTTTCTGCCCCTGGAACACCACAGCCATTCTCGAACGCCTTCCGGATATTGACGTGACCTGCGATTTCAGCCACTGGGCCGTGGTCTGTGAGCGCCTGCCCCACATCGAGTGGGACAGCATTGTGCGAACCGCCCGCCAGGCCCGCCACATCCATGCCCGTGTGGGCTATGACCAGGGCCCCCAGGTTCCCCACCCCGGAGCTCCGGAATATGCAGAAGCCCTGAAGTCGCACCAGAAATGCTGGCAGGCCGTGTGGGACGCACAGGCAGAGCGGGGTCTGGAACACACATCCATGACCCCCGAGTTCGGTACCGACGGTTACCTGCACCTGCTGCCCTTTACCCAGGCTCCCATTGCCGACCTCTGGTCCCTCAACTGCTGGATCGGCCATGAGGAAGCTGAGCACTTCAAGCGCTGGCAGGCCACCAGCACCCCACAATCCCGAAAAACCGCCTGAGCCCCGTACGAGGAGGAAACGGTACCATGACCACCGAGAGCAAATACCTGCGCCATGCAGACAGCGCCTGGCCGCTGACTCTGGTTCTGACCTACATCACCCTGAGCTATGTCGGAGGCTGGTTGCTGATGGCGGAACCCGGCGTTGTGCTGCCAGCACTGGGTGTGCTGGCCTGTGCCCACGGCATGATTATCGCCAGCTACCTGATTCACGACTGTGCCCACAACGCCCTGTTCAAGGCAACCGAACACAACACCCGGCTCGGCAAGCTGCTGAACTGGATCAGCGGCGGCAGCTACGGCACCTATGAGGACCTGCGCTACAAGCATATGCGCCACCATGTAGTGAACGCAGATCCCATTTCTTTTGATTACCGGGCCTGGCTCAAGGCCCATCCGCGGACGGAAAAAGCGGTGTTTGCGCTGGAGTGGTGCTACTTCCCGGCGGTGGATATTGTCATGCACGCCGTGCTTATGGTTGCCCCCTTCACCCGCCTGGGTAGCCGCTCCCAGAGACTGCGCACGGCGGCTGTCATCATCACCCGATTTGCCGCACTGGCGGCGCTGGCACTGTGGAGTCCGAAAGCGGTCATCCTCTATGCCCTGGCCTACCTGTTGCTGCTGATGGTGCTGCGCTTCTTCGATGCCTACCAGCACAACTACGACATAGTGGTAAACCTGAAAGATCCCGATGCCCACTTCCCCCACAAGGGTGACCGGGAGTATGAAGAAGAGAACACCTACAGCAACCTCATTTCCCGGCGCTGGCCAGTACTGAATCTGCTGATTCTGAATTTCTGCTACCACAACGCCCACCATGCCAAACCGACTCTGCCCTGGTACAAGCTGCCAGCCCTGCACAACGAGCTCTATGGCTCGCCTTATGGCCGCAGCATTGGCCTGAAAGGCCAGCTTATCAGCTACCACCGGAACCGGATCGCCGGTATCTATGCCGAAACCTACGGTCAGGTGGAAGTCCCGGATGCCGTCCGCAAGGGTACTGCGGTTCCGGTCTACGGACTCAGCTTCCTGACCGCCTTCTGAGGTTCCTGTTATGACGGCAAAGCTTCCTGAACACTCTATTCCCCGCTCCCACACTTCAGGGTCCCGGGCCGACAGCGCAGCCAAGCCTGAAACTGAGCACTGGTTCGATTTCAACCAGACCCTGAACGGCCGGCAGCGCCTGCTGCTTGGTGCCGCCGGCTGGGCTGTGTTTATGGCCGCCTGGCAGATAACCTCGGTGATGGATCTGGCACCGGACCGGCTGTACCCGGGACCGGGTGCCGTATTCACCGCCCTGGAAAAGCTGTTTCTGGAGCAGGACTTCCTCAGTGATGTTCTGGCCAGTGTCACCCGGATTCTGGTGAGTTTCCTGCTGGCCATTGCCATGGCCCTGCCCCTGGGCATCCTGATGGGGGCCTTTGCCCGTATCGACAGCACACTCAACCCGCTGCTGGGGGCCTGGCGCTATCTGCCGGCCCCGGCATTCATACCCCTGCTGCTGATGTGGCTGGGCACCGGTGACAGCCAGAAGATTGCCCTGCTGCTTATGGGGGTGGTGTTCTTTCTGGTGATCATGCTGGCCGATGTTACCCGGCAGACCCCAAGGGTCCTGATTGAAACCGCCCGAACCCTGGGCGGGGGCCGGAGAGTTGTGCTCTGGTCCGTGGTTTTCCGGCATTCTCTGCCGGGCTATATGGATACCTGCCGGCAGATGCTGGCGGTGAGCTGGACCTATCTGGTGATTGCCGAAATCGTCGCAGCAACCGATGGCATAGGCGCCGTGATGATGCGGGCCAAACGCTTCGTCCACGTGGACGACATCATGGCGGGCATAGTGACCATCGGCATCCTTGGTCTGCTGTTCGACATGCTGTTCCGGCTGGCCTACCGGAAATGTTTTCCCTATCTCACAACCCGACACTCATGAATCAGAAATCTGTGGCACACCCCTTTCCCCAACCCCTGAGGTAATCGTTATGGACAGGCTTAAACGTGGACTAACGGCTCTTGCAGTCACCCTGGCACTGACCGGCACCGCATCTGCGGAAACCGTCAAACTGTCACTGTTTTCCTGGCCCGGGTACGGCTTCTGGTTTATCGCCAAGGAAAAAAACCTGGTGCCCGATCTGGACCTTGAAATTGCCATTATCGAAGACCCCTATGAAAGCTTTTCCCTGATGTCCGCCGGGGCTCTGGATGTCACCTCCAGCACCGCCGAATACGCGCCCATCGCCGCCGACAAGGGCGTGCCGGTGAAAATGGTCACCTATACCAATCCGTCCTATGGCACCGACAAGATTGTTCTGGCTCCGGGCATCACCGCTGCCAGCGACCTGAAAGGCAAGTCGGTGGCGGTACTGGAAGGTGGGCTGACCCAGATCTTCATGGGAGTATGGCTGGAAGACAATGGCGTCAGTATTGATGAGGTCACCTTCACCAACCTGATCATGGATGATGCCGTCGGTGCCCTGGTGGGTGGTGAAGTCTCCGCTGCAGAATTCTGGGAACCGTTCGGATCCCACGCCCTGGAAGCCCTGCCCGGCTCTACCGTTGCGGGCTCATCCTCCGATACCGGCTGGATCGAAACCGCCCTGCTGGGAGATGCCATGTACATGAGTGATGCCTTCCTGCAGGAGCATCCGGAAACCGCCGCCAAAACCATGGAAGCCTACTTCGCTGCTGTGGACTACTGGAAAGCCAACCCGGACGCAGCCAACCAGATTATTGCCAAGGCCCTGAACTTTCCCCTGAGCGATGTGGAAAAGGTACTGGGCACCAGCGGTGAGATCTACAAGGGCGGCATCTGGGTGTTCGACAAGACCGAGGCCGGCCGCTTCATGGGACTGATTCCCGGCGAACTGCCCCTGGGACTGCCCAATGGCCAGATGAGCAGTCACTGGCAGACCCTTACCGACTGGTGGCTCAAGTTCGGTCTGATCGATGCACGCCAGCCCATGGCATCCGGTGTGGACACCGCGCCCCTGGCCGCCACTCTCAAGGTCAGCCAGTAACAGGAGCAGGAACCATGTCCCAGGACCAAGGCCTCAGTATCTGTGGCATTCACAAAGACTTCCGCTCCGGCGGCCGTACCGTTCAGGCACTGGACAACATTTCCCTGACCCTGCCTTCCGGCAAAGTGGGGGTGCTACTGGGGCCCTCCGGTTGCGGCAAATCCACTCTGCTGCGGATGGTAGCCGGGCTGGAGCAGCCCACCCGGGGAAGCATCCGCCTCAATGGCCGGGAGGTATCCCGCCCTGGCCGGGACAGGGGCATGGTGTTTCAGGACTACACCTCCTTCCCCTGGCTGTCGGTGCGGGAGAACGTGGCCTACGGGCTGAAAATCAACGGGGACACCACTGCCATCCATGAGGGCTCAGTGGACCACTTTATCCGGGCCGTAGGACTGGAAAAATTTGCCGACGCCTACCCCCACCAGTTATCCGGAGGTATGCGCCAGCGGGTAGCCATTGCCCGCACCCTGGCCAACTTTCCGGAACTGCTGCTGATGGATGAGCCTTTCGGGGCTCTGGACCCGGAGACCCGGTGGCAGATGCAGGATCTGCTGCTGGGCATAGTGCGCAAGGAACGGACTTCGGTACTGGTGGTGTCTCACGATATCGAAGAGGCCCTGTATCTGGGGGATACCGTGTTTTTCCTGTCCCGTCATCCCGGGCGTCTCAAGGAGATCATTGATACCGGATTCAAGGCGGAACTGCCGGCCAATGACCGGGAAGCCTTTCTGCAATCGCCCCGTTACCGGAAACTGGAAATGCATATCCGCAGACTGATGCGGGAGGAAGGACGGGATGCCGCCTGAGGCGACATCCCGCTTACCGGCTAACCGGTGACAGAAGCTCAGGGCAGCAGCATGAGCCCCAGGCCGAGAACCGCACCGGTAACCATCAGCACGATCAGACAGTAGCCCATTACGTCCTTGGCGGACAGGCCGGCAATGGCCAGGGCCGGCAGGGCCCAGAACGGCTGGATCATATTGGTCCAGGCGTCACCCCAGGCCACCGCCATGGCGGTACGTGCCGGTTCAACCCCGAGAGCAGCACCGGCTTCCAGCATAATGGGAGCCTGCACCGCCCACTGGCCGCCACCGGACGGAACAAAGATATTCACCAGCCCGGCGCTGAGGAATGTGAACAGCGGGAAGGTTGTCTCGGTGGAAATTTCCGCAAACCAGCCGGACAGGCTGCTGGCCAGGCCGGACTGCACCATCATCGCCATAATGCCGGCGTAGAAGGGAAACTGGATGATGATACCGGTGGAGCCTTTCACCGCTTCAGAGGCGCTGGCAATAAAACGGGACGGACGCCCGTGCAGGATAATCCCCAGAATCAGGAACATCAGGTTGACGATATTCAGGTTCAGTGAGCCACTGCGTACCAGGAAGTAATAGCCGATAAAGACCAGCCCCATGATGCCGACTGCCTGGGCCAGCAACAGGCTGTTCTCCATTTTTTCCGCCGGACGTTCATTGCTCAGGGGCGGCAACTCGGGCTCTTCACCAAGCACCGCTGTATCCACATGGACACCATCCTTGCCCATCATCAGCCGGTTCACCAGCGGAATAATGATCACCATGGCCAGAACCAGCAACAGGTTGAACGGGGCAAAAATGGTTTCACTGGTGGGAATCACACCGATCATCTCGGAAGTGAAGTGGCCTTCGGTGGCAATAACCAGGGGAATGGAACCGGCCAGGCCACCGTGCCACACCATAAACCCGCTGTAGGCACTGGCAATCAGCAGGGGATAGTTCACCTGAGGCACTTCCCGGGCCACCTGGCGGGCAAACAGGGCGCCGATCACCAGACCGAAACCCCAGTTGATCCAGGCTGCGGCCAGAGACACCAGGGTCACCAGAATTATGGCCTGTCCCGGGGACCGGGCCAGCCGGGCAAGGGCCTTGAGAATGCTGCGGAAGAAGGGGGTACTGGCCAGGACGAATCCGGTTACCAGGACCAGCACCATCTGCATGGAAAAGGTCAGGAGGTTCCAGAAGCCATCACCCCAGTACTGAACCATCTGGATGGGGCTCTGGCCTTCAAATACCATGGCGGCCACAAACACCACCAGCGACAGAAGCAATACCAGCACGTAAGGATCCGGCAGATAACGCTCTACCATTGTGACGGATCCACGGGTCAGACGCTGAATCATAAGATATCCCCGCTATTGTTTTTTGTAAGTTGTTTTCAAGCGCAAACGGCCACTTCTGTGAGTGACCGTTCAAGGGAAATACGTTGGCGCAAACCCGGAGGCGGGTCAAGAATATTCTTTATTTTCATGGAGCTGTTTCTCGCCCCGGATATCAGCAGGCTTGATCTTGGATGCAGGATCGTCTAAAGATAGGGCTTAACTTCCGTTATTTTGCAGGTTTGCCTTGCACGTTCAGATGCATCCGTACACCACCAGAACTCCTGCCACCCGGTCTTCCCAGACCCGGGTGCTGCGCTGTGCCCTGATCTTCCACCCGTTTCGCTGAATCCGTGTAGCCTGCCGCCGGATTCAGCGGCACTCCCGGCTACCCGAACCTTCTGTTTCAAGCAAAATTACGAGAGCTAACCATGTCTGATCGCCCGGCTATCACCATTACCCAGGAAGATTACAACCGCCTGTCCAGCCTTCTGGAACAGCAGGCACCGGACAATGAAACCGCCGAAGAACTGGAATACGAACTGGCCAGAGCCACCCTGGTGCCGTCCACGGAAATCCCGGATGACGTTGTGACCATGAATTCCGTGGTGCGCTTTGCCAATGAGGCTGACCATGTGGAGCACGAGCTGAAGCTGGTGTATCCGCACCAGACCGGAACTGAAGAGGCTTGCGTATCGGTTCTCGCTCCCGCCGGAGCGGCCCTGCTGGGCCTGAGTGTCGGTGATCAGATCGACTGGCCCGCCGGCCCGAACCGCTCCCTGCACCTGAAGATTATCCAGGTTAAACGCTGACAGCGCAGACTGCCCCGCCCGGAGGCAGCCCCTGCGCTGTGTTCCGGGCGGGTTACACCCGTCCCAGGAACTTGCGCTCGTCCACGTTGATCTTGATCCGGTCACCGGTGGAGATATGCTCCGGCACCTGAATCACCAGCCCGGTGGACAGGGTTGCCGGCTTGGTCCGTGCGGTGGCAGAACCGCCCTTGATGGAAGGGTCAGTCTCGGTGATTTCCAGTTCAACGGTGGGCGGCAGAGCCAGGGATACCGGGGAATCATTCACCAGAATCACCATCACTCCCTGGGTGTCCTCGCTGATAAACAGCAGCTCGTCAGCAATGGCTTCCCGGTTCAGGCTGTACTGGGTGAAGTCCTCGCTGTCCATGAACACGTATTCCTCACCATCGGCGTAGGAAAACATGGCCGGGCGGCGGGTCAGGTCAGCCAGGTTCAGCATGTCAGAGTCCTTGAAGGTCTCGTCAATCTTGTTGCCGGTTACCACATCGTACATGCGCATGCGGTACAGGCTGCCACCGGCGCGCCCCTGGGGAACCGAACGCTCGATATCCTTGACGAAGTAAACATTACCCTGATACTCAACCGCAGAATTCTTCTTGATCTCACTTGCTCTTGGCATTTCCTGATACTCCCAACCAGATACTCAATACAGAAACATGGCGACCTTGTCGCGGACCGCTGGTATACCACGATGAAGCCCTGCAGGCGATAGCAAACTGCAAAGTCCCCGGTAGTTTTGAACGCAGCCTTGATGTTTCAGATGTTTTGGACAACGATGGTTCCTGCCTTATTCCAACAACAAAACAGGGGTATGTTATGGCTTTTGCCGATGTTAATGGTCAGCACCTGTACTACCAGGACACCGGCGGTACTGGCCCGGTGATCGTATTTTCCCACGGCCTGATGATGGATCACGACATGTTTGCCCCGCAGGTGGAGGCCTTGCGTGACCGCTACCGGTGCATTACCTGGGACGAACGCGGCCATGGTGAAACCGCCACGGAAAACCCCGAGCCTTTCAGCTACTATGATTCCGCCGACGACCTGGCAGCGCTGCTTGACCACCTGGGAGTGGAGCGGGCGGTTCTGGCCGGTATGTCCCAGGGCGGCTTCCTGTCACTGCGCTGTGCCCTGACCCACCCGGAGCGGGTGCAGGCCCTGGTTCTGCTGGATACCCAGGCGGGCAAGGAACAGGAAGACAAGCTGCCCATGTATCAGCAACTGATCGGAACCTTTATGGAACAGGGGCTGACACCCATGATCGGCAACACCATTGCCCAGATCATTCTCGGCAGCGATTTTGCCGATGTGGACACCTGGCAAGCCAAGTGGCAGAAGATTTCTCCGGCCAATGTGGGCAACAACTTCCAGGCCCTGACCAGCCGCGATGACATCACCGGGCGCCTGCATGAAATCAGCCAGCCGGCGCTGGTGGTACACGGGGATGCGGATATTGCCATTCCCCTGGAACAGGGCAGAATCATGGCCAGCCAGCTCCCGGACGCAGACCTGGTGATCATCCCCGGTGCCGGCCATGCCGCCAACCTGTCCCACCCGGAACCGGTCAACAGGGCACTGGAAGCGTTTCTGGACAAGCTCTTCAGCGCCTGAGGCTCTCCCTCAGTCCACTTCGACCCGGTTACGCCCGGCTGCCTTGGCCCTGTACATGGCCTTGTCAGCCCGGTCTATGGATTCTTCCACCGTCCGGAATGGTACCAGGCCGGCGATCCCGAAAGAGCCGGTGATCCGCAGGATGGTATCGGCACCAGGCAGGGGAATACGCTGATCAGCAATGGCCTTGCGCATCCGTTCCGCGACCATACGGCCCTGGTCCACGGTTGTGCCGGGCATACAAATCAGGAACTCCTCACCGCCATACCGGTAGATCTGGTCATAGGGCCGCAGAAACCGCTCCAGGTTCTGGATGGTTGAAATCAGAACCGCGTCACCGGCAGCATGGCCGAACTCATCGTTGATGCGTTTGAAGTGATCCAGATCCAGCATGGCCAGAGCACAATCCTGAACACCCCGTTGTACCAGAGTCTGCTGCTCCCGGAGGTGGTAGAGCATACGGGCCCGGTTCTGTACTCCGGTCAGAGGATCCCGGTTCTGGATCTTCTCCACAAACTCCTGTTTCAAAGCCTCGAATGCCAGCCGGATCCGGTCCAGATCTTCGTTGAACAGATCCAGATCGTTAACCGGGATTGGCTGGTTGTCCATGGATAGCCGAATCAGTTTGCGCGCCCGGCAATGCATGTTCTCGTGGGCTGCCATCAGCTTTGCGAAGTCCGGATGGTCACGGAGATGGGCTGCGATGGAACTCTCACACCACTGACCAAAACGGCACCGGTGGTGGGCATCCGGCTCCAGGTCCTCGGGATTCGGCAGAGTATGCGAAATCAGCACTTTCAACAGTTCCCGGTACCAGCGCTCATGGCTGCAGATGGCCTGATCCAGCTCGGCCACAATCGACTGTAATTGCTGATGACTTAAAGATCCCACAATAACGGCCTCTCCTATGAACCCTGTAAAACCCGTCCGGGCTGGAACAACCACATCCGGACTGCCGGAA
Organism: Marinobacter sp.; assembly: GCA_041591245.1. Lineage (GTDB taxonomy): Bacteria > Pseudomonadota > Gammaproteobacteria > Pseudomonadales > Oleiphilaceae > Marinobacter. The sequence continues at coordinate 24,053 of JBFHSI010000006.1, forward strand.
ATCCCCTGACCCGGGGGCTACCGAGTGTACCAGAGCCTGATTCCGGAGTACGGAATCATCCCTCAAAGGCGACACATCCTGAATTCTGGAAGGACCGCTCAACCCGGTCTACGCTTGCAGTGGCATCGAAGGACGCAGTGGTGCCCGGGCACCGGAATCCGACGGATACCGGCCGCCCATGCAGACACGCCCGCCACAAGCGGGCCTGACTCATGACTCCCAGGATCGGAGAACAACAATGAAAACATCCACTACAAGCCATATCCTGGCTTTGGCCCTGTTGTGTTTTTCACTAACCGCTCAGGCCGGTACCGGCCACAAATCCACAGCAGAGCTTCTCAACGAGTTCTGGAGCCCGGATCGTCTCGGCTATTTCGAGTGCCGGTTCGGCCTTCTGAACAGCACGCCACTGGGCCTGCCCCGCTGTATGCAGGCGGATAACATCAAGTACCACCTGGATATACTCTATGGCATTGCCGGTGCCAACGACGGCAACCGTGCAGCCGGGCTGCCCGGCTATCAGGCCTCCCTGGATTACCTGAAACTCACCCTGGAAAATGCCGGCTATGAAGTCACTGTCCAGCCCTTCCCGTTCAACGCCTTCTATCCGGCGGGAGACGGTATCCTGCAGACTCTGGCACCGGCAGCCACCGACTATGTGTGGAACCAGGATTTCACCTACCTGACCCAGACCGAAGCGGGGGATGTAACTGCCCCGGCGGTGCCTGTGGATATCCAGCTCGGCCCCGGCAACACTTCCACCAGTGGCTGTGAAGCGGAAGACTTTGCCGGCTTCCCGGCCGGATCCGTGGCCATTATCCAGCGCGGTACCTGTGCTTTCGGTCAGAAAGCTACCAATGCTGCCAACGCGGGCGCTGTAGCCGCCGTCATTTTCAACCAGGGTGACAGCGAAGACCGCATGGGACTGATCAATGCCACCCTTGGGGATGACTACGCGGGCGGTATTCCCGTGCTGTTCGTCACCTATGACATTGGCGAAAGCTGGCTGTCACAGTCCGGCCTGCAACTTCGCGTTGTTGCCGATGTTGTGCGGGAACGCACCGAAACCTTCAACCTGATTGCCCAGACCCGCCGGGGCAACCCGGATAACGTCATCATGACCGGCGCGCACCTGGACTCTGTGTTTGAAGGCGCCGGTATCAACGATAATGGCTCCGGCAGTGCCGCCCTGCTGGAACTGGCGCTGCAGATGAAGTATGCCCGTCCCCGCAACCAGGTACGCTTTGCCTGGTGGGGTGCCGAAGAGGCCGGCCTGGTTGGTTCAACCTACTATGTAAACAGCCTGTCACCGGAGGAAAAAGCCAAAATCAAGGTTTACCTCAATTACGACATGATCGGCTCACCCAACTTCGGCAACTTTATTTATGACGGGGATGGCTCGGATTTCGGACTGGAAGGGCCGGCCGGCTCAGCAGCGGTCGAAGCCCTGTTCCAGCATTACTTCGACCTGCGGGAAATTCCGTTTGAAGGAACCGAAATCAGCTTCCGCTCGGACTATGCCCAGTTCTTTGAGGACGGTATTGCCTTTGGCGGACTGTTTACCGGTGCCGAAGGGATAAAAACTGCAGAACAGGCCATGAAGTTCGGGGGCGAGGAAGGCGTTGCCTATGACCCCTGCTATCACTCCGCCTGTGATGACATTACCAATGTCGACGATCTGGCACTGGAGATCAACGGCGATGCCGCAGCCTTTGTCACCAGCTGGCTGTCACTGTCCACCCGGCTTATCGACGAAGAAATCGAGGCCGCCGAGACCCCGGCTGTGGGAGCCCGCGCACTGCAGGTACAACAGAAGTACGACATTACCCACTGGGGTAACCACTGGATCAAGTAACCTTCCGGTCAGCCATAGCTGACCAAAGAAAAGAAGCCGGAGGCTGTGTAACAACAGCCCCCGGCTTGCTGCAATCCCTAGCCCTCAACCCTATTGGTAAGTATGGGCGCAGGAATATCCCCCGGCTGCGTACCTCCATGTTTCTGCTCGGAACGGGCAATTACCGCAGTACACACCAGGTCCCCGGTCACATTCATGGCGGTGGCCCCCATGCCCACAATGGCATCAATGGACACCAGCAGGGCCACGGTTTCAATGGGCAGGCCCACCTGGGCAAACACCGTGGCAATCATCACAATACCCGCGCCCGGAACACCAGCAGTTCCTATGGAAGCCAGGGTGCCGATCAGAACGATTTCCAGCATGGTGACAAAATCCAGGGGCACGCCCACCACATTGGCGGCAAAGACCGCAGAAATAGCAATACGGATACCGGCCCCGTCCATATTGATAGTGGCCCCCAGCGGCAGGCTGAAGCCGTAGATACGCTGGGGAATGCCCATACGCCGGGCCGCGTTCAGGGTCAGTGGCAGAGTGCCGGCACTGCTCTGGGTGGCAAAAGCCGTGGCCACCGGAGCCCGTGCTTCACGCACAAAGCCCGCCAGACCAACGCCATTCAGGCGCATGAGAACCCCGTAGACCACCAGCTGCACTGCCAGAGCGATATACAGCACCATGACCATGTCCCCCAGGGCCAGCACTGTGGCCATGCCCTGCTCGCCCGCAGTCTTGGCCACAATCGCAAACACACCGACCGGAACATACTGGAGAACGCCGGCCATCACCTTCATGGTCATTTCATTCAGGCCGGTAACCACTTCATACACCCGGGCTCCAGCTTCCCTGTGGGAATCTGACTCCCGCAGTTTCAGCAGGGCAATACCAAAAACAATGGCGGTAAAAATAACCCCCAGCAGGTTCGGTTCGGCAAAGGCACCAATAATATTGGTGGGAACAATATTCAGAAGCACCCGGATAAAGCCCGGATTCTCCGGCACGGCGACACTTGCCGAGGAAGTCAGTTCCAGGCCGCTACCGGGTGCGAACACGGAAGCCACAACCAGCCCCACCGCAATGGCCAGGGCCGAGGTCAGCACATAGAAGCCCAGCAGTTTCCGGCCCACACGTCCCATACTGGCCAGATTGGCCTGGTTGATTCCCACCATCAGGGTAAACAGGACAATGGGCACAATCAGGAACTTCAGCAACCGCAGCAGCAGTTCTCCCAGAGGGTTCAGCCATTCGGCCACCGCCGGTCCGCCCACCAGTCCCACAACCAGACCAAGAACCAGCGCAATACCAATGCGCAGCACCAGCGAAGTATTCAGATAAGCATCAAGCACAGCTTTCATGGAGGCTCCCGTTACACCCAGGCCCATAAATGAGCGGTCATTCAAATACGTCAGGGCCGGGAATTCTGATCAGCCCCGACCGATGGGTAAACAGGTATTCCCACTTACTTTACTCACAAAAGCTGTGGATAACTTTGTTGGCAACATAGGGTTAAATACCCGTGAGCCTTGCGGCACAAGGGGTCGCAAAACCTGATGCAAAAATGGGCTATGCATGGAGGCTATATGGATATAAAAGATCTGTCTCAGCAGGCTTAGTACAAAAGCAGGAACCGGCCTCTCACTTCGTACTATGTACCCGGCTGATCACCTCTGAAATAGTGACCCGGTAGTCCCGGAAATCACAAGTCCGGAACTCTGCTCAATGCCAAAAACAACAGGAGCGTATCGAGATGAGTGAATATCAGGGAAGCTGTTTTTGTGGAGAAGTCACCTTCCGGGTAACCGGCAGTCCGGCAGCCATGGGCTATTGTCACTGCGATTCCTGCCGGCGCTGGTCCGCCGGTCCGGTCAATGCCTTTTCCCTCTGGCCCACCGACAACTTTGAGATTCTCAGCGGAGCCGACCGGGTTGGCACCTTCAATCTGACCGAGAAAAGCTATCGCAAGTGGTGCAAGTCCTGCGGCGGCCATGTATTTACCGACCATCCGGGCTGGGGCCTGGTGGATGTGTTCGTGGCCAACCTGCCGACACTGAAGTTCGAACCGGCCCTGCATGTGCACTATCAGGAAACCGTGCTGCCCATCAAAGACGGCCTGCCCAAAATGAAAGATGTTCCGGCGGAGATGGGTGGCTCCGGAGAAGCCCTGCCCGAATAGCCGGCAACAAAAAGGCCGCCCGAAGGCGGCCTTTGCATATCCGGATACACCGGGCCGGGTCAGGCACCCAGCCCCAGATTCTGTTCATCCAGTTCGATACAGCGGTCCAGGAGCTCCAGATACTCCGCCTTGGCCTTGACCTTGGTCTGAGCATGGGCCCGCAGGTTCAGTTTTCGGAACTGTCCCGCCAATTCGGTGGCCCGCTCAAGAAGCTGCTCCGGAGCCACTACCTCATCCAGGAAGCCGGCTTCCACCGCACCTTCCGGGCTGTAGATCTCGCCATTGACCACGGAGCGGTAGAAATGGGGAGTGTTCAGGCGATGCCGGGCAATCTCGATACCGGCTCTGTGCATGGTCATGCCGATAGCCACTTCGTTCAGGCCCAGCTTGAAGTTGCCGGCAACACCGATGCGGTAATCCACAGACAGCATGATAAACGCGCCCTTGGCGATGGCGTGGCCACTGCAGGCGCCAATCACCGGCAGCGGGAACGCGGACAGGCGCCGGGTGAACCGGGACCCGGTAGTCACCAGCGCCGTAGCTTCCTTCATACCCTTCTGCATTTCCTTGAGGTCGTACCCGCCAGAGAAAATGCCCGGCTGCCCCGTCAGGATCACTACAGCCTTGTCCTGCTCAGCCTGATCCAGAGCCCTGTTCAGTCCCTCAAACACCGCAGGGCTCAGCGCGTTCGCCTTGCCGTTGTTCACAACAATGGTGGCAACGCCATCCTTCAGTTTGTACTCTACAAGATCCGTCAAAATCCTATCCTCATGTTCTGTCATTGATTCCGGGTCGATGAACTGTGCCACCATATCTCTGTGGCCACAATCCGGCTGTTGCCCTGGTGTGATCCGGTCTGGTGCATTTTTCATCTGCCCGTAACCAGCAGGTCATTTTACAGTCACATTTCTTCACCCCCCGTGAACTGCGGTTCAACCCTACCTGTCCTTACGTTGCTAACACAGTTATCCACAGATTCGGTGGACAAGATCCACATCCGACCTGTGCACAGGTGTCAGGACTTGCGCTTCCTGCACGCAGCTTCCCAGGCCAGACCTGCCCAGAGGGCTGCCTGTTCCCGGTCTTCCAGAAAATCCTCCGGGGCCTGATAGTAGGACATTCTGACCGGCTTTCCCTTGGCTGTGTATTCAAAGGGCTCAAGCCCCTCCCGCAGGAAGTGATCCAGATTGTCACTGTCTGTCTTCAGATAGACCACATCATCAAAGGCCAGTGCGAACATCAGTCCGTCGCGGTAGATACCGTAACCCCCGAACATCCGGCGGATATGGATAGGCCCGAAGAGCTCGAGGGCCTCGTGCAGATAATCGGTAAATTCGCTCATGGGGACTTCCCGAATTAGTGTATTCCGTCTGTGGACAACTCCAGGGGGCGGTCATTTTCCAGTCATATTCCGCCAGCCCACGTGGTTTGCGGCTTCAGGGCACCTGTCCTTATGTTTCCAACAAAGTTTTCCACAGATTCAGTGGACAAGATGCATAACCCCGTACCACAAACCATTAACTCCATATTTCCTGCACATTGTGTTGTTAGGGTGTGAGCTATCCATTGCCTGCGCACCACTCAAGGCACCAAACACTCCAACAAACAGATCACACCATGACCCAGCCAATGATAAAAAACAGAATACTCCAGAAAGCAGGTCTCTGTGTTCTCCTGGCAACACTGGCGGCCTGTGACGGCGAGAGCAGCAGCTCTGACAGCACCCTTACCTCCGGCGGAAGCGGAAGCATTACCAGTACCGGCGCCACAGCCGGAATTCTGTGCGATTACGATGACACCACCTACAACAGCCAGCCATCGCTGACCTACACCAGCACTGCCACCTGGACCTGCACCGACAGCACCCGGGAACTCACCGCCAACGGTATACCGGACCACGAAGTGGGCACCTTCCCGAATCCGGGCAATCCCAATACCATTTCCGAGCAGACCGTATCCGCAAGCTTTACCCTGGAGCCGGCAGAAACCAGCACGCCAACGGAGCTTGGCGGCCCCCGCGGCCCGGCAGGCTATGTACTCAACGGTGTAAAAATCGACGCCAGTACAGCGGGCAGTTGTGATGACTCAGGCACATCCTGCAGCCTTGTGGATAATTCCGGCAGCTGGAACATCGAAGCCCTGGGACAGACCAGCTTCGATTTCGGAACCGACCAGAACAACGCCCACGTACAGCCCGATGGTGCCTATCACTATCACGGTATGCCGGAAGGCTTCATAAGCAAGCGCGCAGGCAGCAGCACCATGACGCTTATTGGCTGGGCCGCCGACGGCTTTCCCATCTATGCCAGATACGGTTACAGCGTGGCCGATGATGCCAGCTCTGATCTGAAAGTTATCACCGGCAGTTACCAGCTGGTCAGCTCGGTCAGTGCCTCCCGGCCCTCAACCACTACCTATCCTCTGGGGACCTTCCAGCAGGACTGGGAATATGTTGAAGGCTCCGGGGATCTGGATGAATGCAACGGCCGCTTTGGTGTCACCCCGGAATTTCCGGACGGCATCTACCACTACTATGCCACCGACACCTACCCGTACTTCCAGCGCTGCGTGAAAGGTGAAGTGGAAACCTCCGGGGAACTGCCACCCCCGCCCTCTTTCTGAACAGGCATTCCCCGGGAGTCCAGAATATGAAAATGCGTATAGCCTGTCTGTCAGCCGCGGTTTCCGCACTTGCGCTGACCCTGGCCACCCCCGTCCTGGCCCATCTGATGATGGCCGGACACGGCACTCTGAATATCGTCAATACCAATGCCTTCATGGTGCTGTCACTGCCCCTGTCGGCGTTCGAAGGTATCGATGACAATGGGGATGGGGAAATCGACCTGAAAGAATTCAACCTGCACCAGGCTGAGGTTATCCGGACTCTGAGCCAGCACGTGGTCCTGCGGGACCGGGAGCAGGCGTTGCCCCTTGAAGACATGCTGGTATCCCCAGCAGCATCCCATGACCACCATGGCAACCACCATGATGAGGTCAGCACGGTCACCGTTATGGGCCGGTTTGCCCTGGACCATGCCCGGCCGCCCCTGAGCTTTCAGGTAGACCTGTTTGGCAACACGGAATCTTCCCGGACACTGACTATCTCCGCATCACAGAAGTCCGCAAACCGGCACCACGAATTCCAGCTGACGCCGGAGCAACCGGCCGGATTAGTGTTCCCGGAAAACGACAGCGACTGAGTTCTCCTGAGCCCCAACCCCGAAGCGACAGCCCTCTCCATCCCGGAGCGGGCATGTCCATTGGATGGCACGGGATTTTTGCCTGACAGCCACCACGGCGACTTTTCCACACCCTGAATAACCACCACCGTCAACAACGGTCATTTTACAGTCACATCCCGCCAGCCCGCGTGGTTTGTGGCTCCCGGCCACCTGTCCTGATGTTTCCAACAAAGTTATCCACAGAATTTGGGGACAACCGGAAATCTGTGCAAAACCCGCCTGAACTATCTAGCTCGGGCGATCCGGAACAATACCTCCGGAGCAATCCGCTTGATCCACAGCGCAGCCATTTCCTTGCCCTTGCCCACAGGGATCTCCCGCTTGCCGGCCTTAAGGCCTTTGAAAATCACTTCCGCACACTCAGTCACGTCCATGCCGCCGGCGATATCCTCATCCACCTCGCCAAAGGCCGAACCATCACCGGCCAGGGCATTGCGGGAAATATCCGTGCGGATAAAACCGGGCACGATGGTGGACACCTTCAGCCCCTCACCTTCCACCTCCGCCCGCAAGGCATCAAAGAAGCCCATCACTGCGTGCTTGGCAGCACAGTAGCCGGTTCGCAGGGGCACCCCCACCTTGCCCGCCACGCTGGCCGTCACCGCCAGATGCCCCGACCTCCGTTCCAGCATATGGGGCAGCACCGCCTTGGTGAGTGCAATCTGCCCCATCACATCCACATCCATCAGCTTCTGGTACACCGACATGTCCGTGTCCTTGCACAGGGAGCGTTGTGAAACACCGGCATTGTTTACCAGCAGGTCGATGGTGCCGAAGGTATCCAGCACGGCCCGGACAGCTCCCGGCAGGGACTCCCAGCCCGTCACATCCAGTGGCAGAACCAGCACTTGATCCGCCGTGAGCCCGGCCTCCCGGCACGAGACGGCAACACGCTCCAGCTCACTCTGACGGCGGGCCGATAGCACCAGCCGGGCTCCGTCCCGGGCGAAACGAAGGGCAAGTGCTTCACCTATGCCGGAGGAGGCTCCGGTAATCCAGACGGTTTGTTCGGGCATGGCTTTTCCTTATGGTTGTCTGTCAGCAATGAACTGACAGTCTGCCACTGTCTGACGGCTATTGCCGCCAGCCATACAACAAAACAGCCTGAAACTCCTGTACACACTGACTGCAGGCCTGGCCGGGCAGAATCCCTCTGCCCGGTGGTTTCTATCGTCGGCTAAACAGCCGCCGGACTGGGTGCCTTAACCGGTTGTGCCAACCGGGATTCGTCACTCTGCACCAGTGGCGCACCGTGCATGTCCTGAATGTCAGCGGCGCTGAGGTGACCATAGTCATTAACCATGTACCCGAAGGTTTTGAACAGCATGTAGCTGATCAACAGCAGGAGAGGTGCCGCGAAAATCAGGATTGCCGACTGCATGGAGCCCACCGGGGCATTCACAGTGATAAAGACCGCAGGTATGGCAATAATCACCAGGCACCAGAAGATCTTCAGAGGAGTTGACGGATTTTTGTTTCTGTCCAGTACCCGCTGGGTCTGGCAGGCCACGGTGAAGACCGAACCGTCCAGCGTGGTCACCAGAAGCAGAAAGGTGGCGACAATAAAGACAACCAGAATCAGGGACGGGAACGGTAGGGTATTCAGTGCTGCCACGATGGACTGACTGGCCTGGCCATCCGAC
>JBFHSI010000007.1:0-32766 GCA_041591245.1 Marinobacter sp.
AGCCACGCCAATGGCAAAGGCGCTGGCCAGGGTGCCTCCCAGGTCCAGCCACTGCTTGGTGAGCCAGGGGCCAACCATCTGGGTGAAACCATAGACTGCCACCATGGCCGCTGACAGCCGCGGCCCCTGATGGGGGTGCAGGGCACGGCCTATACGCTGGGTCAGCAGTACGGTTCCCACAAAGGTACTTCCCACCAGCACGGCACAGGCCAGCAGCCCCACTGCACCCGGCCAGATGACCGCCATCAGCACCCCGGCCAGCTGCACCGCATAATTCAGTTTCAGGGCAAACAGGTCACCCATGACCGCACCCAGCCGGTTCCACAGCCAGGGCGCAGGAATGGTGCACAGGGCCACAATCAGCCAGGCGCCGTCCAGCAGCCAGTGGCCCTCCGGCAACTGCTGTTGTGCCAGCAGGGGCAGGAAGGTCATGGGCAGTATGTAGCCCAGGCCGGCACCGGCATAGGACAGGAACAGGGGGGTGCTGGCCCGGTCCAGCAGGGGCGTTGTCAGCCCGGTGCCGCCCCCATCCCCGTGGACCCGGGTGGGGATTTCCAGCCGGGCCAGCTGTACGCCGGCCCACAGGGCCAGGGGCACCGACAGCAACAGGGCGGGCCACCAGCGGGCCGGCCCCTGTAACCAGTCCGAAGTAGAGGACACCAGACCACTGGATGCCAGCAGACCCAGCCCTACTCCTGTGTACACCAGACCACTCAAGGAAAGGCGGTTACGCAGAGCCAGCCACTCCAGAATCAGCGCCGGAGCCTGTACAAACACCATGCCGTTGGCCACTCCGTTAACCCCGCGCACAGCGGAAATCAGGTGCAGATTCTCGGCCTGGGTTGCCATCAGGGTGGTCAGGGTATGCAGCAGTAATGCCGCCGGTAACAGAATGCGGATCTGGTCAGGGCGATGCCAGCGGATGGCGAGCATGGCTCCCACCAGATAGCCAAAGTAGTTCCAGCTGGCAACCGCTGCACCGTCAGCCGCACTGAACAGGCCGTCTGCCACCAGATGGGGTAACAGCGGGGTATAGATGAACCGGCCCAGACTGTGCACCACGATCAGTGCAACCGCGCCTGCGGCCAGTACATTGAACAGCTGTCGGGGACTGGTTGTAATCAAAGAATCGGACGACATGATCGCGGCTCAGGATTTTTGTAGCCGACAAGTCTATGTCACCCGCCCGGAGATGTCAGTCCGGAGGCGGCCACTGCCGAAACCGGACTGAGGTGGGTCTCAGCCGCCCGCCCTCTGCCGGTTGCTGCGATCCCACTCCACAATGCGCCGGTAGGCCTGGGCCAGAGACCTGGGCTGGTGCGGAGGCTGCAGCAGTGCCACCAGCTTTCCTTCAGGATTGAGCAGGGCAAAGTGGGCACTGTGATCCACCAGCACCTCACCATCCACCTCCCTGTGCACAAACACCGCATTCAGGCTTCTGGCCACCGCTCTTACCATATCCAGCTCGCCGGTCAGACCATGGAAATGGTCACCGAAGAAACCGGTATAGGCCTTGAGCTGTTCCGGTGTGTCACGCTCGGGATCGGCACTGATCAGCAGGTAGTCCGGCTGGGGCAGATCATCACCGATGAGCTGGTTGGCAAGGCGCAGGTTGGCCATGGCCGCCGGACAGATATCCGGGCAATGGGTATAGCCCACAAAGGTAAAGGTCCAGTGCCCCTTGAGGCTGTCCCGGGTAGCTGCCGCACCGGTTTCATCCACCAGGTTGAAGTTGACCAGCTCCTTGGGTTCGTCATACACATAGGTATTCAGCTCTGCCAGCTCCGGTGCCGGCAAAGGCTCCCCGGCACCGGCCAGGTATAACTGACGGCCGATAACCAGGGTGACTATCACAGCAACTACAAGAAACAGGACAATAACGGTAAGGCGGATCGATTTCTTCATCAGGGTTCCGGGGCCAGCGTCAGACGGTTCCGCCCTGGCCAGCCAAAGCGGAACTAGAAAACCACATAGTGATCCACAAGCAATACCACAAAAAGCGCCATGAGATAAGTGATCGAATACTTGAAGGTGGCCAGGGCAATCCGGCGATCATCGCCCCGCAATAACCGGACGGCGTAGTGCAGAAAGCGCAGGCCGAGGATCAGGGCGCCCGCCAGGTAAATACCACCGGACATGCCTGTGACAAAAGGTAGCAGGCTGACCGCCAGCAAAATCAGCGTATAAAGCAGAATATGCAGCTCGGTGTATTTGTTGCCGTGGGTGACCGGCAGCATGGGAATACCGGCTTTTGCATACTCCTCCTTGCGATGGATCGCCAGTGCCCAGAAGTGGGGTGGAGTCCAGGCAAAGATGATCAGCACCAGCAGCAGGGCATGACCGTCCACCTGGCCGGTCACTGCCGTCCAGCCCAGCAGCGGCGGCATGGCCCCGGCCAGTCCGCCGATGGTGATGTTCTGTGGCGTGGCCCGCTTCAGGTACAGGGTATAGACTCCGGCATAGCCCACCAGGGAGGCCAGGGTCAGCCAGGCAGTCAGATGATTCACCTGCCAGATCAGAATCACCATGCCCACACTGGCCAGCAGGGAGGCAAAGACAATGGCATCCAGCGGGGAGATCTTGCCGGTGGCCACCGGACGCTTGCGGGTACGGGCCATGACGGTATCGATCTTCTGGTCCACCACATGGTTGACCACCGCCGCCGCCCCGGCCAGCAGGGCAATACCCAGGTTGCCGTAGAGCAGAACCTGCCAGCCCGGCACCCCCGGTGTCGCCAGCAACATGCCGATCACCGAGGTAAGAATCATCAACGCCACAACCCGGGGTTTGGTCAGTTCCAGATAATCCCGCCAGGTCACCCGTTTGCCGGCAGTCATACCCACTGCAGCGGGCAGTATGTCCACTTGCTCACTCATGCCGTAACCTCCCGGCTTATTGTTGTTGTCTGCGCGGCCGTCACCCCTGCCCGGTAAGGCAGCTGATGGTGACGCCAGATCAGGTGAATAACCGACAGCAGCAGCCCGGCGCCCATGGCGTTATGGGCAACCGCAATGGCCAGCGGAATGTGCAGCAGAATATTGGCCAGGCCCAGGCTGATCTGGGCAGCCAGTACCAGAGCTACCAGGGCAACCGGTCCCGTCAGCCCCGAATGCTCCCGCTGGCGCCACATGGCGGTCAGCAGCAGAGCGAAATAGCCCAGTACCACCAGCGCCCCCAGCCGGTGGCTGACATGGATGGCAACCCGGCCATCGGCGTTGAGCTGGCCACCCAGATAATTGGGGCCCACATGCTGGGTAATATCAAAACCGTGGCGGAAATCCATATGCTCCGGCCACCACTGGCCCTGGCAGGTGGGCAGGTCGGTACAGGCCACCGCCGCATAGTTGGAGGCGGTCCATGCCCCCAGACCAATCTGCATCACCACCAGAGCCAGCCCTGCATACAGCCAGGGACGGAAAGGTCCCCGGGGATTGTCCGATGCCGGGTACCGGCGGGGATTGAGCCGGCCCCGCAGACGCAGGGCCAGTAAGGTCAGCAGACTCAGGGTGGTAAAGCCCCCCAGCAGATGCAGGGACACCACCTGGGGCCAGAGTTTGAGGGTTACCGTCCACATCCCAAAGGCGCCCTGCAGCAGAATGAAACCGGCAATCAGCACAGGCAGACGCACCGGTACTCCGGCCCGGCGATGGCGGAGCGCATAGCCTGCCAGCCCGAACACCAGCAGCCCCAGGGTGCCGGCAGCATAGCGGTGAATCATCTCCGGCCAGCCCTTGGCCACATCCACCGGTGTTTCCGGGAAGCGGGCATTGGCAATGGCAATATGGGCGTCGCTCTGGGGCACCGTCAGAAAGCCGTAGCATCCGGGCCAGTCCGGACAGCCAAGCCCGGCATGGACCAGCCGGGTCCAGGCGCCCAGCATGATCACCACCAGCGCCAGAGCGGCAGCCACCATGGCCCAGCGGGCCATGCGGCGGATTTCAGGAGAAGCAGTATCACACGACCGGTTCAAGTTTCCCTCCCTGTACACTGCCATCATCCGATCTGGGAAATCTTGAGCAGATGCTTGAGATCCTCGAGCATGTCCTTGCCGGTATTGTCGGGTCCGTAATGCATCATGATATTACCGAAGGGGTCCACCAGCAGAATCCGGGGTTCACGCTCGGGGTTGATACCTTCCGGCCACAGCGGACGTGTGCCAGGCGCCGGTGACAACCGCTCCATCAGGCCATAATCGGTATTCCAGCGCTGCGCCAGCTCTGTCGGCAGCTGCCCGAGAACCGCCGCCCGGGACACCCGGGTGGCGTTCTTGCCAAGGGCAATATTCACCTGCCTGGCCAGATACAGCAGCTCCTCGCACTCGGCCAGGCACTGGTCAGACACCACCAGCAGTAACCACCGGGGCTCGGCCACCTCTACCCCGAAACGCTGTTGCAGCGGGGTACCGGAGTCGGTCTGCAGGTTCAGGGTCTGGACCGGCACTACCGGCTGAACCAGAGTGCCATTGTTGGTGTGTCCGGCCGGATTGAGCCAGCCGGTATAGAACAGAATGGTTGCGATAAGCATGGGCCCGAAGCCAACGGCAAACAGCAGCATTGCCGTTCTGCGGCCACGCCGGACCTGGTCCGGGGTGGGCCCGTCATGGGAATCGGATATTCGGTTAGCCATTGTCATTGTCATTATCGGCTCCTGTTTTTCGATAACTCGCCACTACCGTCAATATAGTCAGCGCCAGTGCCAGCGCAAACCACTGGGCAGCGTATCCATAATGGGTCTGCGGCCCCATCAGATCCGGTGCCCAGTCTGCCCGGAAGGCTCCGGGCTCCGTACTGTCCGCCAGCTTTACCAGCATGGCGGGCACCTCTGGCACCTCAGCACTGACCAGTGCCCGTGGCAGGCTCTGGACTCGCCGGGGCCAGCTCCCTCCAACCGCCGGCGAATCGGTCAGCACCGGCGGCTCCGGGTAGTGTCCCAGGCGCCCGTCGATGCGGATGACCGTCTCCGGCGTGGTGAATTCCGGTAGCCGGTCCCGGGTACGGGGTGCTGGCACCCAGCCCCGGTTCACCACCACGGCCGGTCCCCTCAGGGGGTAAAACACTGTCAGTACTTCGTATCCAGGCCGGCCATCCCGGGTCCGGTTATCCAGTAACCAGCTTTGCTCTCCGTACATTCCGTCAAGACTGACCGGTCGCCCCGGGTCCAGTCCCCTGGCCACCAGTTCCGGCCAGTCCAGATCAAGAACATCCTGTTGCCACTGGTCCAGCAGACGCTGCTTCTGCCCGGCCCGGTCCAGCTGCCAGACCCCGAGGCCGATCAGCAATGGCAGCAGCAGGCCCGCAAACACCAGCAGGCGCCAGTCGGGCTGCCAGCGCCGGCGACTCACCCCCGGGTCAGACATGCTCTGCTATAGTGAACCAAAGACGTGCCGGGCAATCCTGCCCCAGCCGTTCCCCAATACCTGCAGAAACAGGACCTCCCATGCTGAAAACCGTCATTGTTCTGTTACTGGTTGCCGTAGTCATCAGCCTGTTCAGTGGCCTGTTCTTTCTGATCCGGGACGGTGGCAAAACCAACCGTGTGGTCAACTCCCTGGCACTGCGGGTCAGCCTCAGCATACTGCTGCTGGCGGTTATTCTGATCGCCCTGTGGCAGGGAGAACTGACACTCAATCCCACGCCCTGAGCCCCCTTGTCAGATGATATAGACAAACACGAACAGCCCCAGCCAGACCACATCCACAAAGTGCCAGTACCAGGACGCCGCCTCGAAGCCGAAATGATTGTCTGCCGTGAAGTGCCCTTTCTGGAGCCGGATCAGCATGATGATCAGCATCAGCGACCCGAGCATGACGTGGGCACCGTGGAATCCGGTGAGCATGAAGAAGGTGCTGCCATAGATCCCGGACTGCAGGGTAAGATTCAGCTCCTGATAGGCGTGCACATATTCTTCCGCCTGCAGTACCAGGAAGGCCAGGGCCAGCACAATGGTCGCCCCCATCCACATCTTGACCTTCTTCCGGTTCCCGGCCTTGAGGGCGTGGTGGGCCACGGTCACGGTAAATGAGGAGGTCACCAGCAGAATGGTGTTGATCAGGGGCAATCCCCAGGCACCAATAACCCCTTCCGGAGCAGGATAGGCTTCCGGATCCGGGTTGTTGATCAGCGGCCAGGTGGCCTGGAATCCTTCCCAGAGCATGTTGGAACTGCCCCGGTCACCCTCACCACCAAGCCAGGGCACCGCAAATACCCGGGCATAGAAGAGGGCGCCGAAAAATGCGGCAAAGAACATAACTTCGGAGAAGATGAACCAGCTCATACCCCAGCGGAAGGAGCGGTCCATCTGCTGGCTGTAGAGGCCTTCCCGGCCTTCCCGGATGACGCTGCCAAACCAGCCGAACAGCATGTAGGCCATGATCAGGGAACCCGCCAGAAATACCATCCACGAACCGGAGGTGCTTTCCCCCTGATTGCTGTTGACCATGATGGAAGCCAGGCCGTACAGGGTTGTTCCCAGGCCCACTGTGGCAATAATGGGCCATTTGCTCTGTTCCGGAACGTAGTAGCTCTGATAATCCGCCATGACACTCTCCAATGGCTTAGTCGTTGTCATTTGTTGTTATTTGGCCCGGATCAGCCTCCGGAAGCCCGGCTTCAGAGTGCCGGCCTACTTCACCTCCGGCGGTGTACTGAAGGTGTGGTAAGGCGCTGGCGACGGCACCGTCCATTCCAGACCCTCGGCGCCATCCCAGGGTTTGGCCGCAGCTGGCTCACCGCCCCGTGCACACTTGACCACAATGAACAGGAACAGCAGCTGGGTAGCGCCGAACATGAAGGCACCGATACTGGAGACCATGTTGAAATCGGCAAACTGCAGGGCATAGTCCGGAATCCGCCGGGGCATGCCCGCCAGACCCAGGAAGTGCATGGGGAAAAATGCCAGGTTCATGCCCACGAACGACAGCCAGAAATGGGTCTTGGCCAGTGTCTCGTCGTACATGTGACCGGTCCACTTGGGCAGCCAGAAGTCGGCCGAGGCGAAGATCCCGAAGACGGCACGCGGTACCAGCACATAGTGGAAGTGGGCAACCACAAAGTAGGTGTCATGGTACTGGAAGTCCGCCGGCGCAATGGCCAGCATCAGACCCGAGAAGCCACCAATGGTGAACAGGATGACAAAGGCGACGGCAAACAGCATGGGCGCCTCGAAAGTCAGGGAGCCCCGGAACATGGTGGCCACCCAGTTGAATACCTTGACCCCGGTGGGCACCGCAATCAGCATGGTGGCGTACATGAAGAACAGCTGACCGGCAATGGGAATGCCCACAGTGAACATATGGTGCGCCCATACCAGGAATGACAGCAGGGCAATGGCACCTACCGCGTACACCATGGAGGCATAGCCGAACAGACGCTTGCGGGAGAAGGCCGGAATGATGTGGGATACCGCCCCGAACGCAGGCAGGATCATGATGTACACCTCCGGGTGCCCGAAGAACCAGAACACATGCTGGAACAGCACCGGATCGCCGCCACCGGACGCATCAAAGAAGCTGGTACCGAAGTTGATGTCCATCAGCATCATGGTGACCACACCCGCCAGCACCGGCATCACCGCAATCAGCAGGAATGCGGTAATCAGCCAGGTCCAGACGAACATGGGCATTTTCATCAGGGTCATGCCCGGCGCCCGCAGGTTAAGAATGGTCGCGATCACGTTGATGGCACCCATGATGGAGGAAACCCCCATGATATGGACGGCAAAGATAAAGAAGGTGGTACTGGGTGGTCCGTAAGTGGTGGACAGTGGCGCATAGAAGGTCCAGCCGAAATTGGGCGCACCACCTTCCATGAACAGGGTGGAAACCAGAATCAGGAAGGCACAGGGCAGCAGCCAGAAACTCCAGTTGTTCATCCTCGGCAACGCCATATCCGGCGCACCGATCATCAACGGAATCATCCAGTTGGCCAGCCCCACAAAGGCCGGCATCACTGCACCAAACACCATGATCAGACCATGCATGGTGGTCATCTGGTTGAAGAATTCAGGCTGGACTATCTGCAGACCGGGCTGGAACAGCTCGGCACGGATCACCATGGCCATGGTGCCACCAAGCAGAAACATGGTGAAGCTGAAGATCAGGTACATGGTACCTATATCTTTGTGGTTCGTGGTCAGCAGCCATCGGCTGATACCGCGGGCTGGGCCGTGATGAAGATCCTGGGCGTGGGTACCTGCAACCGCACTCATGAAAACCCTCCATTACCGAAAATTGGTTGTGGCTGACAATGTCTGGCCGCGGTCACTGCTGGCTGCTTATGTAATCAACAATCTGCCTGGGAGTGACCATATCTCCGGTGCCATTACCCCAGGCGTTACGCTCATAGGTAATGACTGCCGCCAGATCCACCTCACTAAGCTGACTGCCAAAGGCCTGCATTGCGGTGCCGGGTTTGCCGTGAACGACAATGTCCATATGCGCCGCCACATCTCCGGTGGCAATGGCACTGCCTTTGAGTGCCGGGAATGCCGGAGGCACGCCGCTGCCATCCAGCTGGTGACAGGCAGCACAGGTGGTGGCGTAGGTTTTTTCACCCCGCTCCATCAGCTCCGCCATGGTCCATTCTTTCTGGGTCAGCTCCCGCTCCCGCTCGGCGGCAGCTTTTTGTTCAGCTACCCAGGCGTTGTACTCCTCTTCGGGCACCGCCTTGACCACCACCGGCATAAAGCCGTGGTCCTTGCCGCACAACTCGGTACATTGACCCCGGTAGATTCCGGGCTCGTCAACCCGGGTCCAGGTTTCGTTGATAAATCCGGGAATGGCATCCTTCTTGACGCCGAAATCAGGCACCCACCAGGAGTGGATCACATCATTGGCGGTCAGCAGAAAGCGCACTTTCTTGCCAACAGGAATGACCAGGGGATTGTCCACTTCCAGCAGATAGTTCTCGCCCTTGGCCTGGCGATTGGTGATCTGATCTCTGGGCGTGGCCAGATTGGAGAAATAACCGAAGTCTTCATTAAGGTACTGGTACTGCCATTTCCACTGGTAGCCGGTAACCTTGATGTCCACATCGGAGTCGGTGGTGTCGTACATGTCCACAAGGGTGGCGGTGGCGGGAATCGCCATAACCACCAGAATCACCAGAGGTATGATGGTCCAGAGAATTTCCACAACGGTGTTTTCATGGAAATTGGCCGGCTCGGCACCCTGGGACTTTCTGTGGGCGATAATCGACCAGAACATCACTCCGAACACCACGACGCCAATAACGACGCAGATCCAGAGGATAGTCATGTGAAGGCTGAAAATTTCATTGCTGGTGCCGGTCACCCCGGGGGTCATATTCACTGTCCAGTCCGCCATGGACAAAACAGGGAATGTCAGACCGCCGAAAAGCGCACCTGCCCGCTTGGCGTGCACACGCATACTGTGTCTCCACAGAGTATTATTCTTGTCGGATTTTGCGTTATCCCTCTGTTCCTGTGCGATGCTCGCATACATCATCACAAGGCCAGAATGGAAGCCTGCTGACGGATACTTCAATTTGGAGTATAGACACAGATCAAGAAAAGACTAGAAAATCGCTTAAAATCAAAAAATCTAACCGTGAGATTTTAATAATCAATACTTACAACCCCACCCATCTGACCCCATCCGACCGCCGGCTATGGACTCTGGCCTGGCCGCTGATGCTCACCAACCTGACCGTGCCCCTTCTCGGTCTGGTGGATACCGCCGTGCTGGGTCATCTGGAATCGCCGGAATATCTGGGAGCTGTCGCCATAGGTGCCAACCTGTTCAGCATTCTGTACTGGACCTTCGGCTTCATGCGCATGGGGACAACCGGGCTGGCGGCCCAGGCCTGGGGCCGGCGCGACAGTTTCGCCCAGGTGGCACTGCTGTTGCGTTCAGTAATGCTGGCCACGGGAATCGGCTTGTTGCTGATCCTGTTTCATCAGCCGCTGATTGCCCTGGGCCTGACACTGATGCAGCCCAGCCCTGAAGTCACCGCCCTGGCGGCGGAATATGCCGCCATCCGGATCTGGAGCGCACCAGCGGTACTTTGCCAGTACACCCTGGTGGGCTGGCTGATCGGCACCCAGTATCCCCGGGGCCCCATGATCATGCTGATCGTGGCCAACGGGCTGAATATCGTGCTGGACATACTGTTTGTCACCGGCCTGGGCTGGAACAGCCGGGGTGTGGCCATAGCCACGGTTATTGCCGAATACGGCGCCGCCGGCATCGGCTTTGCCATAGTTCTGGGCCGGATGCCGGAAGGACAGGCCCTCACCCGGGCCCTGTTCGGCAAGCTGTCGGACTATCTGAAGATCCTCCAGGTCAACCGCTATATCATGGTGCGCACCATCGCCCTGCTGCTGGTACTGGCGTTCTTTACCGCCCAGGGGGCCCGCCAGGGGGACACCATACTGGCCGCAAACGCGGTGCTGATCACCTTCCTGCTGCTGATCTCCAACGCCCTGGATGGCTTTGCCAATGCCGCCGAGGCCCTGATTGGTGAAGCCATAGGCAAGGGCAGCCGGCGCCGGTTCCGGGCCGTCTTCCGCAGCGCCCTGCGCTGGTCCCTGTGGGGTGCCGTGCTGCTGACGGTGCTGTTCGTGCTGGGCGGGCGCATGCTGATCGCGCTGCTGACCGGTATTGACGAGGTACGCACCACCGCCTGGCAATTCCTGCCCTGGCTGTGGCTGCTGCCCATGGCATCGGTATGGGGCTTTCTGCTGGATGGGGTGTTTATCGGTGCCACCCGTACCCGGGATATGCAGAACACCATGCTGTTCTCCGCATTGGCCGTATTTCTCCCGGTGTGGTGGCTGACCACCGGCTGGGGCAATCACGGTCTCTGGTTTGCCCTGATCTGTCTGATGCTGGCCCGGGCGGCCACCATGGCCTGGCTGTTCCGCTCCCATACAAAACACGGGCGCTGGTTTCCATCCCGGCAGGATCCCCGTTGATCGCCGGGTGTTCATTGCATTTTTTTGATACCTGCCCCGCTGCACAGCGGCAAATGTCGACTACAATAAGCACAAATGGTGGGCCCAGTTGTAGTAATCCATTCCAGCTCTCCTGCCTGACCACTTACCTGCTGCAAACCGGAGGCGCCGACTTTGCGACCTCGTTCCGTTCAGACACTGGCATCCCCTGACATGACACCACAGGTAGTCCTGGAGATTATTGATCAGGCGCGGCGCAAGGAAGCCAGGTCCGGGGCGTTTCTGCGCCAGCTCAAGGGCAAGGTGGAATCGCTACCGTCCTCGGTGGCCATTGACGGTTATCAGCCGGCAACCTGCCTGTTCCAGTTTGCAGTGGAATATATTGAAATGGCGCCCCGGCTGATCGAGTGTGTGGAAGCCTGCGCCAAGGAAGCCGGAGAAGCGGACCTGTTTGCCCCCTTCGTGGATGCCGCCATCCGCTACTTTACCCAGCCCTCGGCGCTGCTGATCCGTTATGCCGGCCTCGATGGCCTGCTGATCCAGGCCTATCTGTGCCACCGGCTGATGGAAGAGGTGTATGACAACAACCATTCCACCAGAGTCAGTGAACTGGTGGATCTGGAAGCGATCCGCGCCAACCTGCTGGCCCACGAGCTGATCGGCGAACCCTTTGCCAATGAGCTGGATGACGCCATTACGGTGACCGTGCTGCAGATTGCCGGAACCCCCGATTTTTACGATCTGGACCTGGATCCTTTCGTCGAACAGGTGAACAACACCGCCTGGGACTGGATGCGTAATTACTGGGAAAACCTGCTGGTGCGCAACCACATCCGGCTGACCCTGAATCCGGGCCTGTGCTAAGCCTCCACCGCCACCCAGGTCCACCCCTGATGATTCCTGCACCGGCGCTTTGAGCCCCCGGGGGAACCCGGTATCATGCTGTCCCACTGATGCACTCACCATATACGGGAGACCTGATTTTGCTGGAAAACGCCGACCTCGGGAAACTGCTTCTGCGCCTCACACTGGGCGGACTGCTGCTGTTTCACGGTATTGCCAAACTGCTTCACGGTGTGGGCTTCATCGAAGGTGAACTGGCAGCCCATGGCTTGCCCACCCTTCTTGCCTATGGTGTTTTCGTGGGTGAGCTGATCGCTCCGCTGATGGTGATTCTCGGCTATCAGACCCGGATCGGGGCCCTGCTGATCGTATTCAACATGCTGGTGGCCCTGGTGCTGGTACACACCAACCAGCTGCTGTCACTGGGCAGCAACGGTGGCTGGGCTCTGGAACTTCAGGGTTTTTTCCTGTTCACAGCAGTGGCCGTTGTATTCCTTGGCCCAGGCCGTTACAAACTGAAGAACTAGCACCCCGCTAGGCTGCTCCCGGAGAGCGTGATATGGCTGAACACAAGCAATCCATCCAACCAGGCCGCTATCGCCACTACAAGGGCAAGGACTATGAGGTGATTGATCTCGCCCGCCACAGCGAGACCGAGGAGTGGATGGTGGTTTACCGTTGCCTCTATGGCGATCACAGTCTGTGGGTCAGACCCCTGTCCATGTTCCGGGGTTCTGTTGAACTGGCCGGGGAACAGGTCCCCCGTTTTTCCCGCCTTCCGGACGCCTGATCCCCACACCGGCTTTGACTGTCAGGGCCATTTCCTGCACATTAACGCGCTTTCATGAACCCGGCCCCGATACCAGAGGCCGGACAAACACGCCGTTCCTGTCCGGAGTCCACCATGAATGCCGTTGTTGCTGCGGTTGTCATCATGCTCGTCCTGAGCCTGTGCCGCATTCACGTAGTTGTTGCCCTGATCGCCGGAGCCATTTCCGGCGGACTGATTGCAGGTATGTCCCTGGAAGCCACGCTTGCTGCCTTTAACAACGGACTGGGTGGCGGTGCCACCATAGCCCTGTCCTATGCCACCCTCGGGGCCTTTGCCGTGGCTATCGGCAAATCCGGGCTGGCCCACGTCCTGGCCGACCGGGCCCAGGCCATCGTCGGCAAGCAGGATGATGGCGCTGCCCAGACCGGCATGCGTTTTCTGGTGATCGGCATACTGGTGGCCATTGCCATCTCGTCCCAGAATATCCTGCCAATCCATATCGCCTTTATCCCCCTGGTGGTGCCGCCCCTGCTGTTTGTCATGACCAAACTGGGCATGGACCGGCGCCTGGTGGCCTGTGCCCTGACCTTCGGTCTGGTCACCCCCTACATGTTTCTGCCCGTGGGTTTTGGCGGCATCTACCTGAAACAGATACTGCTGGCCAACGTCAACCAGAACGGCGTGGATACCACCGGCCTGAACGTCATGTCCGCCATGGCACTGCCGGCACTGGGCATGCTCTGCGGATTGCTGGTTGCCGTGTTCTTCAGCTACCGGGGCCGGCGCAGTTACAACATGGATGCCATCTCCCGCACCGAAAGGGTAGACGTCAGCTACAATCCCCGGACCCTGGTGATGGCCCTGGTGGCCATTGTCACCGCCTTTGTGGTGCAGCTGTGGCTGGACTCCATGATTCTGGGAGCCCTGGCCGGTTTCATGCTGTTCAACCTGTCCGGGGTAGTGAAGTGGAAGGAAGCCGATGACCTGTTCACGGAAGGCATGAAAATGCTCGCCATGATCGGCTTTATCATGATCGCCGCCTCGGGCTTTGCAGAAGTCATGCGGGAAACCGGTGAGATCAACTCGCTGGTGCAGGGCTCAGTTGCCGCCATCGGTGACAACCGGGCACTGGCGGCGCTGCTGATGCTGGTGGTGGGTCTGCTGATCACCATGGGTATAGGGTCGTCCTTCTCCACCATCCCCATTATCGCCGCCCTGTATGTGCCCCTGGCTCTGGAAATGGGCTTCAGCCCTCTGGCCATAGTCGCACTGGTGGGCACTGCCGGCGCTCTGGGGGATGCGGGTTCACCTGCCTCCGACTCCACCCTTGGACCCACCGCCGGCCTCAACGTTGATGGTCAGCACAACCATATCTGGGACACAGTGGTTCCCACTTTTCTGCACTACAACCTGCCGCTGCTGGGCTTCGGCTGGCTGGCAGCCATCGTGCTGTAAGGTCGGAATCTGCCTGCTCTCTCGCTTCCTGCTGGTTCCTGCGGGCAGCGAGGGGGGGCTTTTCTGGCGGGAAAAAGATGCCAGAGCGCAGCGAGTTATTTTTCCCATAAGAAAAGCCCCCCTCGCGCCACGCACCCAGCACCAAGCTCCAAGCTCCAAGCTCCACCGGACCCAACAAGGCCGGAGGATGTTAATCCTCGGAGCCGGCCTTGAAAAACACCACCTGTTTCACTGTGTGGTCATCCTTGTTGCCACGGCTGTTAACCCGGGTTTCAAGTTCGGGGCTGGCCGGCTCAGGGGTATCGGACACCGCATCGGTGAAGCCGCAGGCCACGCATTCCCGCACCTGGTCACCGTCATCGGTGGTAAACATCCTGATTTTGTCCATCTCCGCACATCGGGGACAGACGGCACCGGCGATAAAACGTTTCGGACTCGCCATAAGTTAACTCCGGAATAGATTGGCCGGCAGCCCGCAGGCCGCCGGAGCAGGTTGGGTCAGGCCGCATCATCCGTAATGCCGGACTGTTTCAGCAGGGCATCCACCCGGGGTTCCCGCCCGCGGAATGCCATGAACAGCTCCATGGGCTCTCTGGAACCTCCTTTCTCCAGGATATTGTGCAGGAAGGAGCTGCCGATGCCGGGATCGAAAATACCCTTTTCCTCGAACAGGGAAAAGGCGTCCGCCGCCAGCACTTCCGCCCATTTGTAGCTGTAATAACCGGCCGCATAGCCACCGGCGAAGATGTGGGAGAAGGCATGGGGAAAACGGCTGAATTCCGGGGCCCGGATCACCGCAATCTGCTCCCGGACCTGGCGGTGCATGGCCAGGGGGTCAATGGGTGCTGCCTCTGAATATTCCGCATGCAGACGGAAATCGAACAGGGAAAACTCCAGCTGGCGCACCATGGCCATACCGGACTGGAAGTTTTTCGCCGCCAGCAGCTTGTTCAGCAGATCCTCCGGCAAAGGCTCCCCGGTTTCATGGTGGGAGGCAATCAGAGCCAGGGACTCCGGGTGCCAGCACCAGTTCTCCAGGAACTGGCTGGGCAGTTCCACCGCATCCCAGGCCACACCGTTGATGCCGGAAACCTCCAGCACATCCACCTGGGTCAGCATATGGTGCAGACCATGGCCAAACTCGTGGAACAGGGTAGTTACCTCGTCGTGGGTGAGCAGGGAAGGCTTGCCATTGACGGCAGGGGTGAAATTGCAGGTGAGGAAGGCTACCGGCAGCTGCAGCCTGCCTTCACGGTCACGCCAGCGTACCCGGCAGTCGGCCATCCAGGCACCACCACGCTTGCCCTCACGGGCATACAGATCCAGATAGAACCAGGCCAGGGGCTCACCCTTGCGGCGGATGCAGTACACAGACACATCCTCATGCCAGGTTTCCGCGTCGGGGCAGGCTTCGATCTGGATATCAAACAGCTTCTCGGTGACCCGGAACAGTCCGGAAACCACCTTGTCCGCCGGGAACCAGGGGCGCAGAGTTTCCGGGGAAATGTCATAGCGCTGCTGACGCAGCTTCTCACTGTAGTAGCCCACATCCCAGGCCTGCAGCTCATCCACACCGTATTGATCACGGGCAAATGCCGTCAGTTCGGCAAATTCCTTTTCCGCCACCGGTTTGGACTTGTCCGCCAGCTGATTCAGGAAATCCAGTACCTCATCCGTCGTACGGGCCATTTTGGTGGCCAGGGAGCGTTCGGCATAGTTACTGAAACCCAGCAGGCGGGCCAGCTGATAGCGTCGTTTCAGTATGTCCGCCATGACGCCGGTGTTGTCCCAGCGACCGGCATCCGGGCCCTGGTCCGAGGCCCGGGTGGCATAGGCTTCATAAACTTCCCGGCGCAACTCCCGGTTGTCGCAATAGGTCATGACCGGGTGAAAGCTGGGGAAATCCAGGGTAATCACATAGCCGTCCAGGTCTTTACGGATGGCTGCCTGGCGGGCACCTTCGAGGGCCGATTCCGGCACCCCGGACAGTTCTTCCACATCGGTCACATGCCGGAACCAGTGCTGGGTGGCATCCAGTACATTGTCGCTGAACCGGCTGGACAGCTCTGCCAGTTCCCGGGACAGGGTGGCGTACTGTTCCTTGTCCGGACCGGACAGGTCCACGCCCCCCAGATGGAAATCCCTCAGGGTATTTTCCACGGACTTGCGCTGGGCCTCGGACAGGGCAGCAAAATCTTCCCGGGCGGCCAGTTTTTTGAAGGCGTTGCAGAGCCCGGCGTTCTGGCTGACTTCCGTGCTGTACTGGGTGAGTTTTTCCAGACAGTTCTTGTAGACCTGCCGCAGCTCCTCGTTATTGGCCACCGCATTGAGGTGGGAGATCACCGACCAGGCATTGTTCAGGCGATCTTCCAGCACCTGCATGGGCTGGGCCAGGGTGTCCCAGTCCGGAGCTTCCAGCTGTGCCAGCTGGGCAATCTGTTCCCGGTTTTCGCTGAGAATCCGGTCTATGGCTGCTTCCATGTGTTCGGTACGCACACTGTGAAATGCTGGCAGCAGGTCATCGGTCAGTAACGGGTTATTCATAGGTCCCCTTCTCAGCGGTTCGAATGTCAGGTAGTTTCAGGTAACGACAGACATCAGCCAAAAATGACATCTGAAAGGTATATGTAATGACGAATGTGCGCTCTCACAAGGGGAAAACCCCGGAATTTGGTGAACATACCTGGGTTGACCCAAGTGCCGTGGTCATCGGCGACGTCCACACAGGTGCCGATTGCTCCATCTGGCCCATGACCGTGATTCGCGGTGACATGCACAGTATCCGCATCGGTGACCGCTGCAGCATTCAGGATGGATCGGTTCTGCACATTACCCATGCCAGTGATTTCAACCCCGGCGGCTGGCCCCTGCAGATCGGTGACGACGTTACCGTTGGCCACAAGGCACTGCTCCATGGCTGCACCATTGGCAGCCGGGTACTGGTGGGTATGGGCTGCATCATTATGGACGGAGCCGTGGTGGAAGACGAGGTTATTGTTGGTGCCGGCACCCTGGTGCCCCCGGGCAAGGTTCTGGAATCCGGCTATCTGTATGTGGGTTCCCCGGTGAAACAGGCACGGCCACTGACCGAGAAGGAACGCACCTTCTTCCGCTACACCGCCGGCAACTACGTCAAACTCAAGAACGAGTATCTGGCAGGCGACAACCACTGATCCAGATCAAAAACCGGATTTCCACACCTTGAAAATATCTCCATTGATCTTAAGTTCCCAGTGAGCAGAAGTTCACGGATAACCATCTGGCAGGCGCCACCGGTATGGGACTGTTCCGCGAGCGAAGCTGACACACCATCAGATTCGTTTCCGTACAAAGGAGGAAGCCTTATGAGCAATCTTACCCGCTGGAATCCGATCAATGAGTTTGAGGACATGATGAACCGCTATCAGCGGTTACTGGGCCTGCCCCGCAGCAACAGCGAAGGCAAGGACCTGTTCAGCCGCAGCGACTGGGCTCCGGCCGTGGATATCAAGGAAACCCCGGAAGCCTTCACCATCGAAGCGGAACTGCCGGGAATGGACAAAAAAGATGTGAAGGTCACTGTCCAGGACGGCGTGCTGACCATTGAAGGCGAACGCAAACACGAAGAGGAAACCAAGGACAAGAAGCTGCACCGTATTGAACGTTACTATGGCAGCTTCCTGCGCCGCTTCACCCTGCCGGACAATGTGGACGAAAACAAGGTGAAGGCCAGCTTCAAGGACGGGTTGCTGACCCTGACCCTGACCAAGGTCGAGCCCAAAGAGCCCAAAGCCATTGAGGTGGACGTTCACTGACCCCTTGCGGGGACTCTGCGTGCAGTGGTGCCGGGCTCAGTGCCCGGCCGCTGCACTGCGTTTTGCTCCGGCCTGTTCCAGGGCCCGGGCGTAGTCGGCACTCTTCTTGTGCTGGGAGATCCGGTCGAGGATGGTTTCACCGTCCTGGTTGACAGCATTGAGATCCCGGCCAGCCGCCACAAAAAAGCCGACAAAGCGTGCAAAGTCTTCCGCCCGCATGGCCTGATAGGCCCGCAGCAGGGCGTAATAGTCCGGGTTGCAGCTGCTGTCGAAGGGCTCTATGGCAAGAAAGCTCTGAACCCGCTCATCACTCCAGTCCTCACCAATGACCTTGGGCTTGTCTGGTCCACTCATCGTCGCACTTCCGTTATCTGGTGTCTTTGTGTGCCGGCAGGGCTATCCCGTCCAGCGTGCAGGCGCCACAGTATAAAGCCCTGCAGGCGGGTCAGTTATATGAATTCACTATGAGAATCTGCGCTGCGAGCATAAGACTAGGGCAGGATTTCCACCGGTAACTCGGCAGTGGGCAGGGTCTCGTCACACACGGGATCGCGGATGGCGATCTCCACCCTGCGATTGAGGGCCCGGTTTTCCGGTGAGTCATTGGGCGCCAGCGGGTTGGTTTCTGCCCGGCCGGCAGCCACCACCCGTTCCGCCGGCACCTGCCGGTTCAGGGTCAGCTCATGGACCACGGACACGGCACGGGCAGCCGACAGATCCCAGTTGGAACGGTAGCGTTCGCTGGAAATGGGCCGGTCGTCGGTATAGCCGGACACCACCACATCACCGGTACAGGCGGACATGACCCGGACCACCCGCTCAATAATCGGAATCATCTCCGGCTTGATATCCGCTTCCCCGGAACGGAAGGTGGCTTCCTCCGAAAACCGGATAACCACCTGCTTGTCATCGTAACTGACGTTCAGGGAGTTATCCGCCACTTCCTCTTGCAGCTCCCCGATCAGATGACTGGCCAGGTCGATAACACCACCGGGAATTTTGGTAACCGCAGCGGCATCGTCACGTTCGTCGATGAACTCAGGTATCCGGGACTCGGAGTCGGAGGGTGCCGGCAGGTTGATGGCGTCAGTATTGATCACGGAAATGGGTGGGCCGGAAGCGCCATCCGAGGGCAGGATGCCGGAACCAAAGGCTCCGGCCATGGAAACCGCCATGGCCCGGTATTTTTCCACATCCATTTCGGCAAAGGACAGCAGCAGGATAAAAAACGTCAGCATCAGCGTGGTCAGATCCGCAAAGGTGACCATCCAGGCCGGTGTCGGATTACCGGCAGGCGCCTTCTTGCGACGGACGGCTTTCAAGGCCTCAACGCTCCTTGTCCTGAACCAGGTCACCCCGTCTGTCCGGGTGCACGAAAGAAGACAGCAGCTCGGTCAGCACCCTGGGATTCTCGCCGTTCATGATGTTCTTGATGGAGGTGATCACCAGGGCCTGATTGCGGGCCTCGTCTTCCGCCTTGAGCTGCAGCTTGTCTGCCAGGGGCAGGGCGATCAGCTGGGCAATAAAGGCTCCGTACAGGGTGGTGAGCAGGGCCACCGCCATGGCCGGGCCAATGGCGGATGGGTCGTCCAGAGTATTGAGCATCTGCACCAGGCCCACCAGGGTTCCCAGCATGCCGATGGCCGGAGCCGACTCACCGATACCCCGGAACACCCTTTCCGCCAGTTCGTACCTTTCGGCCGTTTGTTCGGCCTCGTGCACCAGCGCCTCTTCCACCATCTCCGGAGAATGGCCATCAACACAGAGGTCGACGGCTTTTTGCAGGTAGTCATAGCTGGCTGTGTGGTTTTCCAGCCCCAGGATGCCCTCCTTGCGCACCACCAGCGCCAGGTCCCGGGCCTCCAGCACCAGCTCGGACGGGCTCGCCATCCGGTCGAAAAACGCCGCCCGCAGTGCCAGCCGGAAGGCGCTCACCACCGACGCCATACGGAACTTGACCAGGGTGACGGCAAAGGTGCCACCCAGCACAATGGCCAGCCCGGGAAGGTTCAGAAAGGTAAGCAGTGTGGCATTGGCCAGCATCGCCAAAACGACGATCAGCACTCCGGCCAGCAATCCGACGAGGGTCAGAATATCCATGGAAAACCTTTAGCCCAGTACGCCCTGTATCAGTTCCCGGATACCGGCTCAGCCGTTACGCAATTCAGCGATCACGGAAGCGGTTTCGGGGGTCACTCCACGCCAGATCCGGAAGGACTCCGCTGCCTGTTCCACCAGCATGCCCAGGCCATCAAAAACCCGGGTTGCACCCTGATCCAGGGCCCACTGGTTAAAGACTGTGGTCTGTACAGAGTACATCATGTCGTAGACCAGGGTTTCGCTGCTGATCACATTTGGCGAAATAGGGGGCAGATCCCCCTGCAGGCTGGCGCTGGTGCCGTTGATGACCAGATCGTAGCCCTGATCCGGGCCATCAAAACCACAGGCAGTCAGCCGGGTGGCACCGGCATCGTCGGCAAACAGCTGCGCCAGCGCCTCGGCCCGGGCCGGAGTCCGGTTGGCGATGGTAAGCTCTGCCGGCTGCTGTTGCAGTATCGGTCCCAGCACACCACGGACGGCCCCTCCGGCCCCCAGCAGCAGAATCCGTGCACCCGCCAGGGTCACCCCGTGATTGGCGACCAGGTCCCGCACCAGCCCGGCACCATCGGTATTGTCAGCAACCAGCAGGCCTTCGCTGTCACAGTACAGGGTATTGGCCGCACCGGCTTTTTCGGCACGGACGGCCCGGCTATCGGCAAGTTCCCAGGCCTGTTCCTTGAAAGGCACAGTGACATTCAGTCCCTTGCCACCCCGTGCAAAGAACTCACGGACAGTGCCGGCAAAATCATCCAGTGGAGCCTGAATTGCCGTGTATTCCACCGGCTCACCGGTCTGACAGGCAAACAGGCTGTGAATCCTGGGGGATTTACTGTGGCTTATGGGATGTCCCACCACCGCATACAGATCATTGCTCATCATCGGCCTCCAGCCAGTCCCGGCCGGTGAGGAAAAACTCTGTCAGCCGGGCTTCCTCGGAACCGGGTTCCGGAACCCGGTTGTAATCCCAGCGCACCAGTGGCGGCAGGGACATGAGTATGGATTCGGTCCGGCCGCCGGACTGCAGCCCGAACAGGGTACCCCGGTCGTACACCAGATTGAATTCCACATAACGCCCCCGGCGGTACAGCTGGAAATCCCGCTCCCGCTCACCCCAGGGCTGGTCCATGCGGCGCCGGACAATGGGCTCATAGGCATCTATATAGCTGTTGCCCACTGCCTGCATCAGGGCAAAATCCTGCTGGAAATCGCCGGTATTGTGATCATCAAAGAACAGCCCACCCACACCCCGGGGCTCGTTCCTGTGTTTCAGATAGAAATAGCTGTCGCACCATTTCTTGAAGCGGTCATAGGTGTCTGCCCCGAAAGGTGCACAGGCGTCACTGGCGGTCCGGTGCCAGTGCACACAGTCTTCCTCAAAGCCGTAATAGGGGGTCAGGTCATAACCACCGCCGAACCAGTACACGGGGTCAGCATCTTTTGGCGTAGCCATGAAAAAGCGGACATTGGCGTGGGAGGTGGGGACATAGGGATTGCCCGGGTGAATCACCAGGGATACCCCCATGGCTTCCCAGGGTGCACCGGCCAGATGGGGCCTGTGGGCCGTGGCCGAGGCGGGCATGGTGGCACCGGTAACATGGGAGAAATTGACGCCACCCTTCTCGAATACCCGGCCCTCGGTAATGACCCGGCTGACACCGCCGCCACCTTCCGGCCGATCCCAGGCATCCTCAACAAAGGCGGCTTTGCCATCCACCGCTTCCAGCCGGGAACAGATAGTTTCCTGAAGGCCTAACAGGTATTTTTTGACCGCGTGGCTGTCGGGTTGCTGTGACATGAATTCTCCTAACGAAGCTGCTTACCGGTAACGATATCAATAATGCGACTGGGATTACGATCCCCGCCCACGGCGCCTGGAACAATCCGGTCCAGGCGGTCACCGAAATACCGGTGAACCTGCCAGGAGTGCCGGGCCGGGGGATGACCGGACGGATTGCAGGAAGTGGATACCAGGGGCATGCCGGCCGCCGTACACAGGGCCCGGACCACCGGGTGGGCGCTGACCCTGACGGCAATGGAACTGTGCCGGCCACGAACCCATTCCGGAACCTGTTCCAGCACATCCGGCAACAGGCAGGTCACCGGCCCCGGCCAGTGGCTTGCTGCAGCCTGCTGCAGTTCCGCCGGCAGGGGATCCAGCAGGAAGCGCACCTGGTCCAGGTCGGCGGCCACCAGAATCAGCCCCTTGTCCATGGGCCGCTGTTTCAGTTCCAGAATGTGTTCCACGGCGGATCTGTCCCAGGGATCGCAGCCCAGGCCCCAGACCGCCTCAGTGGGATAGGCAATCACGCCGCTCCGGCGCAAGGTATGGCGGGCGCAGTGCAGGTGCCAGTCAGACAGGGGCTTGGGCATGGACATAGGGCTATCGCAGAACCGGTTTCGGGGTTGATCATGGCACCGGGATCAGGTGATTCGCTGAAAGCCTCCCGGTACAGACGTCACCAGCCCCTGAAGTTCCAGTAGCAGCAGGGACTGCATGAGCTGATCGGCGGGCAGGCCGGTGGCGGAACTCAGTGCATCAGTTGACTGGGGATCATACCCTAAAGCCTCAAATACCGCGATTTCCCGTTCATCCAGAGAGGACAGGTCCAGCACCGCCGGTGCCGCCTCCTGCACGGCTTCAGAACCACCAGGGGCAGCCTCCAGGGGCGCACACCAGTTACCCAGTTCGGCAACAATGTCATCGGCCGATTCCACCAGACAGGCGCCCTGACGGATCAGATGGTGACAGCCACGGGCCAGGGGGTTGTGTACCGAGCCGGGGATGGCAAACACATCCCGGCCCTGCTCCAGTGCCAGCCGGGCAGTAATCAGGGAGCCGCTTTTCAGCCCCGCCTCCACCACCAGCACCCCGCAACTGAGCCCGCTGATTACCCGGTTACGGCGGGGAAAATGGCCGGGGCGCGCCGGTGTTCCCGGAGGGTATTCGGATACCAGCAGGCCCTGCCCGGCGATCCTTTGCGCCAGTTCCCGGTGCTGGCTGGGATAGATCCGGTCCAGGCCACTGCCAATCACCGCGATGGTGGGATAACCGGCGTCCAGTGCCCCGGCATGGGCCGCGCCGTCCACCCCCAGTGCCAGACCACTGGTCACCACCAGCTCCCGTTCACTGAGTGCCGCCGCAAAAGCGCGGGCATGGGCCAGCCCGTCCCGGCTGGCATGGCGACTGCCAACAACCGCAATCTGCTTCTGCCCCAGCAGCCTGCGATCCCCCAGGGTGTAGAGCACCAGAGGCGCATCGTGTATATGCCTGAGGGCGTCCGGGTAGTCCGGATCCTGCCAGCACATCATATCCACGCCCAGGCGCTGGCAATCCCGCACAATGGCGGCAACCCGGGCAGGCACCGGGTGCCCCAGATCCCGGGCCTGCCAGGCCTGCACCCCGGCTACCGTCTCAGGTGGCAGGCCCATGGCCCTGAGGGTGGCCGGATTCAGCGCCAGTATATCGGTCAGTTCCGCGGTTGCCGCCCGCACCGCCTGACGCCGGCGTACGCCGAATTTCGGCAGGCATGCAAGCATGAGCCAGGGGGCTGCGGGATTGGAAAACAGATTGGTATCGTAGGAAGGGGGAAGGCGGGTTTCAGTCACGGTTTCATCCTTGAAAACGCAAAAAGCCGGACCACTCGGGCCCGGCTGATATCAACTACCTGAAAGCTTACTACCTCATCAGGGATTGACGACCTTGTCGCCAATAGCCAGGGCCCGGGTTGCCTGCAGCACCAGACCATAGCTCATTTTTTCATAGGCCTGGAAAATCATCAGCAGCCCGGCACGTTCGGAGGGCAGCTCAATGGTTTCTCCGGTGACCGGATCGCGAACCATGTTGCCACGCTGCAATACTGCCATGACATTGCCCGGCTTCAGACCATCACGCTCACCACGGTTGATGGTCACCACATCGAACTGGCCGATATGGCTGACGCCTTCATCCACCGCAATCATCTGGCCCTCAACCGGCTGCTCCGGCGCACTGGGCAGGAAGCTGGTGGACAGGGGACGGTTGACGTTGGTCAGCAGCCGGTCACCAATGCGGATTTCCTGGTTGGAACGGGTCAGACGGACTGTAAGTATGTCGCCGTTTTCCGCTGTGATATTACCGGCACCGATGCTGCGGGCTTCCAGCCCCAGGAACTCTCCGGTTTCCGGGTCGATGAATTCCCGGGTACGACGGAACACACCCACCTTGTCAGCAGGCTTCTGACCACGGGCATAAATCCGGTCACCGGCACCGGCAAGAATCCGGCTGTCCTCACCTTCCAGCACATAGGGAGCACCTTCCAGCTCTTCCGGTGTCACAATGCGGGTGTCGGTCAGGAAGCTGCTGATGGCATCCAGCGGAATAGCCGGAATCGGAGTATCAATGGGCTCCGAGCGGATCTGGGGTGACAGTTTCACCACACCGTTATTGCCCGATACCTTGGTAATGCGCGGCTGGCCATCGATATAGACCAGGGCGAGGCGGTCACCGGGGTAAATCAGGTGAGGGTTGGCCACCTGCGGATTTACATGCCAGATTTCCGGCCAGTACCACGGCTGCTTCAGAAAGCGGGCAGAAATATCCCAGAGGGTGTCACCCTTAACGACAGTGTAACGCTCAGGATGATCGGACCTCAGCTCCGGTGCAGCCTGGGCCCAGGAGGTGAACAGCAGCGTAATTGCTGCCAGAGCGTACAGCAGTTTCCTCATTGTCTAAGTCCTTGATCGCGTGCCTTGAATCTGTGCATTCTGTTGGGATGCAGCCTGATGCCTGCAGCTTATTACTTCGTAATTCCTGTTACTATAGAAGAAGTCCCGGAATTTGTGATGTTATCTTTTGTTCTTCCAGTGATTTCTATCCTGCCGTCAAAGATTTTAACTATTAACTGATCAGTTTGTACTCAATCGGTGAATTGTTGGATAATGGCACAAAGCGTTAGCAGAGGTGTCCGTAGCTGAATGCGACGACGCCACACAGGTCATCTTAGGTAACTGCAGGATTTTTACTCAGTACGCTGTCGCATTTTGGTGATCGCTTTCACTCTCTTTCAGAAAGTTACGCTGCGGGATACAAACGTTAACGTTTACATTTTGTTTTCAAGGTTAAAAGTACAAGCGCCATGATACTAGACATTCTCGAATACCCGGATCCCCGCCTGCGCACCATCGCCAAGCCCGTGGATGAGGTGACAGACGATATCCGCAAGCTCATCGACGACATGTTCGAGACCATGTACGATGCGCCCGGCATTGGCCTGGCGGCCACTCAGGTGAACGTGCACAAACAGATCGTGGTCATGGACCTTTCCGAGGACAAGTCCGAGCCCCGGGTGTTTATCAACCCGGAAGTGGAAGTCCTTGATGGCGAGCCGGAAGAAATGCAGGAAGGCTGCCTCTCGGTCCCCGGATTCTATGAAGAAGTTGCCCGTATCGAACACTGCATGGTGCGGGCTCTGGACCGGGACGGCAAACCCTTTGAACTGGAAGCCCAGGGCCTGCTGGCCGTGTGTATCCAGCACGAAATGGACCACCTGAACGGCAAGCTGTTTGTGGATTATCTGAGCACGCTCAAGCGCAACCGGATTCGCAAGAAGCTGGAGAAGCAGCACAAGAAGAGCGCCTGATCAGACCTGACGGAAACATCAGCCAGAAACCGGACCGGGGCAATACCCGGTCTTTTTGTAGTTAACGGAACAGAGACCTCAGAACCGTGCGACTCGTTTTTGCCGGCACCCCGGATTTTGCTGCCACTGCCCTGAAAGCCCTGCTGGGCACCCACCATACGGTGGCTGGTGTTTACACCCAGCCCGACCGGCCCGCCGGCCGTGGCCGCAAGCAGCAGGCCAGCCCGGTCAAACAGGTGGCCCAGGAAGCCGGCATTCCGGTGTTCCAGCCGGAATCCCTGAAATCTCCGGAAGCCCAGCAGGAACTGGCAGCCCTGAAGCCGGATGTCATGATCGTGGCCGCCTATGGTCTGATCCTGCCGGAAACCGTCCTGACCATCCCCGCACACGGCTGCCTCAACATCCACGCCTCCCTGCTACCCCGATGGCGTGGTGCCGCGCCCATCCAGCGCGCCATTGCCGCCGGCGATCAGGAAACCGGCATCACCATCATGCAGATGGATGCAGGCCTGGATACCGGGGCCATGCTGCTGAAAGCCGTGACCGCCATCACCGACACAGATACCGGCGGCAGCCTGCACGACCGCCTGGCCGACATGGGCGGTGCCGCCATCGTCAAGGCACTGACACTGCTGGAGAAAGGCGAACTGACCGGCGAAGCCCAGAACGATGACCTGGCCTGTTACGCCCACAAGCTGGCAAAAGAGGAAGGCCATATTGACTGGAGCCAGGATGCCCTGGCCATCGAGCGGCTGATCCGGGCCTTCAATCCCTGGCCCGGAACCTTTACCGATCTGGACCAGCAGCGCATCCGCATCCATCAGGCCCAGGCCCTGGCCGAAGACAGCCCGAAACCACCCGGCACCGTACTGCGCCGGGACCGGGAGGGCATTGATATCGCCTGTGGCAGTGGCAGCCTGCGCATTACCCGCCTGCAACTGCCCGGCGCCAGAGCCCAGACAGTGAACGACCTGATCAATGGCGGCAAACAGCTGTTGCTGCCGGATCAGGAGCTGCGCTGACATGCCCGAGCACAACCTGCCCGTTCGTGCCCTTGCCGCCGAAGTACTGCTGGCGGTGGAAAACGGACAGTCCCTGTCCCAGTGCCTGCCACCGGCCCTGAGCCAGCTTCACCTCAGCGATCGCCCAGCCTTGCAGGCCCTGTGCTACGGCACCTGCCGCTGGTTTCACCGGCTCGACGGAGAACTGCAGGGCCGACTGAAAAAACCCCTGCGCAAACCCGACCGGGTCGTCCACCACCTGATACTGGTGGCCCTGTTTCAGCTCAGGTTCAGCCAGCACGCCAGCTATGCCATTCTCAATGAATCCGTGGAAGCCTGCCGGGCCCTGGACCGGCCCCACCTCACCGGCCTGGTAAACGGTGTGCTGCGGGCTGCCGAAAGGGAAGGGGCGCCGGAACCTGCGGACGATGGCGCCCGCTTCAGCCATCCGGCCTGGATGGTGGAGAAACTCCGCCACAACTGGCCCGATCACTGGCAGCAGATTCTCCAGGGCAACAATGCCCAGGCGCCCATGACCCTGAGGGTCAATGCCCGCCGCTTCAGTCGCAACGAGTACCTGCAGCAACTACAGGAAGCCGGCATAGAGGCCAGCGCCACCCGCTTTGCTCCCTTTGCCATCCAGCTGGCCCGGCCGGTACCCGTGGACCGGCTGCCCTGGTTTGCCGAGGGTGCAGTAAGCGTTCAGGATGAAGCCGCCCAGCTGTGCACCACCCTGCTGGATCTGGCCCCCGGCCAGCGGGTACTGGATGCCTGCGCCGCCCCCGGTGGCAAGACCTGCGCCATACTGGAAGCCTGCCCGGAACTGCAGGAAGTGGTGGCCATTGATGAGTCTGCCCAGCGCCTGCCCCGGGTTCAGGAAAACCTGGACCGGCTGGACCTTGACGCCACCCTGATACAGGCCGATGCCGCCAATACTGAACAGTGGTGGGACCAGCAGGCTTTCGACCGTATTCTGCTGGATGTACCCTGCAGTGCCAGTGGCGTTATCCGCCGGCATCCGGACATCAAGCTGCTGCGCCGGGAATCCGACATAGTTCCCCTGGCCAGCATTCAGCTGGGACTGCTGCAGGCCATGTGGGCTATCCTCAGCCCCGGAGGCCGGCTGGTGTACGCCACCTGCTCGGTGTTTCCCCAGGAAAACCACCGGATCATCCGGCGTTTCCTGAAACAGCAGGAGGATGCAATGCTGGTGCAACCACAGGTGCCGTGGGGTATGGACATGACGGCAGGGCGACAGCTGCTGCCAGACCCGGACAGCCATGACGGCTTCTTCTACGCAGTGCTGGAGAAACCAGAACCATGAAGATCCTGATTCTCGGAGCCGGCCAGGTGGGAGGCACTCTGGCCGAAAACCTGGCCAACGAAGCCAACGACATAACCGTTATCGACAGCGACGGGGTGCGGCTGCGGGAATTGCAGGACCGGCTGGATATCCGCACGGTGCAGGGCATGGCCTCCTATCCGACGGTGCTGCGCCAGGCCGGGGCGGAAGATGCGGAAATGCTGATTGCCGTGACCAACAGCGACGAAATCAACATGGTCGCCTGCCAGATTGCCAGCATCCTGTTCAAGACCCCCACCAAAATCAGCCGGGTACGCTCCAGCGCCTACCTGACCCGGAACGAACTGTTCGGGGAGGGTGGTTTTCCGGTGGATGTGATGATCAGCCCGGAGCATCTGGTCACCCAGCATATTACCCAGCTGATTGAATATCCGGGAGCCCTGCAGGTTCTGGAATTCTCCAAGGGGCTGGCGCGTCTGGTGGCTATCCGCGCCACCAAGGGCGGACCTCTGGTGGGCCAGGAACTGTCCCATCTGCGTACCCACATGCCCCGCATCGATACCCGGGTCGCGGCCATTTTCCGCAAGGACAGGCCCATCATGCCCCAGGGCGATACCGTTATTGAGGACGGGGATGAGGTTTTCTTCATTGCCAGCACCAAACACATCCGCTCGGTGATGAGCGAGCTGCAGCCCCTGGTGAAGAACTACAAACGCATCTTTATCTGCGGTGGCGGCAACATCGGCCAGCGCCTGGCCCAGACCCTGCAGAACCGCTATCAGGTCAAACTGCTGGAACGTAACCACCAGCGCTGCGTCATGCTCTCCGAAAACCTCCAGAAAACCGTGGTGCTGGAAGGCAACGCCGCCAACAAGGACATACTGCTGGAAGAAAGCATCGAGGATACCGATGTGTTCTGCGCCGTCACCAATGACGACGAAGCCAACATCATGGCCTCCCTGCTGGCCAAACGTCTGGGCGCCCGCAAGGTATTCACCCTGATCAACAACCCGGACTATGTGGACCTGATCCAGGGCGGCGATATCGACGTGGCCATATCTCCCCAGCAGACCACCATCGGCAGCCTGCTTACCCATGTGCGCCGGGGCGATGTGGTCAATGTGCACTCCCTGCGCCGGGGTGCGGCGGAAGCCATAGAGGCTATCGCCCACGGCGATCACCGGTCATCCCGGGTGGTGGGCAAACGGGTGGACGAGATTGTGCTGCCGGAAGGCACCACCATCGGTGCCATAGTCCGCCACAACGAGGTGCTTATTGCCCACGACCACGTCCGTATCCAGCCCAACGACCACGTTATCCTGTTCCTTGTGGATAAGTCCCGGGTCCGGGATGTGGAAAAACTCTTCCAGGTGGGTCTGACCTTCTTTTAGTTCAAAATCAAGCCCGTGTAGATCACTTAGAAATAAGCGCCGGGCAAGCGTATAATGCGCATTTTTTCAGGGTGCTCCGGGGGATACCAGGGCACCACACACAGACTGATCAGCAGGCAATCGTCGTGACAGACAAGGCAACGAAAAATACCGCTCCGGACATCAGGACCTTTCAGGGGTTGATCCTGGCCCTGCAGAATTTCTGGGCGCAGCAGGGCTGCGTGGTACTCCAGCCACTGGATATGGAAGTGGGCGCCGGAACCTTCCACCCGGCCACATTCCTGC
The DNA here is from genome assembly GCA_041591245.1 of Marinobacter sp. Taxonomy (GTDB): domain Bacteria; phylum Pseudomonadota; class Gammaproteobacteria; order Pseudomonadales; family Oleiphilaceae; genus Marinobacter. Next base: position 29,474 of record JBFHSI010000007.1, read on the forward strand.
GGGCCATTGGTCCGGAAACCTGGAATGCGGCCTATGTTCAGCCCAGTCGCCGTCCCACCGACGGCCGTTACGGGGAAAACCCGAACCGCCTGCAGCACTATTACCAGTTCCAGGTGGTCCTGAAACCGTCCCCGGACAATATTCAGGAGCTCTATCTGGAGTCCCTGAAAGCCCTTGGTCTGGACCCGCTGGTTCACGATATCCGGTTTGTGGAAGACAACTGGGAATCCCCCACCCTGGGTGCCTGGGGGCTGGGCTGGGAAATCTGGCTCAACGGTATGGAAGTCACCCAGTTCACCTATTTCCAGCAGGTGGGCGGTCTGGAATGCTACCCGGTCACCGGTGAGCTGACCTACGGTCTGGAACGTATTGCCATGTATCTGCAGGGCGTGGACAGCGTCTACGATCTGGTGTGGACCGAAGGTCCGGAGGGCGTGGTCACTTACGGCGACGTGTTCCACCAGAACGAAGTGGAGCAGTCCACCTACAACTTCGAGCATGCGGACACCGAATTCCTGTTCCACAGCTTTGACGTCTACGAACGGGAGAGTACCCGTCTGATTGAAGCCGGACTGGCACTGCCAGCCTACGAACAGGTACTCAAGGCCTCCCACACCTTTAACCTTCTGGATGCCCGTCACGCCATCTCGGTGACCGAGCGCCAGCGCTTTATCCTGCGGGTTCGCACCCTGGCCCGGGCCGTTGCCCAGGCCTACTTCGACAGCCGCCTGAAACTGGGCTTCCCGCTGGCTCCTGAAGCCCTGCGTCATGAAGTTCTGGCCTCCGCCGAGGCAGCCAGTGCCAAGGCCAGCGGCAAGAAAGGCAAAAAAGCGAAGAAGGCGCAGCAGGAACAGGGGAACGCATAATCATGGCAACACAGGATTTTCTGGTAGAACTCGGCACTGAAGAACTGCCACCCAAGGCCCTCAAACGGCTTTCTGACGCCTTTGCCCAGGGCATTGCCCGGGGTCTTGAAGAGGCCGGTATCGGTTTCGGCAAGGTGGAACCCTTTGCCGCGCCCCGCCGTCTGGCGGTACGCATCCGGGACCTGGCCGATGCCCAGCCGGACAAGGCTGTGGAAAAACGCGGTCCGGCGGTGAAGGCAGCGTTCGACGATGCCGGCAACCCGACCCGGGCACTGACCGGCTTTGCCACCTCTCTGGGGGTCACCCCGGACCATCTGGATACCCTGGAAACCGACAAGGGTGCCTGGGTGGTTTACCGCACCGTGGAACAGGGCAAGCCCACCGTCGAGCTGATGCCTCAGCTGGTGGAGCAGTCCCTGTCCGCACTGCCCATTCCCAAGCGCATGCGCTGGGGTGCCCACAGAACCGAATTTGTGCGCCCGGTACACTGGGTCATCATGCTGTTCGGCAACATGGTTATCGACACTCCGATCATGGGCCTGACTCCGGGCAACAAGACCCGGGGCCACCGTTTCCACTGCCCGAAAGAGCTGATCGTACCCACCCCTGCGGACTATGAAATCGTGCTCCGCCAGGAAGGCCACGTGATTGCCGATTTTGCCGCCCGGCGTGAACAGATCCGCACCGGTGTGATCGCCCTGGCCCAGGACCAGGCCGGCGGTACTGCGGTTATTGATGAAGACCTGCTGGACGAGGTGACCGCCCTCAACGAATGGCCGGTCCCCCTGATGGGCCGCTTCGAGGAGCGTTTCCTGGAAGTCCCTGCGGAAGCCCTGATCTCCTCCATGAAGGAGCACCAGAAATATTTCCACGTGGTGGATGCCAACGGCAAGATGCTGCCCAGGTTTATCACCGTGGCCAATATCGACAGCAAGGACCCGTCCCAGGTTGTGGCCGGTAATGAAAAGGTTATCCGCCCGCGCCTGTCCGACGCCGCCTTCTTCTACGAAACCGACCGCAAGACACCCCTGGCCGACCGGGTAGAGCAGCTCAAGCCCATCGTGTTTCAGGAGAAGCTGGGCAGCCTTTACGACAAATCCGTCAGGGTGGCTTCCCTGGCCCGGAAAATCGCCGAGGCCATTGGCAGTGATCCGGCCCTGGCCGAACGTGCCGCCATGCTGGCGAAAACCGACCTGGTCACGGAAATGGTTCTGGAATTCACTGACCTCCAGGGCATCATGGGCCAGTACTACGCCGCCAACGACGGTGAGCCGGAAGATGTGGCCAAGGCCCTGAACGAGCAGTACATGCCGCGCTTTGCCGGTGATGACCTGCCCACCACTGCCACCGGTTGCGCCCTGGCCATTGCCGATCGTCTGGACTCCCTGGTGGGTCTGTTCGGCATCAACCAGCCGCCCTCCGGCACCCGGGATCCTTTCGCCCTGCGCCGGGCCTCTCTGGGTGTGCTGCGCATCATTATCGAGCGGGAACTGCCGCTGGACCTGCAGACCTGCTGCGAGTGGGCGGAACAGAACTTCTCGGTGCTGACCGAAAGCAACACAGCGTCCACCGTTGTGGACTATATGCTGGAACGTTTCCGCGCCCACTACGAAGAGCAGGGCATAGGTGCCGAAGTGTACCTGGCGGTGCACGCCCGGCGTCCTACCCGTCCTCTGGACTTCGACCGCCGGGTACGGGCCGTGGAAGCCTTCCGTCAGCTGCCTGAAGCCCAGGCTCTGGCTGCAGCCAACAAGCGGGTCTCCAACATCCTGACCAAACAGGGTGAAGGCAACCTGAATGCAGAGGTGGACACCGGCCTGCTTCAGGACGAAGCCGAGAAGACCCTGGCCGAGCAGGTCAGCGCCCAGTCCCGGACCGTAGCGCCCCTGTTCGAACAGGGCGACTACGCCAGCGCCCTGCGCTCCCTGGCCAGCCTGCGCACCCCGGTGGATCACTTCTTTGACGAGGTGATGGTCATGGCCGAGGACGAAGCCGTGCGCAATAACCGTCTGGCGCTGCTGAACCAGCTGCGCAACCTGTTCCTGCGGGTGGCGGATATTTCCCTCCTGCCCACCTCCGGCTGACGGCGCCAACAGGGTGCTGATCATCCTCGACCGGGACGGCGTCATCAACCAGTATGATGGCGGCTATATCTGTTCGGCGGATGACTGGCACCCCATACCCGGCAGTATCGAAGCGGTGGCCCGGCTCTGCAATGCCGGCCACCGCATCGCCATAGCCACCAATCAGTCCGGCATTGCCCGGGGCTATTACCCGGCCAGCGAACTGGCTGCCATGCACCGGAAGCTCACCGGGCTGGTGACCGCTGCCGGCGGACTGGTGGACCATATCGCCTTCTGTCCCCACCATCCGGATGAACTGTGCGGCTGCCGCAAGCCCCGTACCGGGCTGCTGGAGGAAATCTGC
>JBFHSI010000008.1:0-32450 GCA_041591245.1 Marinobacter sp.
ATCCGCACGTCACCGTCCTCCACCAGTTCAGCAATCTCTTCCAGATGGAACACATCGGGCCTGACGGTAATCCCGTGGGCCCGCAGCCCCATGGCTTCAGCAGCACTGATAATCTCATCGGCGGTAATGGTGGGAACCGTCACCAGAACCCCTTTCTCACCCAGGCAGTGCAGTGAGCGTTTGCCGGTATCGCCACCCACCAGATCCAGCACCACATCCAGACCGTAACATTCCTCAGCCACGTCACTGGTGTGGTAGTCAATTACCTCGTGAACCCCCAGCTCGGCCAGAAAATCCCGGTTGCCAGCGGAGGCGGTGGCAATCACATGGGCTCCCCGGGCCAGGGCAAACTGCACGGCATAGTGGCCGACACCACCCGCACCCGCGTGTACCAGAACCTTCTGTCCGGACTCCAGCTTGGCCACTTCAAACAGGGCCTGCCAGGCGGTCAGCGCCGCCAGTGGCAGGGCACCGGCGGTCACCAGGTCCAGATCCTCCGGCACAATAGCCAGCTCATCGGCACCGGCCAGGGCATACTCGGCATAACCACCGCCTGCAGCCGGGAAACCGATCATGCCCATGACCCGGTCACCGGGAGCCAGAGTGGTCACCCCTTCCCCTACCTCCACAACTTCCCCGGCAACGTCATAGCCCGGGGTCCAGGGCAGGACATTCTCGATCTGCCGGGCTGCAAACCCCAGGCCTTTGCGGGTTTTCCAGTCAATGGGGTTGAGGCCCGCGCCGTGAACACGCACCAGCACCTGGCCGGCATCCGGTCCGGGGACCAGGGTATCGGTGAGCTGCAACACATCGGCGTCACCAAAACGGTCATAGGTTACATGGCGCATGGAAGTCTCTGCTTTGTGCTCGGATGAAATTGCCATGGAGGCCTCCGGAATTCGGTGATAACGGGTTTCAGTTGTGTCCTGCCAGCGTAGCAGAAGTTAGTTGTAAAAGTGACTCAGTCAAGTCCCAGGGTCCGCCCTCCGGTAACCATGGCACCGGCGAGAATCCGGGAAAATTCCTTGGGGGCCCGGGATGGACGCTGGCTTTTCATATCCACACAGGCATGGCTGGACAGGGCCCGCACCAGAACCTTGCCATCGGCGGGACGCACCAGCTGGAACTGCCGTGACGAGCGGAAACGTCCGTCAAATCCGGTCAGCCAGGTACCCAGAAGCAGCCGGTCACCGGCATTGGCCGGGGCCAGATAGTCGATTTCCGTGCGGGTGATGGCCATGGCCTTGCCGGTGCTTTCATGGAGCGCCCAGGTCATGCCCAGGCTTTCAATATGGGCCCAGCTCACCTCTTCCAGCCAACGCACATAAACCACATTGTTGGCATGGCCCAGCCGGTCCGTATCCCCCTGCTGAACCAGAATCTCCAGAGTGAAGGGATCCGGAAGATCCCAGTGTATGTCAGGCCCTGCTGCGCTCATGCACACCCCTCCCCGCCTTCCAGAAAGTGACGGCACTGGGCCGCAAACAGATCCGGTTCCTCGGCATGGAGCCAGTGGGTAGCACCGGGAATCACGCAGATCCGGGCAGCCGGGAACAGCTGGTCAATCAGCTCCCGGTGTTTGTTCTGGATATAGGCAGAGTTTTCGCCCTTGAGGAAGAGCACAGGTCCGGTAAAGGGCGTGCCTTCGGGGCCGGCAGCCAGGTTGCTGTAACAGGCATCAATGACCGGCAGGTTCAGGCGCCAGCGGAACATGGGGCCGTTTTCCGTCTGCTGTTCCCGGGGAACCCGTTCGAGGTTTTTCAGCAGGAACTGGCGGGTGGCCTCGGTATCCACATACTCGGCCATCAGCCGGTCGGCATCCTTGCGGGAACGGACACCGCTCAGATCGATACTTTTCAGGGCTTCAAGAATGGCATCGTGTCTCGGGGCATAGGTCACCGGCGCTATATCGGCTGCAATAATCCGCTCCACCCGCTCCGGATACAGCAGGGCAACCTGCATCGCCACCTTGCCGCCCATGGAATGGCCCAGTATGGAGACGCGATCCAGTCCCTGGGCATCCATATAGGCAACCACATCCCTGGCCATGGCCGGGTAATCCATATGGTCGGTATGGGGCGAGCTGCCATGGTTACGCTGATCCAGGGCATGAATCTGCCATTTGTCCTGCAGCCGGCGGGCAACGCCCCCAAGGTTTTCCAGGGATCCGAACAAACCGTGTAACAGGATCAACGGCGCACCTTCGCCGGAAATACGGTGATTGAGCTCAACACACATGGACAGACAGCCTCCGGAGTCAATTGGCAGTTTCAGGGCGGTTACATTACCACTGCCACCGGCCCGCGCAAATTCCCGGGCAGAAACTCCGGACGAAAAAAAGCCGGGAATATCCCGGCTACAAGGTCATAGACTTACGCTGTGGCTGATCAGCAGTAGAAAATGCTGTTCAGATAGTCTGCGAGCGCCAGTACATTGCTCTGTTCGCTCTCTGTACGGGGTACAAAAATCTGCTGTTCCATAGACTCTCTCCTGAATTGACCTTTCCATTGCTCCAACCTGATGCCTTAATGGTATCGTTACCCCTGTGACAAGCCGTTGACAGGCTGTTTCATAAGCTTGACATTTTGTACCAACACCCATGACACCTTGTTAACTATCGGAACAGAAACTGTGACTCCGGCCCGGCCTGAAACCACAAGCACTCCCCTCGTTGCGGCCTCCAGCACCCTGGCTCTGGCCAGCTATCTGGAACGCCAGGGCGTACTGGACCCTGCCGTTGTGGAAAGGATCACCGGTTTCGATATGGCGACACTGTCCGATCCGGACCTGCGGGTGCCGGCCCGACAGCATTACCAGTTATGGCAATACGCGGAGCAGGTCACCGGCGATCCGGGTATAGGGCTGCATGCAGGACAGGTGGTGGACCCGGAGCGCATGGGGCTGGTTGGCCATGTCTTCTTCAACTGCGATACCCTGGGCGAGGCGGTCACCCAGTATGTCCGCCTGCACCGGCTGATCAACGAATCGGTTACCCTGGAGTTTGAACGCTCGGGCAAACTGGCCATTCTCACCTGGCGGCCGGACCCACCGGAGCTTTACTGCCGCCAGGACATGGACCGGACCCTGGCAGCAGTCATCAGCCGCACCCGCCACTTTATCCATCCCGGCCTGCGTGCCGAGTGGACGGAAATTGCCCATTCCCGCCCCGGCTATGCCGATGACTATGGCCAGCTCCTTGGGGGTGAGGTCCGGTTTGACTGTGAGCACACCCGGCTGGCCTTTCACTGCCGCCATCTGGACCAGACCATTCCCCGGCGCAATCCCTATATCCACTCTGCCATGTTGCGCCAGGTCAATGTGCTGCTGGCGCGCCTGCAGCCCCGGCGCTCCTTCAGCCGCAAGGTGCGGCGGCTCATATCCCAACAGATGGCCACGGAAAAGATAGACGCTGACACCCTGGCGAAGCAGTGCCATATGAGCCGGCAGACCCTGTACCGGAAACTCAAGAAAGAGGGCCTGAGTTTCCACGAACTGGTGGAGCAGATACGCAAGGACAAGGCGCTGCGCTATGTGGCCTCCGATCACTACGCCCTGGGGGAGATCGCCTTTCTGCTAGGATTTTCCGAACTCAGCGCCTTCAGCCGGGCATTCAAACGCTGGACCGGAACCGCACCGGCCCAGTACCGGGCCCAACACCTGGCCATGGACGCTGACGACACCACCGGGGCAGCCGAATACAAGGAGTAGACATGGATCAGTTGTCGCTGGTTGCTGTTGTCATTGCCCTGATCTACATCGGGGCCATCGCCTGTGTCTACCGGATACTGCTCACCTACCGCACCAGTCAGAGTGCCATTGCCTGGATCATTGCCCTGCTGGGCATGCCCTATCTGGCTCTCCCGGTGTTTCTTCTGTTCGGCCGCTCCCGGTTCCGGGGTTACGTGGAAGCCAAACGTATGGGAGACCGCCTGCTCAGCGACCACTTGGCCAGTTTCGAGCAACAGATCGCCTCCAACCCCCGGGCCACCAGCAACGCCCTGCCGGACGAACTTCAGGTACTGTGCAAACTCAGCCGCCAGCCCTTCACAAAAGGCAACCGGTGCACCCTGCTGCGGGACGGCGAAGCCACCTTCCAGGCGCTGTTTGAGGCCATGGAGAATGCCACCCGCTATATCCTTCTGGAGTTCTATATTGTCCGCTCGGACCGGGTGGGCCAGCGCATCAAGTCCATTCTCGAACGCAAGCTGGCCCAGGGGGTGCAGGTATGGTTCCTGTATGACGACATTGGCAGCGTCTGGCTGCCCCAGACCTACCTGAACGAGCTGTCAGCAGCCGGCGCCAAAATGGCCTCTTTTGGCGATGGTGATATCCGCCGGGGCCGGTTCCAGATCAACTTCCGCAATCACCGCAAGCTGCTGGTGTGCGATGGTCAGGTGGGTTTTGTCGGCGGCATCAATCTGGGCGATGAATATCTGGGCACCGCCATCGACCGGGAGCCCTGGCGGGATACCCACTGCCGGGTGGAAGGCCCAGCCGTGGCCGGCCTGCAGCTGGCCTGGCTGGAAGACTGGAACTGGGCCAGCGACCAGTTTCCGGAGCTGGACTGGACTCCGCCGGCCACCATGCCCGGCAAGGATGAAGTGCTGATTCTGCCCACAGGCCCCGCCGATATCCAGGAAAGCTGCACCCTGTTTTTCCTGAACTGCATCAACAATGCCCGTACCCGGCTGTGGATCGCCTCACCCTATTTCGTTCCCGACCTGCAGATCATGAATGCACTGCAGCTGGCCGCCCTGCGGGGAGTGGATGTCCGGATTCTGATTCCGGAGAAGTCCGACAACCCGCTGATCCGGCTGGCGGCCTATTCCTATCTGGTTCAGGCCTGCAAGGGCGGCATCAAGATCTGCCGTTACCACCCGGGCTTCATGCACCAGAAAGTCATTCTGGTGGATGACCGCTATGCCGCCGTCGGTACCGCCAATCTGGATAACCGCTCCATGCGTCTGAATTTCGAGATTTCCGCCATCACCACGGCCCCCCATTTCATCCGCAGTGTGGAATCCATGCTGGAAGCCGACTTCGCCGCCTCCCGGCTGATGACCGAAAGTGACTATGAAAACCGCTCCACTCTGTTCCGCCTGAGCTGCCGGGCCATTCGCCTGGCGGCGCCCCTGCTGTGAACTTTTGGCTAACTGGTTTCCCGGGGCCGGAATATGCGAACATGCCAGTCCCTATCCACCGGCATTCATCATCAGTCCACCACCATGACCAGGATACAGCCCCGAAAAACCCTGACCGAGCAGGTCGCCTGCCACGTTGAAGATCTGATTGCCTACGGTCAGCTGCGTTCCGGCGAGCGTATCTATGAAAGTGCCATGGCCAAACAGCTGAACGTCAGCCACGGCTCGGTCCGGGAGGCCCTGTTGCTGCTGGAAAAACGCCACCTGGTACGCAACGTGCCCCGCAAGGGTGCCTTTGTGACCGAGCTGGACGAACACTTTGTTCGCAGTCTGTATGAAACCCTGGAACTCTATCTGACCCACACCGGCGGCAAGCTGCTCAGGTGCCGGCAGGACAAGGATATGGCGCATCTGCAGTCCCTCTATGAGGGTATGGCGGGCTGCCTTGAGAAGCAGGATCTGACCGGTTTTCTGGAACTGGGCATGGAGTACACCAAGGCTTCCCTGGCCTATGCGGACAACTACTTCATTTCCTCCGCCATCGAGGACCTGTGGCCATCCGCCAGGCGTTGCGCCTTTGTGGTGTTTCAGCGCGGAGGCCATCAGGTGCTTGAGGACAGCCTGAACTACATCCAGAATTCCCTGCAGGCTATCCGGAGCCAGGATGAACAGATGCTGGCAGATATTCTGCACCGCTATTCCCGGCAGCAGTGCCAGCAGGTTCTGGATGCCATTGGAGCATCTGTTACAGTCGCCCCGGGCGCTCAGTAAAACAGCTGGGTGAACGAGAAACCTATATTCAGGTAAACGCTCAGGTTCTCCCGGTTGTTATAGGCGGCAGCCACCTGCACCGGTCCCAGAAAAGTATCCACACCGGCAAACAGGCTCCAGGAGCGCAGGGAGTCGCTCCAGCTGGCCTGCCCCAGGGACTCCCAGGCATTGCCCGCTTCCAGTCCCATACCGGCAAACCAGGGCATGATCGGGCCGCCAAAGTCCTGGCTGGCGTACACCGCTCCCATCAGGGCATCATTGCCGGTGATCTGGCCAGGGGCATAGGCCGACAGGCGCCGGAATCCACCCAGGCGCACCGCATTCTCAATTCCCGGCTCGCCCCGGGTGGCGGCTTCCGCATACAGCAGGCCGGTCAGATTGAAGCCTTTCCAGCTGTTGGTACCCAGCACCATGCCGGTCACTGAATCAAAATGCCGGTCCGAGCCCAGATCCTGCCGCTCGAAGCGGCCCCGCAGGCCGGCAAAGGCTCCATGGCGGGGAAAAAAGGCGTCGTCCAGGGAATCGTGAACCAGCTGCAGCGTCAGCCCGCCCTGATCCACCGAGCCATCAGAATCCACCGCCAGCCCTACCTGCTTGTCGATACTGGCGTAGCCACGGTTGTAGCCGAAGCGCAATTCACCATTGCCCCCCAGCTCCATACCCAGGGTGATATCGGCCTGGCGCATGGACACATCCACTTCGGAAATACGCAGGTCACCGTCGTAGATACTCAGGGTATCCCGGCTGTATTCTGCTCCCAGTATCAGGAAACGCTGGTAACCATAGTCCAGGGGCTGAAACCACTGGCTGCGAACCCGGGGATCCGTCCCCAGCTGCAGCCCGGTCTGCCATTCGGCTCCCAGGCTATTGAGTTCCGTCATCCGCAATGCAGAAGCCAGATTCAGGTGGGTTTCACCATCGAAGTTGTCTTCGTAGTTGAGCCCAAAAGCCAGGTAGTTGGGGCCCCAGCTTTTCTCCTGTGCCCGGATCGTCAGTATGGTGCCCTCCGGCGAGGGCGTCAGGGAATAGGAAACGGTCTGGTAGTAGCCCAGGCCGTAGATGCGTTTCAGGTCGGTTTCCAGCATCGCCACATCCAGGGGCTCGCCGGTTTTCTGGTGAATCCGTTCCCGCAGAAAGTCCTGGTCCAGTTTGCCTTTCTGCTCGATATCTATGCGGATCACCGGGCCGGCACGGTAACTCTGGGAAGCCAGCCGGGCCTTGTAGGCGGTCCATTCCGTGCGGGACACCCGCAGGGGGTTCAGCTCCACGGCATGGGATCGCGCCGCCGTTGCGCCCAGCTCAAACAGTACCGGAGCATCGTAGAAATCCGCCGAGGTGTAGCCTTCCAGATCCGGGCGGATCAGCACATCCTGTGATTTCAGCAGAGCCAGTTGTTCATCGGTATTGCGCCAGGTCATCAGGGTGGTGAGCTGGCCCACCACGGAAAAGGCTTCCCGGAGCTTGTCGGTTTCCTGAAGCTTGTCGGTGATGTCCACGGCGATAATAATGTCGGCCCCCATATCCCGGGCCACACTGACCGGCAGGTTGTTGGCTACACCGCCGTCCACCAGCAGCTTTCCGTTGATTTCCACCGGAGCATATACCCCGGGAATACTCATGCTGGCGCGGATGGCCTCGGCCAGATTGCCACTGGCCATGACCACCGGCTCGCCGGTTTCCAGGTCCGTGGCCACGGCCCGGAAGGGGATGGCCAGACGATCAAAATCGTTCACCAGGGCCGCATTGTGTGTCAGCTGGTTGAGCAGAAACCCCAGATTCTGGCCGGCAATAATGCCGCCCCCCACATGCAGGCCATCAGCACGGACACCGATACCCGGGGTCAGGGGGACACGCCACTCTTCCTGCTTCCGTCGCACCGGCCGGTAGCTGCGGCCCGGGTCATCCCGGAAGTTGGACAGCCAGTCCATGCCGATAAACCGGGTCTCGATATCATCCACCGGCATGCCCGAGGCGTAGAGGGCGCCCACAGCGGAACCGGCGCTGGTGCCCACCACCACATCCACCGGGATGTTCATTTCCTCCAGTACCCGCAGTACCCCCACATGGGCCATACCCTTGGCGCCACCGCCACTGAGCACCAGCCCCACCTTGGGACGCTCGGCCGCCACCAGTGACGATGTCCAGACCAGCACCCCCAGCAACCCCAGAAGCAGGCAGATTCGCCGCCCGGGGCCGGTACCGCAGGAAGCCGTCACGGTTTTCCGGACGAGTCTTCGTCCACCAGAGACAGGTGGGACACATCGGGAACCGGTGGTGGCGGCAGGTCCCGCTTCACCCCGAGATCTGTCCCAGGGGGAGCCAGGGACCAGTCATCCAGGTGCTGGAACATGGGAGGCTCAACTTCCTCCGGCTCCACCAGGGTAACCCCCACCGGGTCCAGACTCAGGCCGGAACCGGCCAGAATATCATCCACCTTCTCTCCCGCCACCGGCAGGCGATCGCCAGGTTCGGTAGCCGGAACCTGCGAACCGGATTGATCAGTATCCGGCCGGACCGGTTCCCGGGAAGCAGGCTGCCCCCCTGCAGACGGTGCCGGATTCCTGGGCGCAGCTTGCGCCGCAGCCGGTGCGGAAACCCTGGCGCTGCCCGGCATGGGCTGGACATAGGCCAGCATGCCGTGGCGGGCCAGCACCGCCCGGTATTTCTCGGCCTGTTCCTGTTCCAGCTTGTTACGTATCACCACCGGCTGGCCACTGAACATCCGGTCCACCTGTTCCACACTGGCCTTGAACAGTGCCCGGGCATTATTCCGTGCGGTTTGCTGATCCGTTCCTGGCGCACACTCGCCCTTGAATACCAGCTGAAACATGAACCTTCCTCCTTCCGTTTCTTTACGCCACATCATAGTTGATAGCGCGGCGCTCCGGCAGTCCGGCCTTGCCCTGAAGGCCGGCTAGAGACTGCAAACAATTGAAAAACTTCTGTATTGACTGGCGTAAAATGCGACGCGGTTTGCAATAATCATTCTGTAACCTAAAATTACATCCAGTTACATGACAATGGAATGCCTCCGGAGCCCCCTATGATCACCCGCCTGTCCGTCTGCATGACTGCTTCAGCCCTTGCCCTGAGCGCTCCCGCTGCCCATTCCGAAAATCTGGATGTGCTGATGAGCCGGGTGTTTGCCCAGCAACAGGCCACCTATATCGGCTACGAAAGCGTCGAACGGGAAGACATTCCCGCGACTTCTTCGGTAGACCGCAAATACCTGATTGTGGACTTCCGTTTTCAGGACGAGGAACCCGCCACTGAGCAGCTCCAGGCCAGCGTTCACAAGGTGTGCATGACCCTGCTGAAGGACCGGGAACTGATCCGGCACCTGTCTGATTCCGGCTACGACATGGTGTCCGTAGCCTTTGATCGCCGTTCCCAGTTCGACTGCCTGTAACGCCTAGTCCCGGCTGCCCAGCAGTTTCGGGAAAGCCTCCAGGGCGCTGTTTACCGCATCCAGATTGAACGCCTCCACATCCGCCAGCAGTTTCTCTCCGTAACGGGCCACCGAGGCCGACCGGAATCTCTGTCCCCAGGCCTGTAACCGACGTGCAAAATCCTTCATCTGCTCCGGGTCACCGCTTTCCCGCACTTCTTCCCATTCATCCCCAAAGTCTGCAGCCAACTGCTCCCTGAGCCAGCCCCGTTCCTGAATGCTCAGGGTCTGTGCCAGCAGGCGCTCCTCTTCTTTGGGCTCGCCCTCATCCTCTGCCTGCTCACCGGTCACCTCCACTTTCGGCAGCACCACGGTAAAGACCGAGCCCTGCCCCAGCTCGCTTTCCAGCTCCAGCTCACCGCCCATCATGCGCACCAGTTTCCGGCTGATCGCCAGTCCCAGGCCAGTTCCGCCATAGCGTCGGGTGTTCTGACCTTCCTGCTGTTCAAAGGCATCGAATATTCGGTCACACTGATCCGGAGCTATGCCGATTCCGGTGTCTTTTACCGACACCACCAGCTGGCAGTAGGAACGGTCATCCTCTGGGGAGTCACCTTCAACCGGCGCCGTGCTGGCCCGCACGGTCACTCCTCCATCATGGGTAAACTTGATGGCGTTGCCCACCAGGTTGAACAGCACCTGACGCAGGCGGGTCTCATCCAGCATCATCGCTGCCGGCATTTTCGAGTCCACACTCACTTCCAGGGTGATGCCCTGCTCCCGGGCACGCAGATCGAAAATATGGCGCACATCGCTGAGCAGACGGCGCATGGACACCGCAGAGTAATCCAGGCGCATCTTCCCGGCCTCAATCCGGGACAGGTCAAGAATGTCGTTGATCAGCATCAGCAGGCTGCGGCTGCCGGCCCGGATGGCATCCAGATAGTTACGCTGCTGGGGATCGGTCACGGAATTGCTGAGCAGGTCGCTGTAGCCGATCACCGCATTCATGGGGGTGCGGATCTCATGGGACATATTGGCCAGAAATTCACTCTTGGCCCGGTTGGCGGCCTCGGCTTCCCGGGCCAGGCGCTCGGCTTCCAGCTTGGCGGCACGCAGCTCATCCTCACTACGACGCAGAGCGTTTTCCGAGCGGATACGTTCATCCACTTCCCGGGACAGTTTGCGGTTCCAGTACAGGAAAATCAGCACCACCAGCACCGCAATCATCACCACCCGGCGAACCGCGGTATAGTCGGTTTCCTGCTCGATATCCAGATGGATCCAGCGGTTGTAGATGTTTTCCGTTTCTTCCTCTTCCAGGCTGCCCAGGGCCTTGTTGAGAATCCGGTGCAGCTCCGGGTTGTCCTTGCCTACCGCCAGGCGCAGGTCGAACTGGTAGGGGGTAATACTGGTGATCCGGAGGTTCGACAGTCCCAGCCGGGCCACGGTATAGCTGACCGCAGGAATATGGGTCACCATCACATCCAGATCGCCGTTGGACAGGGCCAGCAGCCCGTCCTCCACCGTCTCCACCGGGTACAGGTCCAGGTTCGGATGATTGATCAGCAGATAGTCATGGGCGGCATGGCGATTGACCACCCCGACCCTCTCGTCCCGCAATTCCCGCAGATCACCGATAAAGCGGCCATCATCCCGGATTACCAGGGCTATGGGGACCGTCTGGTAGGCCCGGGAAAACAGAAACTGATCCTGGGTTCTGGGGGTACGGGACACCGCCGGCAGTATTTCCAGATTGCCCTGGTTCAGGGCCTCTTCGGCATGGATGCGGTCCGCCATCAGAACCGGGCGGAAATGGACCTTGAGCTGGCTCTCCAGGCGCTTGACCAGATCCGCTACCAGACCGGTCGGATGGCCGTCCTGGGCGTATTCAAACGGCGGCCAGTCGGTGCGAAAGGCCACCCGCAGATCCGGGTGGCGCTTGAGCCATTCGATATCTGTTGCCGACAACTCCATGCCGTTACGCTCCAGGGCGGGAACATCGGCCTGCAGCCAGGACTGGCGAATAGCCCTGTGTTCGTTGTGGCTGAAGGCTTCCACAGACTTGTTCAGCACCCGGTACAGGCGCTCCTTATCCAGATCCACCTGCAGAACAACATCCACGGTTTTCTGATCCAGCAGAACCGCCAGGCCAATACCGTTGATCATTGCCGACTGCAGATAGTCCGACACCACCGGCACCGGTCCCAGAAAGGCTTCCGCCTGACCGGACAATACCTGGCTCACGGCCTCGCCAATACTGTCTACCTGCACCGGGATAAAGCTTTCCACCGGATCCAGCATGGGGAACTGGTTACTGTCGCCGTCGATAATGGCAATCCGCTCCCCTTCCAGATCCGCAAGGGTGCGGATGCCGGCATCACCGGCGCTGACAAACAGGCCGTAGGTCAGGGACATGAGAGGTTCGGTGTAACGCTTGCCCGGCGTCACCGGGGCATCCGGCAGGCGGGTGGTGAGAATGGCATCCAGCGGGGCAAGGTCCGGTCCGGCAGCGGCGTCCCGGGGGCTGTTCAGCAGAACCGGTTCAACCGCTACTCCCAGTTTGTCCGACAGTTTGGACAGATAATCGATGTAGGTACCGGCCAGGAGGCCATTCCCGGTATCAAAAACCAGCGGCACCTGTCCGGCAACAACCCCGATTCTGAAGCCATCCTGCTGCTCCAGCCAGGTCAGATCCTCGACACCCAGAACCGGCGCCGGCGATGGCATGGGGGGATCGGCCCTGAGCGGGGATTGAAACAGGGCCAGCAGACAGCATAGTAAGACAGGAAGGAAGGCCTTCACTGGATATCCTCAAGGGTTCCACTACATTTCAGGGAACAATACCTGTAAACACCCGGAATTTCATTCAGGTAAACGTCTATCAGGAGGATCATATTCATGGATACCAGCAAACATACCCTGAGCACCCTGTTCCAGCAGCTCGGGTTACCGGCAGATGAGCAAGGGATAGAGGATTTTATCGCCCGGAATTCACCACTGCCCCGTGAAGTCGCCCTGCAGGACGCCCCCTTCTGGTCTCCGGGTCAGTCCCAGTTTCTGGAAGAGGGGCTGGAAGATGACAGCGACTGGGCAGAAGTTATTGATGAGCTGGATGCGCGGATGCGTCACTGATCCCCGGATTCCACGCACACACGGTCCCGGCCGGCGTCCTTGGCCTGGTACAGGGCCCGGTCGGCCCGTTCGAATACGGTTTCCTCCGAATCCCCCGCCGTAAACTCCGCCAGGCCTGCCGAGAAGGTTACTGTCACCGGCTCGCCACGGAAGTGGAACGGCAGGTTGCGGATATGGTTGCGGAGCTTGTCCATTACCTTGCTGGCGTCTTCGGCCGTGGTTTCCGGTAACAGCACCACGAATTCCTCACCGCCGAAGCGGGCGATGAAATCTGTGTTACGCAGGCGCTCTTTCAGTTCCTTGGCCACCAGCTGCAGCACCCGGTCCCCCGCCTTGTGGCCATAGGCGTCATTGATACGTTTGAACAGATCAATGTCGATAACACCAATGATCAGCGGATGGCGGTATCTCTGCCAGCGATTGAACTCAAAGGACAGGCGTTCCTGCCAGGCTTCCCGGTTTGGTAACTGGGTCAGCAGATCGGTCATGGCGCGCTGACGCTCCCGCCGTATCTGGGCCTGCATCTGTTCGGAATGGGCCTCCATGGCGGCAATTTTTTCCTGCATGGCGGCCAGCTGTTCAGACAGCGCCTGCTCCCTTTCGGTTTCCTGTATCCGGTAATTTCCCACCGCCTGACCGATGGATTCCAGATGCTGGCTTACGGAGTGTTTCAGCTGCCCCAGATCGGCACTGGCCTGAATGTCCCGACCGACCCGCTCCAGCTTGTCCCGGATTTCCCGGTCCAGATGCTCGGTGGCATCAATCCGCCCGGACTGGGCGGAATACTGGCTGCTGAAGTTGTCCCGCAGCAGCTCCAGGCGCTCGTCCAGACGCTTGAGAAAGGCTTCAAATTCCCTCTGGCTCCGGGAAACCGCGGTAATAACCAGCTCCGCCACCTGATTCAGGCCTTCCCGGAGCTCATCCCAGTTCTCACTGGCCAGCAGCATACGCTGCAGGGTACGGGCCTGGGTTTCCGCATCGGCTTCCAGAGACACCTGATTCAGCAGCTGCCCCAGTAGCTCGCCAACACGGCGGGCAATTCTCAGGCGCTGGCCATCATCCTCCAGATCCCGGTCATCACCCGGGGCTCCTCCGGACTCCCGGCGCGGGCTGGTAACGGCGGCGGGCGGCAACTGATCCAGCAGGGCAATCTGCCGGTCCAGCTGTTCCTGCAGATCCAGCCAGGCATTCACATCAATCTGATTTTTCTTGATATCTGCCCGGATCCGGGCCAGCAGCTCGTCCAGCTCCGGGTTCTGCCCTTCCGAAGCCACACAGGTTCTCAGAAGCATCCGCTCAAGGACGTTGCGTTCCCGGCCCCACTGGATCTCACGCTGGTCCGCAGACTCAAGTTCCTGAAGGTATTTGCCCTTCCAGGACTCTTCAGATGCCATCAGATACTCCTGTTTCTGTCATACAGAGGCTTGGTAACGCCCATTATTGTTCTGTTTTGCCGGTCAGTCGGAGACTTTGCCATCGCCTAAGTCCTTGCCATGATACCCCTGCCGTCGGGCCCTGGGGTGACTCTGGTCATAAACCCGCGCAAGATGCTGGAAATCAAGGTGAGTATAGACTTGGGTTGTGACTATGTCCGCATGCCCCAGCAGTTCCTGGACCGCACGCAGGTCACCACTGGACTCGAGCATATGGCTGGCGAAGGAATGACGCAGAAGGTGCGGATGCAGTTTCTGGTCAGAGCCCTTCGCCACCCCCCAGCGATGCAGGCGTACCTGAATACTGCGTCGGCTCAGGCGGTCGCCCCGACGGCTGACGAACAGCGCCGGTTCCTGTTCCGGGGCTATGGCCGAGCGTACCGGGAGCCAGGTCCGTAACGCTTCCAGGGCCTTGCGTCCCACCGGCAGCAGCCGTTCCTTACCGCCCTTGCCCAGAACCCGGACTTCGCCCCCGTTCAGGTCCACCGAATCCAGATCCAGCCCCGCCAGCTCCGACAATCGCAGGCCAGAGGAATACATCAGCTCGAACATGCACAGATCGCGTACTTCCAGGGGGTCTTCAGGGTCCGCATCCAGCAGGGAGTTAAGCTGGTCAACGTCAGCCACGCCGGGCAGGCGGCGGGCGCTTTTGGGTGCCCGGATATCCAGCGCCGGGTTGTCCACGGCGAGCTGCTCCCTGAGCAGAAAACGGTAGAAACGGCGAATGGCGGACAGGTGTCGGGCGATACTGCGCCCGCCCAGGCCTTCCCGGCTCAGAACCGCCACATAACGACGCAGGTCGTGGCCGGTGACCGTCTGCCAGTCATTCCTCCGGTCCTGGCCCAGCCAAACGGCCAGGCGGGTAAGATCACGGCGGTAACTTTCACAGGTACGGGGGGAATAACGCTTTTCCGCTGCCAGGTGTTCGAGAAAATGATCCAGGGCAGAGGCCAGCCGGGCCGGCAGGTCTACTCCGGGCTCCACTTCCGTCACCCTATCGGGACTCCGATACGATTTCCGCTACCGAAGCCACGCCGGAGTGGCGAAGAACCATAGGCGGCAGCAGGCGACTGAGGGTATCGCTGATATAACTGAGGAACAGGGACCCCATGCTCTTGTCAAAATAGCCCGGCGTGCAACTGCCCACCGCAAACACTCCCACCAGCTCGTCACTGCGCAAGGGCACCAGGGCCACCGAGGCCACAGGTTCTTCCCGGCCCGGGAACAGGAACTCCCGTTCGCTGGGGCGGAACTGTCCGCATACGGCACAGTCACCTTCCAGCAGGCTGCCCAAACGCTCCCGAGCCAGGTCAGGACTGACCACCTGCAGAGCCCCCCGGGACGAGTCCTGCAGGTCCACATCGGTAAACAGCATTATGGATGCAGCATCCAGCCCGAAATCGCCGCGGATGCTGTCATCTATGACAGACGCCATATCGTTGAGGGTGCGGGCCTCAATCACCTGTATCAGCATGCGTTTGCTTTTCTCGAACAGGCGATCGTTCTGGCGGGCTATGGTCACCAGCTCCACCAGCTCCCTGCGCAGGTTGTCCCGCTGTTCCCGGAACAGGTGTATCTGGCGCTCCACAAGGGAAATCGCCTGGCCACTGTCATGGGGCAGGGTCAGGGTACGCAGCAGCTCATCCTGGTCCACAAAAAAGTCCGGATGCTTGCGCAGGTAGTCCGCTACCTGCTCCCGGGTGAGCTCACCGCCGGCCTTCTGCTGGGCCGTTTGTTCTGTCATTGCGCTCTCCTGGCTGTCGGGGCTTCTGTCTGGATGACCGGCCCACCTTACGCCGACGTCCCGGGTGATCGCCGGGCAGCCGTATTTGTCCTTCATAAACACTGGTTGCAGGGCCTTCCATCATAACAGGGGTCCCTTCACCCTGCCATTCGATGACCAGGCGCCCGCCCCTCAGGCTGACTTCCACCCGCTGGTCCAGCACCCCCCGCAGACGTCCGGCCACTACCGCTGCGCAGGCTCCGCTGCCACAGGCCAGGGTCTCTCCGGAGCCGCGCTCAAACACCCGCAACCGGGCATGACTGCGATCAACAATCTGCAGAAACCCGATATTGGCCCGGGCCGGGAACCGGGGATGACTTTCAAGGCAAGGCCCCAGGGTGGCCACCGGCGCCGTATCCACATCGTCCACCAGCAGGACACCGTGGGGATTCCCCATGGATACAGCGCTCAGTTCCACGGTTTCGCCTTCCACATCCACGGTGTAAACATCCTTGCGCCGGTCCGCAGCGAACGGAATTGCAGGCGGGTTCAGTTCCGGTACGCCCATGTTGACCATGACCATACCGTCCTTGCCAACCCGCAGCTCAATAACGCCCTTGGCGGTCTGAACCCGGATAATGCGTTTGTTGGTCAGGCGCTGGTCACGGACAAAACGGGCAAAACACCGGGCGCCATTGCCGCACTGCTCCACTTCGGAACCATCGGCATTGAAGATCCGGTAGCGGAAATCCACATCCGGCAGCCCCGGCGGCTCCACCACCAGCAACTGGTCGAAACCAATACCGAAATTGCGGTCAGCCAGCTCCCGGATTACTTCCGGTCTTATGCGAAAAGGCTGGCTGATGGCATCCACCACCATGAAGTCATTGCCCAACCCGTGCATTTTGGTAAACCGGATCAGGGGCCCTGAACTGCGTCGCTGCTGGCTCATGTCCTCGTCCCCGCTCATTCCGGCAGACAGCATTCGGGAGCCAGCTGGTCTTCCAGCGTCTCCCGGCGGCGGATGACATGTACCTGGTCTCCGTCCACCATCAGTTCCGGCGGGCGGTTCCGGCTGTTGTAGTTGGAACTCATCACGAATCCGTAGGCACCGGCAGAGCGCACCGCCAGCACATCACCGGCCCGCAGTCGGAGCCGGCGATCCTTACCGAGAAAGTCACCGGTTTCGCACACAGGCCCCACCAGATCCCAGACTTTCTCTTCCTCGTCCATGCGTGGGCGTACAGGAATCACTGCCTGCCAGGCGCTGTACAGGGCCGGCCGGATCAGGTCGTTCATGGCGGCATCAATAATG
Source organism: Marinobacter sp. (assembly GCA_041591245.1). GTDB lineage: Bacteria > Pseudomonadota > Gammaproteobacteria > Pseudomonadales > Oleiphilaceae > Marinobacter. The sequence continues at coordinate 16,907 of JBFHSI010000008.1, forward strand.
GCGAAATTACGGTGCTCGGTGCATTTCAGGAACTCAACCCGGGTCAGCAGAATGCCGGCATTGGCGGCAATGGAGCGCCCAGGTTCCAGAATCAGCTCCAGCGACCGGCCGGCCATACGTTCGGACAGGGCCCGGACGTACTCCGACGGTTGGGGCGGCTGCTCCTGGTCGTAGGTCACTCCCAGTCCGCCGCCCATATCCAGATGGCGGATGTGGATACCCTGCTCGGCCAGGGTGTCGATCAGGGCCAGCATTCGATCCAAAGCGTCCAGAAATGGTGCCACTGAGGTCAGCTGGGAGCCGATATGGCAGTCCGCACCCCGGACATCCAGATTGGGCAGGCCGGCGGCGCGGGCATAGACTTCCGGAGCCCGGGCAATATCAATGCCGAACTTGTTCTCTTTCAGTCCGGTGGAGATATAGGGGTGGGTACCGGCATCCACGTCCGGATTCACCCGCAGGGAAACCGGTGCCTTTACCCCCAGTTCACCGGCCACGGCATTAAGCCGGTCCAGTTCCGTATCCGACTCCACATTGAAACAGCGCACCCCGGCTTCCAGGGCCCGCTTCATTTCCCATTCCTGCTTGCCGACACCGGAAAACACTACCTTGCCGGCATCACCACCGGCCCGCAGTACCCGCTCCAGCTCACCGGCGGATACTATGTCAAAGCCGGCACCCAGCCGGGCCATCACATTCAGTACCGCCAGGTTGCTGTTGGCCTTGACGGCGTAACATACCAGATGGGGATGCCCGGCCAGGGCTTCGTCGTAGGCGCGGTAATGGCGCTCAAGGGTGGCGCGGGAATAGAGGTAGGCCGGTGTGCCGAAACGCTCGGCAATTTCCGACACAGGCACATCCTCGGCATAGAGTTCGCCGTTACGGTAATTGAAGTAATCCATGATTTTCCTGATTCGTTAAGCGGGGCCGTCTGGCACGTGGTCAGTGACCGACTTGCTCATCCTGGCGTGGATCGCGCTGGCCGGTTTCTGCTGTCCCGGCCGCCATGACCGCATCGGCAGCAGCCTCCGGATTGTCCCGGTACAAGGCCCCCTTCTGACCACAGCCACCGAGCATGGCCGTCAGGACCAGACCGGAGATCAAAACCTTCAGTGCTCGCATTCTCACTACCCCTGGGTTCACCATGAACCGGAGTATACCTGAGACCCGCCCTGTGCGGCGAGATGGCTAGGGGCCGGTGTGCAGCTCCCGGTTCAGGGCTGTCTCCAGCTCACACCGGTAATGCAGATACTGGCTGGTCTGAATGTCCTGCCGATAAGCCCGGGGGTCCAGGTCATGGGGCAGGTGCATATCCGTCACGGTGACCGGATAGCGAGGCTGCTCCGGGTTCCGGGACCGCAGGTAGTGGGCCAGGGCTGCAAACAGCTGGTCGCCGTATTCCTGCACGGAAAACTCCTGGTCACCACAGAACAGGTCAAACCCCAGCTGATCGCTGCCGTCCTGAACCCCCACCGCCTGAACTTCAAAGCCCTGCACACTGGCTCCGGCGCCCGTATCCGGACGGTATTCCGGATACCAGTCCCGGTCGCGACGGACCAGCTCGTAGCAGCGCACCCCGGCCAGCACCACCGGTGCTTCCGCCTGTCTCAGGGCACGCCGTTCCGTGACATTTTCCAGAAAACGCAGCAAGGGTTTTAGCACTGGCCCCCGTCCGGCAACCGGCTGATCCCAGGTGCTCAGGGAGCCCCGCTCGTCAATCACCCATATCTGCGTCCGTTCCCCGGTGACCCGGTAGAACACCTGGATAGTATCCGGCTCGCTGGCCTGGCACACCGCCCTGAGCAGAGGCTCGTCCAGCACCGCATAGCGGTCGAAAACCACCGGCACATACCGGCTCTGGGGCTGCGCCAGCTGCTCCATCAGCGCCCTGAGGCTGTCCAGCGCCACAAATCCGGGTTCATTGCCGGCGAACTGCAGCAGGAAATAGCGACGGTCCATTTCAATCACATAGCGCACCGGATGGGGGCCGCTACCCCCCGCAAAAAACTGCCGGAACACATCCTGGAACAGTTCACTGATACGCCGGGCTATGGCCGCACCATGGCCCCGGTTATGGCAGTGCACCCGGACCAGGGGCAGTGCTTCAGGGTGGGGGGCAATAGCCGCCAGGATATTTTTCAGACACTGGATCAGCACATCTCCGGCGGCATAATGCTGAAGACTGACCTCGTACCAGCTGTTCAGGGTCACCTGGTCGATGGTCATAACCAGATTCTCCCGGCCTCCGCTGAAACCCAGGGAGTCATGGCGGGCGCTGATCTTGTGCAGCCCCTTTTCCGTCAGGCTGGACTGGGGGTCAGTGCCCACATTCACCAGCAGCAGGTTACGCAGGGGCCGGACTCCCATGGACAGGGCCTGGCGCCCGGCAGAGGGCACCGGAAACGGCAGGAATCCAGCCAGGGCATCCAGCATTTCCCGGAGTTCACTGACCGATGCGACACTGTTGCCAGCCCGTACATTCAGGCGGGTGGCGGTAGTCAGCAGGCCATTGCAGTAACACCACACCATCAGTTCCGCCAGATTCCCCGAACGCCGGATCACCGGCTGCCAGAAAGCATCGGACGGATCCTCAAGGTCCCGGTACAGCAGCCAGCCCCGGGCTTCTCCCCCCTGCTCAGAGGCATGGTGAAATGCCAGATTCTCTTCCGCCAGGGTTGGTGCCAGCCCCGGATTGATCAACTCTATCTTTCCGGCCTTGCGCTGGAAAGCTGCATACAGCTTGCGCCCCAGCAGATTGATATCGGCCTCGCTGATGGCAGAACGGGTATCCAGTTGCCGGGCCAATTCTGACAGCAGGCGATAACCGTGGGTCAGCTCACTGACAATGGTCCGGCGCATCCGGATTACATCTTCAGCACGCCAGCTCTGGCGGTTATCCAGTTCGCTAAGGGTCTGCTCCGACCAGCCCCAGCGGGAGACCAGCGTCTGCAGCAGCTGAGTACGCCAGGAGTCCTGGCCATCCGCTACCCGGGACAGGGGCAATCCCGCCTTCAGATAAAGGCTGCGCCGAACCAGATCCAGCCGTGACATGGACTCGCTCTCCAGCAGCCAGGCTTCCAGGCGCTGATAGAGGAGGACATAGGGGTCCAGGTTATCGGCACAGGTTTCCCCCCCATACACGGCACGCTTGAATACTGCAGATAACAGTGGCCGGGTTCCGGTCTGGGCATAGCATTCAATCAGCAACAGTTTGAGTACCGATTTCCAGGGTGCATCGATCCCCTTGTACAGCTGCCAGACTCCGGCACCCAGAAACTCCTCTTTCGGGATTTCCGACACCGGGCCGAAATCGATGTATTGGTCACTGGGGATAAAACGGCAATCCAGCAACTGGCGCACACAGCTCTGGTATCGCGCCTCGTCATCGGCAGGAACCAGCCACCACACCGGATAACAGCCCCCCAGGTGGATACCGGTCCGATAGAACTCATCCAGCAGCAGGAAATGCTGGGCACTGCCACAGTTTTCCCCGGTCACCTCCGCCCGCTGGCGCCCGGCCCGCCAGTCATCGGCACTAAATACGAACACATGCAGCTCCACCCCCAGGGATGCTGCCCAGGACGATAGTTTTTCCGCCTTGCGCTCCAGGCAGCGGACACCCGCCCCGGACAGATCCCCCCGGTGACACAGCCACACATCCAGATCACTGGCCACGGAATGGCCCAGGGTGCCCGGACTGCCCATCAGGAACAGGGCCTCCAGGTCCGGTGGCCGGCGGCGGTCATCCCTCAGGGTGAAAGTGCGGGCAAAACGGCGGGCGGAGGTCAGTACGGATTCCGGCACCTCATAGTTTTTCAGGCCGTAAGGGCATTCACCGTCCAGATATCCCGGCAACGCCGGATGATGGGCGTGAAAAACCAGCGGCAGGATTTCCAGAACCATCTGCTGCCGGTAACTCAGGGCCGAATGTGCCCTCTCCCAACGCTGGCGGTTAACCACAAGAAATCTGTCCCTGAGCCGGCGCAGGGTCTTGCGGTCCAGTCCTTCGTCAAAATCCAGCACAATCGGACGCTGGTGCACAGTCACGGCAGCTCCGGGAGAAAGATTTTTTTCGGTGTCAGTATCCGTATCATGGCCTCAGTGTGGCAAAATCGGGAAAAGATAGAAATCAAATCCGGCAACGACCGGATCATATTCCGAAAACCAGGGCTCACCTGTTGTGAAAGAATTCGTCATTCAGCGCTACCGTTCGGAAACGCCCCATAGCTCCGGGCACAAAACCCTGTTACGCATTGATGACGAAGGCATGGTTCTGTATGCCGACCACCATGCCGAAGCAGTTCTGGGCTACACACCGGACGATCTGGAAGGTCAGGATGTACACCGGCTTCTGGCATCCCCCCAGGATGATCCCTTTGTGCCCGGCAACTGGCGGCGTATCGAAAAGGGCCACAGCCTGCCCATCACCCTGCGCCACAAGGACGGCTTCTTCTACACCGCATGCCTGAGCCTGCGCCTGAGCGTGCGCGACTCCGACCAGGCGGCCAATGCCCGCATTACCCTGCAGGACGACCTGATCACGGACCCGCACCTGCAGCGCTCGGCCGAGTGCAACGCCGGCTTCGGCCTCTGGAAGCTGGACATCAGCACCAATGCCATGGCCTGGACCGAAGGCATGTTCCGGCTTCTGGAGCTGCGCCCGGACACCGAAATCACCACCGAACAGGCCCTGTTTTACTGCCAGACCAGCCAGAACCGGGTGCAGGCCATGTTCCGCCGCTGCATCCGCACCGGCAAACCCTTTTCCATGGAACTGACCATAGTCACCGGGCGCCAGAACCTCCGGAAAGTCCGCCTGAATGCCCGGGTGCTGAAACAGGGAGACCGAATACAGCAATTGGGCGGTACCCTCGTGGACCATACCCACGAACTGGTCCGGGACCAGGCCCACAAGCACGCCGAACAGGTGCTGGCCGCAACCACCATGGCGACCCAGGACCTGGTGGCTGCGGTAGACCTTGAGCTCACCCTGTTGCACTGCAACCGGCCCTATGCCCAGCAGTTTGCCAATGCCTTCGGGGTCACCCCCAAACCCGGCGACAACCTGACCCAGCTGCTGCGCGACTACCCCAACGAGCGCCGGCTGATGGAGCGGCTCTGGCAACGGGCCTTCGAGCGTGACGGCTTTGTGATTGAAATGCCCCTCACCCGACAACACCGGGACCTGCCCGTCTATGAATTTCACTACCGGCGCCTGACCAGCAGCCTGGGTGAAACCAGCGGCGCCGTGCACGTGGCCCGGGACATCAGCCGCCAGCCCAACCAGTCCGCCAGCAGCGAATACCGGGCCCTTCATGATCCGGCCACTGGACTCTTGAACCGGCGCGGTTTTATGGCCCGGCTGACGCGCTCGCTGGAGCAGCAGGAAGCCGCTTGCCTGCTGTATCTGGACCTGGACGGCTTTGCCCAACTGGATGACCTGGCGGGCAACGAAACCTGCAGTCGCTATCTGCGGGAACTGGCAGCAACCCTGGGTATCCGCATCCGCCAGCAGGATGTGCTTGCCCACATCTTCGGCGATACCTTTGCGGTGCTGATGGAACGCTGCGATGGCAACCAGGCACTGAAAATGGCCGAAGCCATCCGCAACCTGATCGGAGAATTTGTCTTTGAATGGCAGGACCAGGTGTTGCAGACCACCGCCTCTGGCGGCCTGCTGGTGCTGGAGCCCGGGCTGCCCGCTGATCCCGAGCAGCTGCTGGCCCAGGCCTCAGAGCTGTGTCACGCCGCCAAAACCTCGGGGCGCAACCGTATCCACTGCGGCCATGCCATCAACAAACGCAGCGAAATCGTGCGGGCAGGACATCACGCCGAACAGATCCGCAAGGCCCTGGATAATGACCACCTGATACTGGAGTATCAATCCATACGCCCCATTGCCAGTGCCACCTGGGGCGAATATATCGAAATCCTGTGCCGCATCCCCGCTGACGACGAAGCCAGGGAAACCCTGCTTCCGGATCAGTACCTGCCGGTGACCGAACGCTTTGATCTGGGCAAGTCCCTGGACCGGCAGGTAATTCGTCAGACCCTGGCATGGCTGGCCCAATACCCCGCCCTGGAACCACGGCTGAAATACTGTGGCTTCAACCTGACACTGGCCAGTGTGCTCGACGACACCTTCGCCGACTTTATGGAAGACCTGTTGCGCAACTCCAACTTCACCCCGGATTGCTTCGGTATGGAAATCAGCGAAGCCCATGCCTCACAATACCCGGATGAAACCGCAGTGCTGTGCGATGCCCTGCACCGCATTGGCTGCAAGGTGGCGCTGGATGGTGCCGGCGCCTCAGTGGAAAGCTACCATCTGGTGGCACGGCTGCCAGTGGATATCGTCAAACTGGATCGGGGGATGATGCAGGGACTCCAGGATAACCCGGTACAGATGATTATGGTGGAGACCCTGCACCGTATCGCCGAAGAGGCCGGCAAGGTCACAGTTGCCACATTTATCGAGAGTGACGACACCCTCAGAAAGGCAAGAACACTGGGCATTGACTATGGCCAGGGCCTCAGACTGTCACAGCCCAGACCACTGGCGGAACTGACACCACCGCCGGCACGTTGGCCGGTCGGCGCTGACAGCTAGGCGCCAGCACCGACCTCAGGGCAACGGATTCAGGCCAGACGCTGGCGCGCCCGGGCCACGGCTGCCCGCACCTGTGCCGGAGCAGTACCCCCCAGATGATCCCGGGCCTGCACGGAACCTTCCAGAGTCAGCACGTCGAATACGTCCTCAGCAATCACATCCGAAAACTGCTGCAGTTCCTGCAGAGTCATCTCCGACAGATCCCGCTGTTCCGCCACACCGAATGCCACCGCCTTGCCGACGATTTCATGGGCATCCCGGAACGCCACCCCTTTCTTGACCAGATAGTCGGCCAGATCGGTGGCTGTGGAAAACCCGCGCTTGGCAGCCACACGCATGTTGTCTGCCTTGGCGCGGATAGCCGGCACCATGTCTGCATAGGCCTTCAGGCAACCCTTGATGGTATCCACTGTGTCGAACAGGGGTTCCTTGTCTTCCTGGTTGTCCTTGTTATAGGCCAGGGGCTGGCTCTTCATCAGGGTCAGCAGGCTGACCAGGTGGCCGTTGACCCGGCCGGTCTTGCCCCGTACCAGTTCCGGCACATCCGGATTTTTCTTCTGGGGCATGATGGAGGAGCCGGTACAGAAGCGGTCCGGCAGATCAATGAAATCGAACTGGGCCGAGGTCCACAGCACCAGCTCTTCACTGAAGCGGGACAGGTGGGTCATCAGCAGGGCAGCAAAGCTGCAGAATTCGATGGCAAAATCCCGGTCACTGACCGAATCCAGACTGTTCTCGGTGGGCCGGTCAAAGCCCAGCAGTTTTGCCGTCATATTGCGGTCAATGGGATAGGTGGTACCGGCCAGGGCCGCGGCCCCCAGGGGCATGACATTGACCCGCTTGCGGCAGTCCTGCAGGCGTTCTCCGTCCCGCACCAGCATTTCAAACCAGGCCAGCAGATGGTGACCGAAGGTAACCGGCTGGGCGGTCTGCAGATGGGTGAAGCCGGGCATGATGGTGTCAGCCTCACGCTCCGCCAGATCCAGCAGACCGGTCTGCAGGCGCCGGAGTTCCTCGGCAATGACATCTATCTCGTCCCGCAGGTACAGACGGATATCGGTGGCCACCTGATCGTTGCGGCTGCGCCCTGTGTGCAGTTTCTTGCCGGTGATGCCGATACGGTCAGTGAGCCGTGCTTCCACATTCATGTGCACGTCTTCCAGGCTGACAGACCATTCGAAGGTGCCGGACTCGATATCGGCCTTGACGCCGTTCAGCCCCTCGATAATGGTGTCCCGCTCTTCCTCGGTAAGCACGCCCACCGCAGCCAGCATGGTGGCATGGGCAATGGATCCGGTAATATCGTGATGGTACAGGCGCTGATCAAACCCGACAGACGCGGTAAACCGCTCGACAAAGGCATCGGTAGGTTCGCTGAAGCGACCGCCCCAGGGTTTTTCGGAGGTTGTGTTCTGGTCAGACTTTTTCTGATCCGTCATGGTCTATCTTTCCTGCTGACAGCCCGGCATCATCTGGCGGGTACTGGGTACATTGAACGTGGCAGGAGTATAACATTCTGACCCGGGTAAAGGAGACACCCCTGAACGCTGACAAAGACACCGGCATCGGCGATTTTTTCGTCCCGGACCTGTGCCGGGTGCGGGCCGTCTTTCTGCAGCTGATCACCAGCGAGTTGCTGGTGCTGGTACTGGCCATTGTTCAGGCCGAGGCGGGCTGGATCGACTGGAACTACTTCGGTCTGCTGTCCCTGTTTGTGCAGTGGACCACCCTCACCAGTGCCGCCCTGATCTGCCTGCTGCGCAACCGCCTGGCCCGGCTGTCGGTTACCCGGGCAACCGTCGCCATCGCCGCCATCGTATTACTGGATGTACTGGCCTTCAGCCTGTTTGCCGACAGTATTCTGGCCCCAGGCCCGGGCACCGATATACTGCAGGGTATTGCCAAGAAGCTGCTGCTGGCACTGCTGATCACCCTGATGGTGCTGCGTTATTTCTACCTCCAGCACCAGTGGCAGCAGCAGCGGGAAGCGGAAATGCAGGCCCATCTGACCGCGCTGCAGGCCCGTATCCAGCCCCATTTCCTGTTCAACAGCATGAACACCATCGCCAGCCTGATCGCCAGCAATCCGGATCTGGCCGAAGAAGCGGTTCTGGATCTGTCCGAGCTGTTCCGGGCCAGCCTGCGCACCGGTGAACAGCTGATCCCCCTGTCCCGGGAACTGGACCTGTGCCGGCGCTATCTGGCGATCGAGGCCCTGCGTCTGGGGGACCGCCTCACCCTGGACTGGGATATTCAGGGCGGACTGGAACAGCAGGCCATCCCCCCTCTGACCCTGCAGCCGCTGGTGGAAAATGCCATCTACCACGGCATCCAGCCCAGGCCGGAGGGCGGAACCGTGCGCATAGAGGCCCATGCCCGGGGCAACTTCGTCTATCTGATGATCCAGAACCCCAGACCGGAACAAAGCAACTACCGGCATAACGGAAACCGCATGGCCCTGGCCAATACCCAGTCCCGCCTGCAGGCACTTTTCGGCGAACCGGCGGTACTCAAGCACAGCTACCAGAACGATATCTACACAGTCACCCTCAGGCTGCCCCGGCGCAGCGCCCCTTCCGGAAAAAGACCTGAGACAAGGACATGAATACAGAAAACAGACCCACTCGCAGCATTCTTATTGTTGACGACGAACCCCTCGCCCGGGAACGCCTGAAGCGTCTGGCCGGCGACATCCCCGGCTACCGGGTGTGTGGAGAGGCTGCAGACGGCAACCAGGCACTGCAGCAGGTGGCGGAGCTGGACCCGGACATACTGCTGCTGGATATCCGTATGCCGGGCATGGACGGCATGGAGGTGGCAGCCCGGCTGCAGCAGCTGCCCAGCCCGCCGGCGCTGATTTTCTGCACCGCCTACGACGCCTATGCCATCGAGGCCTTCAATGTGCAGGCGGTTTCCTACCTGCTCAAGCCGGTGCGCAAGGAAGCCCTGGCAGACGCCCTGGCCCGGGCCGAAAGGGTCAACCGGGTGCAGCTGCAGAGTGCCACCGCCCATGCCGGCCAGACCGACCCGCAACTGGCGGTGCGTACCCACCGGGGCACCGAACTGATCAACCTGGCCGATATCCTGTACTGCGCCGCCGACCAGAAATACGTCACCCTGCACCATACCCGTGGTGAAACCGTCTGCGACTACACCCTCAAGGAACTGGAAAACACCTATCCCCAGTACCTTCTGCGCACCCACCGCAACACCCTGGTGGGGGTAAGGTTCATCCAGGCCCTGAAACGCACCGCCGAAGGCCAGAATGTCATCCAGCTCCGCAGTGACCATGGCCAGCTTCCGGTGAGCCGCCGCCATGCCGGCAGCGTTCGCCAGTGGCTGCAGGAACATCAGCCCGGGCAGACGTCGCGACTTTAGGGGCAAGTCCCTGACTGTGACGGGACTTTTTTGGCGTCACAGGGTAATCTTGGCGAACATTTCCGAACCGACAGTGAGTGTCATGTCAAAACGTACCCTTCGCATCGCAACCCGCAGCAGTGCACTGGCCCTGTGGCAGGCTGAATTCATCAAGTCTGAGCTGGAACGGCTGAACGACAATGTGGCCGTGGAACTGGTCAAGATCAAAACCCAGGGCGACAAGATTCTGGATGTGCCGCTGGCCAAAATCGGTGGCAAGGGGCTGTTCGTCAAGGAGCTGGAAGAAGCCATGCTGGATGGCCGGGCCGATCTGGCGGTGCACTCCATGAAGGACGTCCCCATGGAGTTTCCGGAAGGCCTGGGACTGGTGGCCATCTGTGAGCGGGAAGATCCCACCGATGCCTTTGTCAGTAACCGCTATGAAAACATTGAGGCCCTGCCCGAAGGTGCCATTGTCGGCACCGCCAGCCTGCGCCGGGAAGCCCAGCTGCGGGCCTATCGCCCGGATCTGCAGATCCGGGTTCTGCGGGGCAATGTAAACACCCGCCTGGCGAAACTGGACGCCGGGGAATTCGATGCCATCGTACTGGCCAGCTCAGGCCTCAAGCGCCTGGGCTTCCATGACCGCATCCGTTACAGCCTGCCCGACACCATCTCGCTTCCGGCCGTGGGCCAGGGCGCTCTGGGTATCGAATGCCGGCTGGATGACAGCGAACTGCTGGCCATGCTGGACCAGCTCAACCATGCCGACAGTGCCGACCGGGTGAAGGCCGAGCGTGCCCTGAACCGACGCCTTGAAGGCGGCTGCCAGGTACCCATCGCCGCCTACGCCCTGCTGGAAGACGACGACACCCTGTGGCTGCGCGGACTGGTGGGCGCCGTGGATGGCACCACCATCTACCGGGTCGAAGGTCGTGCCCCCCGCCAGGAAGGAGAACGTCTGGGCCGGGAACTGGCAGAACAACTTCTGGCCCAGGGGGCCGACAAGGTGCTGGCAGAGATCTATGGCCACACCCCACACTGACAAGGACGCCCTCCGGGGCCGGCGGATTCTTGTCTGCCGGCCCGAGCCCGAAGCCTCCAGACTGGCCCGCTGTTTTTCCGAGGCCGGAGCCTCAACCCGACTGCTGCCCCTGATCGACCGGGAACCACTGCCGGAAACCCCGGAACGCAGAACCCTGATTCTCAACATCGACCAGTACGCCCATATCATTGTGGTCAGCCCCTATGCCGCGCGCCTGCTGATGGCCCAGCTGGATACCTGGTGGCCACAATTGCCCACCGGCATTCACTGGTATGCGGTGGGTGCTGGCACAGCGGCAGTACTGGCCGAACATGGCCTGAACCCGCACCAGCCCGCCCGCGGCTGGACCAGCGAGGCCCTGCTTGAACTGCCCCCCCTGAGCCGGATTGACGGTGACCGGGTACTGCTGGTGCGGGCCGAACACGGACGGGAACTGATTCGCGACACCCTGTCCGCCCGGGGTGCCAGAATTTCCCTTCTGCCTCTCTATAGACGCTTTAATCCGGACTATACTCCGGAACAGGTCCGGCAACTTCTGGGGCAGTTCGAGCCGGAAGCCATAGTGGCCCTGTCCGGGGAAACCCTGGACAATCTCATCGCACTATGTGCGAAGAGCGACCATAATCTATACGATAGGTTATTGATTGTTCCTGCTGAACGGGTTGCCGAGAAGGCCCGCGCAGCCGGGTTCAGAAATCCTTGTATACCAGGAAGCCTTGCCGATAATGACATCGTGGCCACCGTTGCAGCGCACTTCGCCGGATGCAACCCTGGCTCCGGAAACGCCAAGTAAGGATGCCCGTGACTGAGACAACCCAGCAATTACCCGCCACCATTCCCCAGGAGCCGCCCGCACGCCAGAAACTCTGGCCGGTATGGCTGATCGCCGTTCTTGCCCTGATCCTTGCCCTAGCACAGGCCCTGTGGAACTGGCAGCAATGGAACAACCACCAGGCAGTACAACAAAGCCTGCAGCAGTTGCAACAGAGCAACACCCGCCTGGCGGACCTTTACGGCAACAGTGGCAGCCAGCAAAGCCAGCGCCTGCAGGCTCTGGAAGAAAAGCTCAGTGCCCAGCGGGAACTCATTGCCACCCAGCAACGCCAGATTGATCACAATGCCCGGGAACTGCTGGAATCCGGCAACCGTACCCGCACTGACTGGCTGCTGGCCGAGGCCGAGTACCTGCTGCGTATCGCCAACCAGCGCCTGATGATCGAACGGGATATTGCCGGCTCCCTGTCAGCCCTGCAGGCTGCCGACGAGGTACTGGCGGAATCCGACGATATCGGCGTGTACCCGGTACGCCAGCAGCTGGCACAGGAAATACTGGAACTCAAAGGAATCAGCTCCGTAGACCGCACCGGCCTGTACCTGCAGCTGGAAGCCGCCATCGGCAGCATTCACAAGCTCACCGATCAGGCCCTGATCAACGAGCAGGCCCCGGGCTTTATCGCCAGCGACACAGACCAGACAGATACCGAAGGGGAAGGGAACGCCCTGAACCGGGCCTGGAACCGCTTCAAGTCCACCCTGATGCAGGTGGTGGTGGTGCGCCGTCTGGATGAACCGGTCAAGCCCCTGCTGTCCCCGGACCAGAGTGCCTATGCCCGCCTCAACCTTCAGCTGATGCTGGAAGAAGCCGAGATGGCGGTACTCCGCGGCAACCAGGCCCTGTATGAACGCGCCCTGACCAAGGCCCGGAACACCATCGACAACTGGTACAACGCCAGCAATCCAAGGGTCAAGGCACTGTCCGAAAGCCTCGGGGAACTGGCCGCCTACAATATCGCCCCGGAACTGCCGGATATCAGCACCTCGCTGACTCTTCTGAAAAAACGTCTGGCCGGACGACTTGATACAGGTACGGCGGCAACCCCGACCGACGGTGACCAGGGAGACGATGCCTCATGATCCGTCTGCTGCTGATTATCCTGCTGGCCCTGCTTATCGGCACCGGACTGTCCCTCGGACTGCAGTATGATCTGGGCTATATCCGCATCAGCCTGGGCAACTACCTGATAGAAACCAACTTCTGGGTAGGACTGGCGCTGTTGATCGCGGTGGTGATACTGATCCAGGTAACTATTGGTCTGCTCCGGCGTTTTCGCCGGGGTGCAGGCGTCATGCGCGGATGGCTGGCCCGCAGCAGTGGCAACCGGGCCCGGCGCAGGACCACCCAGGGCCTGCTGGCACTGGCTGAAGGCAACTGGCCCAGGGCACGGAAACTGCTCACCTCCGCAGCAGAGCATGCCGATACTCCGCTGATCAACTATCTGGCCGCGGCCCAGGCCTCCTTTGAATCCGGAGACCACGCCGCGGTGGACGAACTGCTGCGCAAGGCCTTTGAAAGCACGCCAGGATCGGACATGGCCGTGGGCATTACCCAGGCCCAGCTGCAGCTGGCCGGTAACCGCCTGGAGCAGGCTCTGGCAACCCTGCTGCGCCTGCGCAAACAGTCCCCCCACCATCCTTTTGTACTGAAACTTCTGAAAAATGCCTACCTTCGCCTGGAGGACTGGAAAGAGCTGTCCAGGCTGCTGCCGGAACTGCGCAAGCGCAGTGTGCTTCCGGAAAGTGAACTGAATGAACTGGAACGGCAGGTATGGCACAACCTGCTGGAACGGGCTGCCGCGGACTGCCGTCGCCGCAAGGAACAGGGCGAAGGGGAAACCTCATCGGACGAACTGACCCAGCTGTGGGACGAACTGCCCGGTTTCCTGCGCCGGGACGAACACACCATCCGGGACTATGCCCGGCTGCTGGCCGACCTGGGCGATGAGGCACAGGCGGAAACCCTGCTGCGCAAGGTGCTGAGAAACCACTGGAGTGACGAGCTGATCAATATTTATGGCCGCATCCAGGGGCGGAAACCGGACGAGCAGCTGCTGATGGCAGAACAGTGGCTGAAAGATCGCCCCAACAACCCGGAATTGCTGTTGGCTCTGGGCCGGCTCAGTCTGCGCAATGAGTTGTGGGGCAAGGCCCGGGAATACTTTGAAACCAGTCTGAAGCTGCGCCAGAGCAGGGAAACCCTGGCGGAGCTGAGCCGGCTCAATACCCATATGGGGGAAGAGCAGGCCAGCATCGAGCTGATGATGAAAAATCTGGCCATAGACAATGGCCTGCCCGAACTGCCCATGCCCAGGGCCTGAGGCCGGCTTGAGCGCCCCCTCTAGCTGCGGGGGGCGTACTCCAGAACATCCGAGAAAAACGCCTGCTCCGGCAGGCCTGCCGCAAGCAGCGCATCCATCAGGGAATACACCATCACCGGCGAGCCGCTGGCGTAGACATCTGTGTTGCTCCAGTCCGCGCCGGATCCGAGTACCGAAGCCACCAGTTGTTCATGGTGCCCGCTCCAGTCATTGTCCTCGTCATCCCCCAGCACCGGCACAAAGCTCAGTGGTGGCCACTCCCGTGCCCAGCTCTCCGCCTGCTCACGCAGGTACATATCGTCCTGACGGCGAACCCCCCAGAACAGTTTTACCGGCAACTGGTAGGAGGTGTTCCGGAGATAATCCAGCAACCCCTTCATCTGTGCAAAACCGGTACCGGCCGCCACCAGCAACAGGGGTTTTGAGGGCGCCGAGGCCAGGCAGGCCCGACCATAGGGCAGCTCCAGAGTCACATCAGCGCCGGATTTCAGGGCGTCAATCACCTTCAGGGCCGAGGCCCAGTCCGGGGAGGCCTGAATATGCAGTTCTATATTGGCTTCGGTGGGACTGCTGGCGATGGAAAAGAAGCTGGGCTCAGCATCCGGCAGATTGACCGACAGATACTGGCCGGCATGAAAGGACAAATCCCGCCGCCGGGGCAGCTGGAATTCGACCCGATACACATCGTGACTCAGGGGGCGTATATCCACTACCCTGGCCTGAAATTTCCCAGGCTGATTGTTTCCGGCTGCCATAACAGCATTCATCTCCAGTTCGAGGTCAGTCAGGGCCCGGGTCCTGCACAGCATCAGGCGCCCACCGACCGGAATTCTCTGTTGGTTTCGGGTATTCAGTGCATCCCCGGCCAGCAGCCGGGCTTCACAGATTTCACACACACCATTGCGGCAAGCGGCAGGTACTTCAATACCGGCACAGGCGGCGGTACTGAGCAGATCGTCACCGGGAGCGGCAGCGAATGCCAGACCGGAAGGACGCAGGATAACCCGGTGCTTGCCGGTCAATCCTGGCGCTCCGGCCCGGGCGCAATACCCAGGCTGTCCCAGATATCGTCCACCCGCTGTTTGACCTCGTCGGTCATAACAATGGGAGTCCCCCATTCCCGATCGGTTTCACCGGGCCACTTGTTGGTGGCATCCATCCCCATTTTCGAGCCCAAGCCGGACACCGGCGAGGCAAAATCCAGATAGTCGATGGGGGTGTTTTCCACCAGCGTAGTGTCCCGTGCCGGATCCATGCGGGTGGTTATGGCCCAGATCACATCTTTCCAGTCCCGGGCATTCACATCGTCATCGGTCACGATCACAAACTTGGTGTACATGAACTGACGCAGAAATGACCAGACGCCCATCATCACCC